>CAZGYE010000101.1:0-17059 GCA_964530165.1 uncultured Planctomycetaceae bacterium
GGTCGATTTCCATCAGGTACATGCCGGGTAGGTGTCTGAGGCCGGATTCTTCAATCGATTTGCCTACCAGAGGACTGCCCGGCTTGACCAGCATTTCGACCGTGTATTCACGAGGGTCTTCGAATTCCGTGAAGGCCGGCTTTCGTTCTGGGAGCAGCCATCGGGCACAACTGAGCAGATAAACCAGGCCCACCACCATCGCGGGAACGCCAACCCAAGCGATCTCGAACATCCCCAGACTGCGACCGGCCGGCTGATCGATCAACAGCCCGTTGACAACCAACGTGGTGCTCGTGCCGATCAACGTGCACATGCCGCCCAAGATGGCTGCGTAACTCAGCGGCAAGAACAGATGCGAAACCGAGATGCGACACTTCTTGGCCCAGTCGCTCACGACCGGCACCATCATGGCCACGACCGGCGTGTTGTTCAGAAAGGCGCTCATCACCGCCACCGGCAGCGTGATTCTCGCTTGGGCCGACTGCAACGACCTCGGCTGTCCCAACAGCCGTCGACCGATGAAGTCGATCCCCCCGGTCTGGCGCATCCCCTCGGCAACGACGTACAGGACCGCGACGGTGATCAACCCCTCGTTGGCGAAACCGGCCAGCGCCTCTTGCGGGCCGACGATCCCAGCAATCAGCAGCAGCGCCAAACCGCCCGAGAGGATCAGGTCGGGGGCGGCGCGCAAAAAACTCAACGCGACGACCACCACGCCGAGAACCGTCATTGTGACTGCAATCTGCCAGTTCATCTGAAGGCCGGAATAAAGAATCCTCTGGGGCGATTCGTTCTCAACTCACCCCGCACGCGGCCAGTGCCGCAATGACGCGCCCGTGTAACAGTCCGTTCGTGACGATCACTCCGCGGTTGGCGGCGAGTTTCCGGCCGTGTGTGAACTCCAGCGGTTTGCCCCCGACGTCGGTGACCGTTCCGCCGGCTTCTTCGACGACCAGCACGCCACCGGCATGGTCCCAAATTCTCTCTTGGTAATCGGCCCGTGTGGGCAGTCGCAGGTAGATGTCGGCCTCGCCTCTGGCAACGACGGCGTACTTGGCCTGACTGTCGAGACGCAGCGGGTCACGCGTGATGCCGAGCCGGCCGGCCACCGCTGCCGCGTGTCCGTGCGAACTATGTCCCGATTCGACCGATTCACAAAACCGGGCCTCGGACGGGTCGGCAGTTTCACTGACCCGCACCGGTGTCGGGGTGGATTCACCATCGAGCGGGATCTGCGAACTTCCCCGGCCGCGGATCGCAAAAAGAATCACTCCGGCCGCCAGATCGCCGGCCGAATAGAGCGGCAGATTCGGACAACCGAGCACCGCCACGTCAATCTTGCCCTCAACGACGAGCGCCAATGAAATCGCATACTGTCCGCCGCGGAGAAAGCCTTTCGTGCCGTCGATGGGGTCGAGAGTCCAGAACCGATCGGAGAATTCACGCCCCGCGCCGCGGTCAATCCATCCGCAAATCTCTTCGCCGGTCGCCTGGAGACCGGTTTCACGGAGCTCACGACGCACGCGGTCGAGGAAGGCTGCGTTTTCGGGAGTACGCAATTCACTCGCATCTTCCTCGCCGATGACGGGGTCATCGGGAAAGGCCTGTTCCAGTTCGCGACAGACGATTCCCTGGCTGCCAAAGTCGGCAACCGTGACCGGGCTACGGTCTTTTTTCTGCAGCACGTCCGGTGTGAGGGTCGCCTGGACGGACTGGCACACTTTGGCCGCAGCACGAACCGCACGAAGAGCGACTTTCAATTCGTGCGCGTATTGCTGGTGCATCCTTTCACCTCTGTTTCGTTCCGACCGCCGGAGAACGGCAAGTCGACCGGTTGGTTGGCGGCGGCGCTGCGCTGGACGGCTTCGGTGAATTCCATGTACTTCACACCGGTGGCGAAATTGGTCAGGCAAACGTTTTCGTCGCCGCGAATCGCGCCGATAAACTCCTCTTCGACGCGCCAGCCGCCCAGCTTCTCCGCAGGGATCTCGACCTCTTTCAATTCCGCATCGCCGGCGCGGCCGATCAGCAGCCGTTCTTCGGGCTTGAAGAGAAACTTGATTGTCCCGCGGCAGCCGTACAGATGGATCTGCATGCCGGGCCCGAAGAGATCGATGCCGCTTAGGTGGTACAGTCCGCGGCCACCCCCTTCAAGCTGCGTGAGGATCTGGACGCTGTCGGGAACGGTAGCTTGCACAGAAGCCGATCCGTCGGGCAAGGGGCGTTCCCCTTGGAACAGGGTCGTCTGCGCGAAGACTCGCGTCGGCGCCGGCGAGAAACGGAGTGCCGTCTCGTGCAAAATGCCCATCGCCAGGATGTTCATCCCGCTCAACTCGGCGTCTTGCCGGGGATGTAACGGCTGATTGGCGTCCCAGAAACCGTCGTCAGCAGCGATGACGACCAATTCTCTCAGGTCACCGAGAAAACCTTCGTCGATCAGTTCGCGCACGTACTCGTTCTGCGCCAAGCCGAAGGGACTGGGAACGATCTGTTTGATGAGGTGGGAATGTTCTTCGGCCGCGTGGAGCATACGCTGTGCTTCGGCGGCGTCGCGGGCCATGCGGGCTTCGGTCAGCACGTGTTTGCCGGCATCGAGAGCGGCGCAGGTCACCTCGCAGTGCAGGTTGGGCCAGGCGCCGATCATGACCGCGTCGATATCGGCGTCCTCGACGAGGGCCTGCCAATGGGGATAGGTTCGCGGGATTTCGAGCTGTTTGGCGGCTCGGTCCGTCGAGTCCGGCGTGCTGTTCACAACGCCCAGGATCTCGACGCCGTCGATGGCTCGAAAGCCGGGAATGTGCCGCAGCCGGGTGTTTTGACCGGCCCCGACGATGCCCACGCGGATTTGTGAAGCTGCCATCTCCGGTTGTCCTTTCTTATGGTTCGGCGCGCGTTTATTGTAACGAATCAGAAGCCGTTCGGAATCGGAATTCCGCGCCGGGACGACACATTTCAACACGACACCTGTTCGCGCACGAGCTCTGCGAACAGTTCGGGGCGGCGGGTGCGCAGCGTGTAGTTGGGATGGCTGCGGGCACGGGCCAGCAATTCGGCGTCGAGATCCAGGACGATCATTTCGTCACGGATCTGCTCGGTCTGAGTGTGCTCGAGCAGGTTGCCGCTCGGGTCGATGATCAGTGCTGCTCCGGGGTGGTGCGGCTGATTGGGATGCTCGGGTGGATAGGTATCGACATATCCGGCCCGGCCGGCCTGATCGGCGAACACGCAGAAGCAGGCGTTCTCGCGGGCCCGCATCCGATAGCAACTGCTGAAGTAGTCGAACACATGGCGACGAGCCGCCGCTTCCGACTCAGGCGTGTCGTCCCATCGCCCCTGACGGGCCGCATGAGGCATCAGGATCACATCGGCCCCCTTCAACGCCACAATGCGCGCTACTTCGGGGAACTGGTTGTCGTAGCAAATGACCGTGCCGAGTTTGCACTTGCCGACGTCAAACACCGAAATCTCACGCCCCCCTTTGTAGAAGAGGACTTCGTCGCGTGAGAGATGCAGCTTGCGTTGCTTGCCGATGTAACCCTGCGGAGAAACGAGCACCTGTGTGTTGAAGACGAGGTCGCTTTCCTTTTCGCTCAGCCCGACGGAAAGGATGAGGCCGTAACGCCCGGCCAGCTCCACCAATCGGCGGACACTGGGGCCGTCGGGAACCGCTTCGGCCAATTCCCAAGTGTTCGGTGTGCAGTGTCCGTGCACGACGAGCTCGGGAAACAGCACCAATTCGGCTTGCCGGGCGGCGGCTTGCTCGCAGAAGTCGGCGATCCGTGAGAGCGATTGTTGGGGCTTGCCCAATTCGCTGTTCATACTCACCGCGCAGGCGCGAATCGTTTGCATCGTGGGACCTCGAAGCTGCGAAGTTCGACAAGGAACGCGCCGTCGAACCTAGCACGGCGTCCGCTCGGCCGCAAGTCCCTACAGGAACACCCACGACAAGACGATTGAGATCGGCAGCAGGATCCCGCAGCTATAGGCCATGTAACCGAAGAAGCTCGGCATGCGGATGTTGTTCTTTTCGGCGATGGCCTTGACCATGAAGTTCGGCCCGTTGCCGATGTAGGTCATCGCCCCCATGAACACGGCCCCCAACGAAACGCCGATGAGGTAAGGCTCCCAAACGCCGGCAATGCTGGAAGCTCCGCCGGCAATGCCGGAAGCTCCGCCGGCAATGCCGGTTCCTTCAGCTCCCATCGACTTGGCGGTTTCGAAAAAGACGACGTACGTGGGGGTGTTATCGAGAAAGCTCGAAAGCAGTCCGGTTCCCCAGTAAAACTTCGCCGCCGTATCGATGCCGAGATCGTCGCCGTAGACGTGGAGAAGCTGAATCGGCGTCTGCATGCAGATGAAAATGCCGATGAACAGCGCGGCCACCTCTAAAATGGCGTCGTAGTTGAACGCGTTTTGTCGTCGAATGTCTGACGTCGTGCTCCACAGCGACAAGCCTGCCAGTCCGAGCATCACCATTTCGCGGAAAAAGATCGGCGCGTGCCAATCGGTTCCCGGAACCGCTTTGGACGGATCGAGCAGGACGACGGCGGCAATCACGCCAATCAACCACAGGAAGTTGACGCCCCCCCGAATCGCAAAGGGCACTGGCGTCGCCGGCGGCGCTTCGACGCAGTCACGATCTTCATGCCGATAGCGGATGGTGTCCCACACGAAGTAGACTGTCAGCAACAGCGCGTTCATGAACAACCACATCGGCCACAGCGAGAGCGTCCAGGTGAACTTTACGCCGCGCAGAAAACCGAGAAACAACGGCGGGTCGCCGATGGGCAACAGACACCCACCGGTGTTACAGACGATGAAAATAAAGAAAATGACCGTGTGGGCGACGTGATCTCGTTTCTGGTTGGCCTTGAGCAGCGGACGGATTAGCAGCATGGCCGCGCCGGTCGTCCCGATGAAGCTGGCCAACATTCCGCCGATGCCGATGATCGTTGCGTTCAACTTCGGACGGCCGACAAGGTTCCCCGCGATGGCAATTCCGCCGCTGATGACGTACAGGCTGAACAAGAGCACGATAAACGGAATGTACTCCACTAGCATCGCGTTTTTCAGCACGGTCAGCGCAGCCGGCCAACCGACTGCGGAAAGATGATGCGTGGCATGATCGACGACGCCGTGCCCATACAAGACGGCGTAGTATAAGAGCACCACTCCGCCGAGACTGGCCGCGACGAGCAGCCGGTTCCAGTTCCGCTCCCACCAGTGCTCGGTGGCGCGAAACAGGGGTAACAGGGCGATTGCCAGCAGCAAGGCGACGAAAGGAAAGACACTGTAAAACGCCGGCGGCAGCGAATGGACTTTCGTCTGAGGCGCAGAGTGTACTGCCGGGACTTCGTGAACGATCGTGGCCTGCGCCGCGACTGAAGCGCCTCGGACATCGTCGATTCTCCAGCCGAGAGCAAACATCACCACCAGCGCAATCGAGCCAATCACAACGCGTCGTGAAAGCTTTTGTTGTTCGCGAGAGAGTACGGTCAGTTTCATCGGTGAACTTCCAGATTGTTCGACCGCGCCATTTCGACCTTTCAAACCGCCGCGGTTGATTGCTCCGCTGGTCTTGGCTTGGCGTCGGCAACGTATTTATTGAGCAGATTGGCGAGGCGCTTCGGATCGAGCACCCCGTGACGCACCAGCGCTTTGGCGAACAGCAGCGGGTCTTCCTGCTGGATCACCAATAGAGACGTCAACTGATCTTCCGAGAGCAATCCGAGCCGGATGCCGGCTTCGCCGAACCGCTCGCCGGTCTCTTCCTGTTCTCTGAGAATCCGATCGGCCTGCGCGGCGTCGAGGTAGCCTTCGGCCTGAGCAAGGACGCCGATGTGTTTTCGCTCGGTTTGGCACTGCAAGAGGATCTTTGAGGCGGTGGGAATGTCGAGGACCTGTCGGTTGACCAGCCAACGGCTGAACCGCTTTTGGTTGACCCGCTGGGTCAGTTGGCGTTCTTGTTGTGAGAGCAGCGACCGAAACCGGACCTGGTTGCGGCCGTTTTTCTTGGAATTATACATGGCTTCGTCGGCGGCAGCAATGAGCCGTTCCCCGATATCCGATTCGGTGCGTCCGGGAATGGCGATTGCCGCTCCGACGCTGATGGTGACGGCGACCCTCTGGTCGCCGAAATGGACTTCTTCGGCTTCGACGCACGCCCGAATGCGTTCGGCAACTTTTTGTAATCCTTTTTCCGTCGGTTCGCTGACGAGGACGACAAACTCCTCTCCCCCGTAACGGGCCAGCGTGTCGGAATTTCGGAGCACCTGACCAAACGCTTTTGCAACGCGCTGGAGCACAAGATCGCCGAATTGATGGCCGTACGTATCGTTGAGTTGCTTGAATTTGTCGATATCGGCAAAGATCGCGCCGATCGGCATGGCATTTCGGCAGCAGCGGTTGACCTCCTTCTGGAGAGCCTCGTCGAAGAACTGCCTGTTGTATATTTTGGTGAGTGGATCGTGCAGTGCCTGTTTTTGCAATTGCTGGTTCTTCGTAGCCAGTTCTTGGCTTTCTCGCTCGGCGGCCTGTTGTCGGGCAGCCGCTTGGGCGCTGGCGACGTGTTCCCGCACGGCCACTTGTGCCAGCTGCTCACTGGCCTGGGCCATCAGCTCGCTGGGGTCACCGAGTTCTTCGGTGTTCACCGAGAACAAATCGCCGGCCTCCTCGATGCGAGGCTTCACCTTGACGAAGAATTCTTCCAGATCGGTGTCCGTGAACTTGTAGAGTTCGCCCGTCAACTCCTGCAGACGCGTTAGCGCGAGTCCCTTGTTGGCCGAGCAGAAGTAGTCGCCGAGGGCAGCCGAGACGGCAATGGCCCCCAGCAGCTCGAAGTCGGCCGAACCGTGTTGTTCGAGGATCTCGGGGACCGGAGCGTGATGGTACTTGACCGCGTTGAGTAACGTTTCGGGCAGGTTCCAGTTTTCCATCAATTTCATGCCGACTTCGACATGATTGATTCCCAGTAGTTCCGACTCGACGTCGTGCAGATTGCACCGTTGGACGGAAGCACGTTCGAGCACCGCCCAGTACTCCTGGGAAATCGTTTTCAACATAGCCAGCCGGCCGAGATCCATCAGCAAACCGGTCAGAAAGTATTCGCAGTCCAGCCCTTCGGTGCTGCCTTCGCTGAGCGTCTCGGCGGTGATCCCCTGCACCAGCGATTGCAGCCAGTACGCGTTGTAGTGTTTGACCATCGGTCCGGAGGTCATGGCCGCCTCGACCAGCGAGAAGCTCAACGCCAGCGAAGTGACCACCGTCGTGCCGAGCAGCGGAACCGCGCGGTCAACCGACGTGACTTTCGAACTGAAGCCGAAAAACGACGAATTCGTCGACTTCAGAATCTTTGCCGAGATGGCCGGGTCGGTCTTGATGATGTCGATGACATCCTTGGTTTCCGTATCCGGGTCTTGCGAGATTTCCAGCAGCCGGATCGCGACCGAGGGCAGCGTGGGAAGCTGAGAGGACGACCAGATTTTGTGGGGATCGATCATAGTACAACGAATATAGGCCACGAAATCCCCAGAGTACCGACGAAATGCGACTTCTTGCCGCGCTGCAAAATCAGGACGGACCGAATGTGATACCTGAAGGAAATCCGATGCCGGTCGACGACAGTCGCTGCTGGGGAGAATCGCACTGACCGGAACAAACCGTCTCATCCGAAACTCAATCAGGCTCGGCAATGCTGCGCAAGTAACGGGCCAGGTCCATTTCCAGGGAGAGCAGACGCTGCCAAGCCTCCCCATCGACTCGCATCACCTTCGGAGCATCGTCTTGGTCGTTCTGGTCTTCGGCTGCCGAGAGAACCACCACACGGATCTGGTCGTGCACAAACGCCAGAATGTCGGAGACTTGCGCCCGCTGAGCGGGCGGCAGCCCCTGTGGTGATTCTGGCGGGCCGTCTGGGAACAATTCGGCCAAGCCCTCCTCGTTACCGACCGAATCCTGGTCAGCGGAATCGTCTGCTTCGGGTTCGTTGTCGATGGCGCTGGCCGAGTCCGCAGGAACGGCAACCGTATGGTCTGCGAGTTCCGAAAAGGTAACCTGGCTGCCGTCCACGGATCGCGCTCGATTCGAGATGTCTTCACGACTCCCGTAAACGAGGAGACAACGGCCGATGGAGAGTTGGTCGCCCGCCTGCAACACTCTCATCTGCACGGGATGTCCGTTGACCCGCGTGCCGTTGGTGCTGTCCAGATCAGTGAGGATCACGCGCTCGCCGTCCTCTTGAATCTTCGCATGAAACCGGCTGACGCGTTCGTCGTTCAAGCGGATGACGTTTTCGTCCTCGCGCCCGATTGTGAGCGGAGTCGGCAAGTCGCTATACACTTGCCCTCTCTCCAGCCCTTCGAGTACCTGTATTGTCACCAAGGCCATAGTCTCAACCAGCCAACCAGGCGGACGCGTCCGGATCGTCGTAGATTTCTGACAGAGCAGTGGAAACGGTCCACACCAACTCCAGCTTAGTCACCGGCTTCCGCAAGACCGAAAAAGCGTCCGCCTCAGCCGCATCCTGTCTCAGCTGCTCGCTGGCATCGGCGGTGACGAGTATACAGGGAACGAGCGAGTTGATCGATTTCAGGATGCGCAACGTCTCCAGCCCGGTCAACACCTTCATGTGCATGTCCAGCAGCGCGATGTGAACCGGCTGGAATTCGACGATCTCGATCGCCTCTTCCCCCGAACTGGCCTCGACCATTTCGAAATAGGGCTCGAAAATGGTCTTCAGCGTTTCGCGGAATCCGGAATCGTCATCGGCAATCAGCAGTTGGTAAGGTTGTTTCCGCCCGGCTCCCACCCGATGCCCCATTCAAAACGGTCGCACAAACTTCTCCGCAGTATTTTCGCCAGAATACCCAACCGGACAAGGAGCAAATCGGATACCAAAACATGCGGATCGTGTCAACACGACTTAACCCTAGAGACAACAATCATTTACCAAGAACAATCATTCTGCGACCAACTTTCGGACGAGCGCTGGGAGGTGGTGTCCTGTCAGATCGGCAGACCCATCCAAGGAAAAAGTCAAAAGGAAAAAGGAAAAAGGGAGAAGAGGACTTTTGCCTTTTTCCTTTTTCCTTTCTCCTTGGCTTACCGCTGCGTCTGCTTGGCCGAAGGGCGTCGGACTTCCTGGCGGAGTTGCGAGAAGAACTCCATCAGCCGACGGTCATATTCTTGCGGTTCGACTTGCCGGGCCATGTTGTGTTTCGCGTCCGGAACCACCCAGACACTCTGGCAACTGGGACCGATTTGCTGGGCCATCTCACCGACAATCCCGGGATCCACATAATTGTCCCGGTCGCCCACAATCAGAAAGACGGGCGTGCCGCCCAATTGGGGCAACCAGCGATCGAAACTCGTATATCGGCATCGTCTCCGCTTTTCACTGGTCAAACGCACCAACCAGAGCGTCATCCGCACGTGCCACCAGGGCATCAGCTTCAACAGCCATTGGGGGACGTACAGCGTAATCCAGCGGCGTGCGTAATGCAGCATCATGCGATCGGTGGAGAATGCTCCATCGCAAGCGACGCATTCGACGTCGGGGCAACGGGCTGCAGCGAGCAGGGCGGCTCCCCCGCCCCGACTGACCCCGAACAGACCGATCGGCAGCGTCTTGAGTTCGGTTCGCCCGCGTACAAAATCGATCGCAGCCAGCACGTCGGCAACCTCATATTCGGTCACCCAATGCAGAGGCTCGTAATCGGGCTGCCGATCGCTTTCGCCCTGGTTGCGAAAATCAAACGCCAGAATGTCGAAACCCGCTTGATAAAGCCCTTGGCAGTACGACATGGCCGACCAGCGGCTTCCGCTGAGTTCCGGACAAAAGAGAATCACCCCGCGCGACGGACGCTCTTCGCGGAGGTACAGGCTGCCGCGCAAACTGAGCCCGTGCGTCGTGGGGAAACGAATTTCGTGGCCGTCGGAATCGGGAGATGTCAATTCCGCCTGCAAGGGTGGTCTGGCCTCGAAGATGCGCAGAGCGATGGGAACGAACACGAGTCGAATCAACAGGTCCGTCAGAAACAGACCCGCAATGACACCCACGATTGTCCAATGCACCGCTCTCTCCACTAGAGGCTTTTAGCCGGGATTATTCATCAACCGCCAAGACGCCAAGAGGACAAAGATCGTCAAGTCAAATGACAAGGGATGTTGGGGTCACTGTCATTCGCTTGCTGTTCGGAACACACTGTTGACCGCTGAAGAGTGCAACGTCAAATCTCACAAACGCAGCCGCGTCCTTGGCGACTTGGCGGTGAATGATCCGGGTTAGCCGCAATACCGTTTCACGAAGCCTATGTGGAAATGTGCAAACGATTTGTGATGGGTGGCTGGGGCAGAGTCTTCGATGCCCCAGGGAGTCGATCACCGTAAGATCTGGGGCTTCGCGGACTCAGCCCCAGCCACACCTTTCCCTCAGCTTCACGAAAGCGAATGAGTGCATTGAAGTTATGCTTTGTTAAACGGTATTGGGGTTAGCCGTCCGCTTTCAGCGGTCAGCCAGAAAAAGCTGAGAGCTGACCGCTGATTGCTGACCGCTGAGAGCTGATTGCTGAGAGCTTTCAGCGTCAGCCCTCAAATTCCGAAAAGATGAGCGAAATATTCTGTCCGCCGAATCCAAAGCTATTCGACAAAGCCCGTTTCACCGGCGCCTCACGGGCCACATTGGGCACGTAATCAAGGTCACAGTCCGGGTCTGGCGTCTCGTAGTTGATGGTTGGCGGCAGCGCGTCGTTCTTGATCGCCAGCAAACACGTGATCGCTTCCACGCTCCCGGCGGCGGCGATCAGATGTCCCATCATACTCTTGATGCTTGAGATGGGCGTCGTGCGGGCGTCTTCTCCAAGCGATCCCTTGATCGCCATCGTTTCGACTTTGTCGTTCACCACCGTGCTGGTGCCATGCGCGTTGATGTAGTCGATTTCGTCCGTGTTGACCCGGGCATCCTGCAAGGCCATCTTGATGCAGGCGATTGCTCCGCGGCCGTCAGGATGAATGTCGGTGATGCGGTACGCATCGGCTGTGGAGCCGTAGCCGATCACTTCTCCGTAAATCTTCGCTCCGCGGGTCTTGGCCTGTTCGAGTTCTTCCAAGACAACTGTGCCCGCCCCTTCTCCCAGAACGAAACCATCGCGTTTCTTGTCGAACGGTCTCGAGGCTTTTGCCGGTTCCTCGTTGTAGGTCGACAAAGCCGTCAGCAGATTGAAGCCGGTGACGCCGAACGGATGAATCATGCTGTGCGCCCCGCCGGAAAGCATCGCGTCGGCGTCGCCCCGGCGAATAATCTCTGTCGCTTCCCCGAGTGCCTGGCTGGAAGCAGCGCAGGCCGTCAAGCAGTTCAGGTTCGGGCCTTGAGCATTGAACAGGCTTGCCAGATGACCGGCCGCCATGTTGGGCTCCTGTTCCAGCTCGGCCTGAGGATTGAGCCGCTCCAAACCACTCTTGGTGAACTGCTCCAAATCGAGTTCGCCGTCGCGCTGCGCCTGGGCCACCATGCTCATGAACAACTGAAAATCCTGCTGCCCTTCGCCGGCTCCCAAATAGACCCCCAGACGGGCCGGGTCGAGGTGCGCGTCCAGAATGCCGGAGTCCTTCACTGCTTGAACCGCGGCGCCGACGGCAAAACGAATGTTGCGGCCGGCGAATTCGAATTGCTGCGGATCGTCGGCAAACTGGCTGAAATCGTAGTCTTTGACTTCCGCAGCGAAATGGGTGGGGAAATTCGACGCGTCAAAATGGGTGATGTTCCCGACGCCACTCCGGCCTTCCAATAGCGATTGCCACATCGACTCGACGTTGTTGCCGATGGGTGTCACGCACCCGATCCCGGTGACGACTACTCGACGTCTCATCGTTCCAGCTTTCTGGCGGGACTGGCTGCCGGTGCAGGCGGAGTGGATCCGTCTCCGGCGCGACCAACGTCCAAAATACCCAGCAAATTCATCGAAAACACAAAGTTCTTCTGGTCAATGGCGCCGAATTTCGGATCGCCTTGATCAAAGTGTACGAACACGATCTCACCTTCTGCCACCAGCCTCTCACCGATGTGCGCCTGGCACTCAACGGAACCCCCTTCCTCGCGGACATCAACCAGCTCGGTGGTATAGACAAGCGTATCCCCGGGACATGCCCAGCCGTAAAACGTCATTTTGGGCACCTTGGCTAAAATGACGATGCGCTCGAAGTGATGCGTTTCCCCCAGCAAAATGCCACCCGTTTGGGCCAGCCCTTCGATGATCAGCGACCCCGGCATCACCGCGAAGCCGGGAAAGTGATCGTGCAAGTGTTCCTCGGCCAGGGTCACGTTCTTGACCGCCTTGGCTCGCAAACCACTCTCAAATTCGATGAATCGGTCGATCCAGAACCAACGCATTGTGAAACCGCTCTCAATCAGCCAATTTCGCTTCGAGAAACCTGACGATCATCTGAACGGTGAACAGGTCTTGGATGTTTTCCAGCTTCGGGTCCTCGGCAAATTTGCCGATGTCGGCATGAGGCATCCGCTTGCGGAGTTCGGCAACCCCCGCTTCGGTCACAACCCCGTCTTCTACGAAGTCGGAATCGGCCGACGCTAAGTTCTCCGGAAACAGCTCACCCCGGGGAATCTTCACATTGAAGTTTTTCTCCAACCGGAACACGATGTCAAGAAAATCAATCGATTCGGCCCCCAGGTCGCCGACCAGGGTGGCCTGGGGAGTGACCTCGTCGTCGTCGACTCCCAATGCATCGACCAACGTCTCGCACACCTTGTCATAGATTTCGTCTGTCGTCGGCATCAACTTATCTCCTCTTGACTCGGAATCCCTAAAACCCGCCAAGCGTCAACCCGCCGTCGACCGTCAGCACGTGCCCCGTAATGTATGACGATTCGTCGCTTACCAGGAACAGGACGGCATTGGCAATGTCTTGGGGCTGGCCAAGGCGTCTGACCGGTATCTTCTTTTTCACCTGATCTCCTGCCGCATTGCGGATGTCGACGGTCATGTCGGTCTCGACGAAACCAGGCGCGACCGCGTTGACCGTGATCCCACGCTTGGCCAGTTCGCTGGCCAGGCAACGGGTGAAGCCCTCGACGCCGCCCTTGCTGGCCGCGTAGTTTGACTGTCCCGGATTACCGAACTGGGCGGACACACTCGACATGTTCACGATGCGGCCGTATCGCGCCGACATCATTGGCCGCGACACCGCCTGAGAGAAGTTGTACACACTGTTGAGATTCGTGTTGACGACGTCGACCCATTTGTCCTCGCTCATCGTCACCAGCAACGTGTCTTGAATGATGCCCGCATTGTTGACGAGGATGTCGATCTTTCCCCACCGCTGGAGCACCTTCCCAACGACCTCATCGCAGGCTGTTTTCTGCTTCACGTCGCACCGAAACGCAATGGCTTCGTACTGATCCCGCTCCAGATCGGTGACGAGCCTCTCAGCCGCTTCCGAACTGGAGTGATAGACGAACGCGACCTTCGCCCCCTCGCGCGCCAGGGCCCAAACGACGGCTTTGCCGATTCCGCGGCTCCCGCCGGTGACCAGCGCAGTTTTTCCAGCCAGCCTCATGAGTCAGAATTCCTACGGATGCTGTGAACGCTCGTTAGTCCGGATTATTCATAGGCTGTCCTTGTGGTACCCAAACCGACAACTTGTTGTCGCATTCCACTGGTTTCACGGCACATCCAGCGACGACAAGTCGTCGGTTTGGGTTTCTAGGAATAATCCGAGTTAGTCGGCGGTGACCAGATCTGCAAAAACAATTCTCGCATCTTCTCGATGCGCAACCGATCCGAATCCGCCAAGTTCGGATCGCGGTCGGCCAGGTTGAACTGCTCCAAAGTCAGCCGGGCGTTGACGACCGATTCACCGTCGACCGTGCCAGCCCCCTTCAGCACACACTCACTCTCTTTGGACTTGTGAACCGTCGCTGTGACCGTCAAGGTCTTGCCCGGCGTCACAAAACTGTTGAAGCGAACCGCACGGGCCTGCTTCAACAGAATCGTACTGTATTTGAAGTCTTTCGTATACCGCATCAGCCAGGCGCTGGCCTGCACCAGTGATTCCAGCATCAATACCCCCGGCATCACCGGGAAGCCCGGGAAATGGTCGGCAAGGTATTCCTCCGCGAGCGTCAGATTCTTGACGGCCGTGACCGACTTCCCCGGTTCCAGGGAAATAATCCGATCGACCAGCGAAAATCGCATGGAGAGCACCAGGCAACAGGGACGTTCTTCTTCCTTCTTCCCGCCTCGGGAAAGAACGACGCAGTATAGTGGTCTACTTGGAGGTTCTCAACCCGTAAAGTCGGCCGTCTGTACAAACTGGACAATTTAGCAAATGTGACGCCACTGAATTCGCCAGAACCGCACCAGCCAGCCGGTCCCGTGCGATGTCTCCGTTGACTTGCGCTGTTGGTGACATTACGAACCTGAGCTTCGAACAGGAGGGACACGATCTCGGCCGGTATTTGTTTCAGTCTGAGGTTGTTTGCATGTGAAGCAACGTCTCTTTCGCCACTTGACGGCTCAATCGATCGGCCTGGTAGATCGGCTCGGGCAAGCGGTGTCCGTGGAACAGCAGTTGAGTGATCCTGACGGCGTCGGCGATGTCAATATGTTGGCCGGGTGAAACGAAGATTGGCCGGTTCGTCTTGTTCGCCTTGACGGCCATTCCGACGAGTCGACCGGCATGCGTCACCGGCCGAGGTTCGCCGGCCACAATGCCGTTCAAGTCGACTTGGCCGCACAGCAGTTTCTTGCCGATCCCGATCGTCCGAGCGTCGGCGACGACTCCCAGGTGTGTGGCAATTCCGGCGTGTCGGTGATGGAGAATGCCGTTCCCGTCGACAAAAACGAGGTCGGCCAACTGCCGCTTCGATTCGACTTCTCTGAACAAGTCCAAGAGGATCGGCGCTTCGCGGAATGCGAGATAGCCGGGAATGTACGGAAACGTCACCGGCTTGCTCACCGTCGTCGCGGAAATCAGCCGCCCGCTGGCCACGTCGATGACCGCGTACGCAGCGACAGCCCGGTCCCCTCTGACATACGAAACGTCAACGCCTGCCGCCCACTCGGGCGTTTCTGGGAACGGTTTCAGCGAAACAGAGACGGGCAACGTTTCTTGAAACGCGGACAACACTCCCAGCGGCCGCTGCGAACTGAAATCGTCGAATCCGAACCGCTCGAGATCCACCCGGCCGCGAAACACCTCGACCGAGTCGTGCTCCAGCCGGTATTGCTTCTCCTGAACGCTTCTGGTGAGGTACAGCCCCAACTCGCCGGTTCGCCGCACCACACGGTGACACGGACAGTCCTCCGCGTGCGGATGTGAGAGCAAGTATTCGCCGACCCAGCGGGCCGCAACGACGTCTCCCAGCGCGTCGGCCAAATCGCCATAAGTCGTCACTCGTCCGCGCGGCACTTGTTTCAACAGACGCCACAGGTCTTCGGAGAGGTTAGGAAGCTCGCGCTCGATTCTGGACATCGCTGCCACGTTTGTGGTTCTTACTGCGATTCCAAGATACTGATTTCGGCCGGAATGTTCCAGTTCACGGTGAACCAGGACCGTTCAAAGTCTTGTTGGTCATTGACGTGGCAACCCGCAAAATCGATAATGATGCCGTGGGCTTTTGCGCAGTTTGAGCAATTTGTAAAAGGGTTAGCCTTTTCTCTTCGTTTTTGGGCGGCTTCCCGCCGAATCATTCTTGTTGATAAGGGTCCTTGCGCCCACATCGTGAGGAATCCCACACCGACCACTTTAGGGGGATTGGATAAGATGCTAATCTCGTCATGGCTCCGAAGCTTATGGAACATTCGTCGGAGCACTCTCCGTGGCACTAAGGAGAAAGCAAAACGTACCAGACGTTACGCGTCGCTCCGCATCACACGGCTGGAGCCCCGCAGGGTTCTGAACGCGTCACCCCTGCTTGCTCTCATTGATCCCAGCCTCGCGGCGAACGAATCTGTGGGGAGCGACCATGTCGCTGTCGACGACCACGGCGGAGTCACCATCGATGCCGGTGACCAGGCGAACGATCACCTGGATGATGTCTTTCACGTCGTTCGCGATGGAAACGAAACCAGTATCCTGCTCAACAACGTTGAGGTCTATTCCGGCGATGCTGATGCGATCACGCGTCTCACCATCGTCGGGTCCGGCGACAATGACCGTCTGATCCTCGATTACTCCGCCAGCGATCCGATCCCGAATGGCGACGTTCACTTCGACGCGGGCGCCCAGTCCACCAGCAGCGGAGACTCTCTGGAATTTCGGAGTGGTATCGCTGACTCGATCACACATTCCATCGAGACATCCGGCAGCGGGAGCGCACGAATTGACGGGACGGCCGTCAGTTACACGGGAGTGGAATCGGTCGTCGACACGCTGGCGGCTGGCACACGCGAGTTAACGCTGCCTGCCTCTGGGGGAGCGTTCACGTTGGCCAATGCTCCGGAAGCCGGTCTCTCGGTCATCGAAAGTTCGACCACGGCTGACGTCACGTTTGCGAATCCCAGCGAACGACTGACGCTCGACCTCAGCGCCCATTCCACATCGCCGGGTGACACGCTTCACGTGCTGGGACTTGACTCGGAATTCGACGCCGATTTGGCGATTCACGGCGACGGTGGCGATGCAGTCGATTTCGCGGGAGACGTCAACCTGGGTCACGGTCACCTGAGAGTTGCGGCTGAAACGATCGACATCGACGGTTCGATTACAAGTGATGGCGGCAGCTTCCACATCGATGCCGACGGCTCACTCACCGTCGCCGACGGCGCCTCTCTGACGAGTCCGGGGGGGCTGATTGACCTCGACGCCGGTAGCCACGGCACGCTGCTCGTCTATGGCGATGTCGACGTCTCGAACACAGCCGACGGCGGACACGGCGGTACAATTCACCTTCTTGGCGATCATGTTGGTCTGGGAGGCGGAGCACACGTCGATGCCTCCGGCGACCTCGGCGGCGGGACCGTGCATATTGGCGGCGATTTCCAGGGCGACAACCCCGACCTGTTCAGTGCAACCCACACGTCTGTGGGGCAAGACGTGACGATCA
>CAZGYE010000102.1:0-16829 GCA_964530165.1 uncultured Planctomycetaceae bacterium
TTCCAGCCTGCCACGGCCAATCGGCAGGCTGGAAAGCCTGCCCCACACTCGGCTGAAGCCCGACCTCCGAAGCCTGTCGCGCGGCCTCTTGCGTCTGGCCAAACGAAGCGCACGCCCGGCAGTGCCAGTCGAGCAGATGCGCCCCCCAAGCGTGCTCGAAGATCTCAACCGACGCCGTGTAACGCGGGTTGATCTCCGTCAGCCGGGCCGTGTCCGAATCGAGCATCAAGTCGACCCCGAACAGCCCACGCAAACCGGAACATCCCCAGAGCACTTCTCCGGTGCGTTCGATCTGCCGCGTTACCTTTTGGGGCAACTGGATCGGACCGATCGAGCCGCAATACGTGTACGGCGGCGCACAGCAGCTTCTGCTTCCCACAAATTGGCGTGTGATCCCGATCAGAAACGTGTTCCTCGCGGTGGCGAGATACAGGGCTGAAATGGGCGTTCCCTCCGCCTTCTGCTGGAAGTAGTACGGTTCGTCGATTGGAAAAGGGGACAGGTCCAATTTGTGCGAAGCACCCTTCGGGCCGTTCCGGCAAATTGGACCTGTCCCCTTTTCCGACGCCTGCCGGTTCCAGACGTTCGTCTTTCGCCCGGCTGCGCTGCGGATCGGTTTGCGCAGCCAGCGGCCGTCGGGCGGCGGCGGATCGTTGGCCGGACGAACGGCCAGCACCGGCAGGCCGCCGGCCTGCAACACGCTTTCGACCCACAAGGGATCGCGGACGGCGGCGAGCACATCCGGCGGGTTGCCCCACAGCGGACGGTCCTGCGAGATGGCGGCCACGATGTCCGGGTGGTTCTCCAGCGCCCCCGTGTACAGCCAGGGACAAGGCGGTGCGCGACGTGCCGCGGCAATCAAACCACGCGGGTAATCGTCCACCGGCAGAACATCCGCGACCGAAAGCAGGTCGTCATCGGCAAACCGATCGGCACAAATCGGCCGCCGGCCCGCCCGCACGGCCGAATGGGCCGCCGCTCGGGCGCTGGCGCCGAGAATCAGCAGTGGAGGTCGTTCCGTAGGCATGCCGTCACCTGTCAGTGGTCAGTGGTCAGCCAAAAGAAACCAGGAGCTGAACGCTGAACGCTGAATGCTGAACGCTGACGCGGATCAGCTCCCCGTGGCAAACCCGTGCTGTCTGCGATGATGCGGGCCGTCGAAATATTTGCTGCTCTTGAACAACTCGTGACGACCGTCGCCGGCCTGCTCCTTGACCTTCTCGTGCAGGGAGGCGATTTGGGTCTTGGTCATCGGTTTGAAACTTCGGCCCACCTCCAACGCCTGGTGCAGGTCCTTGCGGTTGCGGAGGCCGACGACCAGGGAAGAAATCGGCTGTGAGAGCGCGTAACGTATGCACTCGGGCGCGGAGGCCAGACCAGCTTGAACGAGCCGCCCGTTTTGACCGTCCGGACTCCCGCAGAGGCTCTTCATGCCGATCACCCCAATTTCACGTTTCAAGCAGACGGGAACCACCTGCTTCTGGAAGCTGCGGTAGTAGTAGTCGCACACGTTGATGGGCATCTGGGCGCTGGCCCACTGGTACGGCTTCGCGAGCATTTTCAGATGAATGATCGGGTCCTTGTGACCGGTGAAGCCGATGTAGCGCACCTTGCCCGCTTTCTGGGCCTCCAGAGCCGCCTTGAAACCACCCTTTTCGAACACCCAGTCGGGATCGTTGTCGTAGACCATCTCGTGGAATTGCCACAGGTCGATGTGATCGGTCTTGAGGCGCCGCAGACTGTCGTCGAGGTTTGACAGCGATCCTTTGTAGTCCCGCTCACAGTTCTTGGTCATCAGAAAGACTTTGTCGCGCCAGCCCTTCAACGCCTGCCCCATCACCTCTTCGCTCATTCCGTCGTGATAATCCCAGCAGTTGTCGAAGAACGTGATGCCGCCGTCGATCGCCTCGTGCATGAGGCCGACGGCGGTTTTCTCGTCGGTTTCCGCTGCCGCCTTCCCGATGTGCCATCCACCCAGGCACAGAATCGACACGTTTACCCCCGTCTTGCCCAGAGGCCGCATGGGCAGCCCTTGGCCCGTGTCCTGCTGTTCGGCCAACAACGTTTCCGCCAGGCTCAACGTTGCTCCTGCCGCCACGCTGGTTTGCAGAAATTCTCGGCGGTTCGGCTGATTGGTCATCGCATGTCCTCCTCAATGTTTCCGAGATGCAAAACTGTTCGTTCCTACTTCTATGGTCCGGCTTCCAGTAGGGTCAGCATGCCCGGTAGGTATAATACACCATCTACTCCGCGTCATCAAAACGACCCGAAACCACTTGAGGCGCATTGCGGGCCTGCAAAGCCCGCCGGTGGCATCCGGCGGGACCCCCACCGGCGGGACCCCCACCGGCGGAACCCCACGGGTTGCCACCCGTGGGCTTTCATCAAAACGGCTTGCTCAGGCTTCGTCCAGCCACGACAGCAATTGGGCGTTAATGAAGGGGGTGACGCCGGTGGTGAATTCCACGTCGGCGCCGTCCGGAACGATGAGATCGTTGCCGGCCTGGCCGGTGAACGTGTCGGCGCCGGTCTCCCCGTCAATCGTATCGTCGCCGTCGCCGCCGAGGATCGTGTCGGCCCCGCCGCCGCCGAACAGGATGTCGTTCCCGTCTCCACCGAACAGGACATCCGAACTGGCGTCGCCCGGATCGTTTCCGCCGACCAGGATGTCGTTGTCTGCGCCGCCGCTGAGACTGTCTGCGCCGTCTCCGCCGTCGAGGGTGTCCCGGCCGGCCTCGCCATACAGCCGGTCCGCATCGTCGCCGCCGCTGAGGGAATCGTTGCCGGTCCCGCCGAGGATCGAATCAGCGCCTCCTGCGCCGGAGATGGTATCGGCGCCGGCCTGACCTTGGATGGTATCCCCGCCTGCAGCGCCGTCGATGTAATCGTTTCCGCTACCGCCGTCGATTTGATCGCCCCCGTCGCCGGCCGTGATGGTATCGTCTCCGCCGGCCGCGAGGATGGTAGCCGGCAGCGCGCCCACGTCGGTGAGGATGTCGTCGCCGCCGCCGCCGTCGAGCGAATCGGTGCTGACGGAACTCCCTTCGAGCGTATCGTCGCCGCCGTTGCCGATGAGCGTGACGGCGGTAATGGTCCCAGCAGTCATCCCCGAGACGTCCAGATCGTTGTCGTCGTCGCCCCCTTCCAGGTAGGCCCGTTCAAAGAGCGTATGGGTGTCGTTTCCGCGTCCGAAGCCGGCAGAGGGCGAACGCAACTCCGTGTCGGTCAGCCGCATGTGCGTGTTGGCAACCTCGAGGAGCAGATCGTTGCCGGCGCCGCCGTCGAGCGAATCGTCTCCGGGGCCGCCGGTGATCGTATCGTCGTCGTCCTCTCCTAAGACGGTGTCGTTCCCGTCCCCGCCGTCGAGAGAATCGTTTTCGCCCTGTCCTTTCAGCGTGTCTTCGCCCTCGTTGCCGAAAAGAGTGTCCTTGCCGCCGTTGCCTTTCAAGTTGTCGTCGCCTTCACCGCCGACGAGCAAATCTTGGCTGATGCTGCCGCCAAAGAGCATGTCGCCGTCCTCACCGGCGACGACCACGTCGTCATCGCCCTGGCCTTTCACGGTGTCCTCCCCGCCGCTCTCAAATTCGAGATTCCCATCGTCGGGTCGCACAGCGGTGACCATCACGCCGGTCAAACCGCCCAAGCCGCCCACAATCTGAACAACCCTTTCCACGGCCTGCGTTGTCGGATCCAGGATGAGCACGTGAAGGTCGTCCGTCTTTTCCTTGTCTGTGATGACGACGTCCCTCGTTGCCGTGTCCGGGTCCGTGACGAGCGTGGCGGCGCCCGCCTCGAGTTTGATCACCTGGTCCACGTCGTTCGGGAAATTAATGTCGCTCAACGCCTTTTCGGTCATCGGGTCCGGTGTGAGATTCACGTTGAGTCGCTCCGACTCGTCGTCGACGAGGAAGGCGGCCCAACCGCCGAACATCAGATCATCGCCGCCCCCGCCCGTCAGTGAATCACCCCCGCCATCGTCACCGCCGATGATCAAGTCCGCTTTGCCTCCGCCCAGCAGTGCATCGTCGCCGCCGCCTCCGATCAGCGTTTGCGCGATCAAGGTCGCTCCGCTTCCATCCCACGACCTGCCGGTTGAAGAGCCGCTGTGGTCGAACAACGCATATTCGATGCCGCTGAGCGTGTCCTCGATCGGCGTCCCACTGGGATCGCGGATCAGCTTCGTGTCGGTCAACTCGAAATCGGCGTCTGCTTTCTCGAACAGCAGATCCCCTGATCCCCCACCGCCGTCCATGGAATCCGCGAACTCGTCTCCACCGATCAGCGTGTCGGCGCCATTGCCTCCGTGCAGCGTGTCGGCATCCACGCCGCCATTGAGAAAGTCATCATCCGGTCCTCCGGTCAAGTCGTCTTCGCCTTGCTTGCCGAGCAGACTGTCGTTGCCGCCGTTGCCGCTGAGAGCATCGTCGCCCTCGCCCCCCTTGATGGTGTCGTCACCGGCATGTCCTCTGAGGCAATCGGCGCCGTCGCCGCCCAGAATGCTGTCATGGCCACCGTTGCCCTCGATGGTGTCGTCGCCGGCGCCGCCGGAGAGCGTGTCGTCGCCGTTTCCGCCGACGATGCTGTCGCCCGGCGAGGCCTCGTCTCCGCCGAAGATCATGTCGTTGCCGCTCCCCCCCTCCAGGGTGTCCTGGCCGACGGGAGAAGTTCCCTGTGATCCCCAGATGGTATCGGCGCCGCTGCCGCCGTTGGCGGAATCTCCGCCGGTCAGATCGACCGGACCGCTCGCGGTGGTCGTCATGTCCACGCCGCTGAAGATCCGGTCGTCCTGCGTTCCGCCGGCGATGGTATCGGGCTCCCGCCCGCCGAAGATCAGATCGGCGCCGGCATCACCGTGCAGCTCGTTATTTCCATCGATGATCCCGTCTTTGGGCAACCCGATTGGGAACGGATCGGGCGATGCGAGGCCGATCACCTCGTTCTTGAGCGGCCCAGCGGCGGTGATCCTGCCGGTCAAGGCGTCGGCGGAGGTTGTCCCGTCGTGAAAACTTCCGTAGATCGTGTCGTCGCCACCCTGTCCGAAAATGGTGTCGTCGTTGTCGCCGGACGTGGGGGCTCCGCCGAACAGTAGGTCGCGCCCCGCTCCGCCGCGGATCAGGTCGTTCCCCTTGCCACCGTCGATCGTGTCGTTGCCGCCGGCTGCGTTCAAGAGGTCATTGCCGTCTCCACCGACGATGCAGTCCGCGTTGGCGCTCGTGGTGATCGTGTCGTTGCCCGCTCCGCCGACGACCGTCACCATGCCAATTTCGTTCCAGTGCTCGGTCTTGACGTCCAGATTGTTCGTACTGGCCGAATTGTCGAGAAAGGCGGTTTCGATTGAGCTGAGCGTGCTCTTGGTGGCCTTGACTCCCGTGTCCCCAAACCCCGAATCTCCCGGAATGAACAACCTCTTGTCGCTGGCGGTCAACGTGATGGAAACCGTTCGTCCGGCAAAGCCAGGATTCTCATCTTTCTCTAAGGCGAGGTCTCTGCCAGGCCCGCCATTGAGATCATTTGTGCCTTGGCCGCCTCTCAGCGTGTCCGCCCCGTCTTGGCCTTCGAGCAAGTCATTGCCGGTTCCACCACCCAGATTGTCGTCGCCGGCGCCGCCTTGGAGCGAGTCGTCGCCGGCGCCGCCTAGGAGCGAGTCGTTGCCGGCGTCGCCGAAGAGCCGATCGTCGCCGCCGCCCCCAGCCAGCGAATCGTTGCCGTCACCCCCCTCCAGCCGATCGTTGCCCAACCCGCCTGTCAGCGTGTCCTTGCCCGCTTCGCCGAGCAGCGTGGTTCTCACAAACACCGACGAGATGACGGTGACCCTGTCATCCTTGTCTCCGGCCCTGACG
This sequence comes from uncultured Planctomycetaceae bacterium, assembly GCA_964530165.1. Lineage (GTDB taxonomy): Bacteria > Planctomycetota > Planctomycetia > Planctomycetales > Planctomycetaceae > CAZGYE01. The sequence continues at coordinate 5,841 of CAZGYE010000102.1, forward strand.
CGAATTCCGCCGGTCACCTTCGACAGCAAGACGTTCACTGTTTTCGCTCCATCCTGGTTCACGTCGGCCCCGGTCGCGGTGAGTTGACTCACGCTGGCGCTGGTTTCCTCCACCTGCACATACAGGCCCGCTCCGTCCGTCCCCGATGCGTCGAAACGAACGTCGATCTCCAGATCGTTCACCTCGCCCGAAGCGGCGACGACATTCAAAACGCCGCTCGCGGACAAAGAGGCCGTGGCAAGCAGTGTACGATCTTCCAAACGCTCGGCGACCTCGGCCATGGCGGATGGGCGCCGACTCCAGGCGCTCCCGCGACGACTTTTTTTCGCAGCCTGACGACGAATACGACGAGTACTCAACGACCTCAGCCAATGGGTGAGTAACATAACACGTTCTCCTGGAAGGCAACGTCGATCGTATCGCGGCGTCTCCGTATTGTTTGAACTGAACGACTTCCCTTCTGCTTTATGGCACTAGACGATCAGAAGCGGATCTCGCCGATGCAACACCTTACAACACACCATTCGATGACACACTAGTCGAATCCGCAATGAATCCTAGGAACTAAAAAGGATTCATCCGCCGAGTAGTTCCAGATAATTAGTTCCGATCTAGTTCCGATCTAGTTCCGATCTAGTGTTTGGCCGAATTACTCTCAACTCTCGACCCTCAAATCGCTTCTGGGCGTCTCCGCGAGCTTTGTGTCTCCGTGGTGACTTTTCCGGCTCGTCCGAAAGGCGGGTTGCAATGCCGGCGGCGGCGCGGTTCAATGCGGGGTATGGACACCTTGCTCAGAAGCCTTGTGACCGGGGCCGCGTTGACGCTGTTGGTTTTTTACGTCGGCTTGGTGGAATCGCGCATTGACGCCGTGAACGCCGGGCTTGTCGTGCTGGCCATGCTGCCGTGGATTTCACGATTGCTGGAAGGCGCCGTGTTTGCGGGCCGGTGGGAAGCGCAGTTTCGGGAAATGCAGGCCGAGCAGGAGAAACACAAAGCTGAGCTGGCCAAGCTACGATTTCTCGCGGCGTATCACGTCACAGAACATGAACGAGAATACCTAGGAAAGCTGGCCCATGGTGAACCGTTTGTGTTTGTACGCGAGTCGATGCCTGCGTACTTCGATACGGAACTGCGAAGACTTCTCGGCAATGGTCTGATCGATGCTCTTCCCGGGAAGGGAGTCGATTCGTTGCTGAGAGACGCAGGAGAGGTGCGCGAGCATTTCTGCATCAGCGAACGGGGCCGCGCATACGTGAGACTGCGGGAAGAGTTGGAGTCCGAGGGGCAGCAGGCGACTTCCTCGTGAGAATCCTACGCGATCGAGAGCCATTCGCAGGGGCGGCTCGAGAAGCTGGGATTTCAAGTGGCCGTCGCGCCCTATGCGCCGGGCCTGACGATGTCGGGATAAATCGGGGAACTCCTGGTTGACGTTTTCGGACCACCTCAGGTGGCCGGAAGCAGGCTGGTGGAGCCGCTCAGCGGCCACATTGCCGCGTACAAGGGAAACTGCATCCATCAACGCTCGTCGTTCATGTCTGCCGGACCGATTTTGCAGGACACGCGAATAAGGGCAACAGTCGCGACCGTCAGGGAGCGGTCGTCCCGATTCCGGGAGGGCGAAGCTCCTGCTGAGCCGTTGTTTCACATGAAAGCCCACGGGTGGTCACCCGTGGGCCCGCCGGTTGCCACCGGCGGGCTTTTGCTACTGTTCCCGGCTCCCAGAGGCAATGGCCCCGGCACGATTCTTGTTTCGTCTTGAAGCTCGCTTCTCGCGGGGCTGCGGCCGATGTGTTACAATCCGCTCATTGCAACTGGCAACCTGGCGAGACTTCTGGGAGACAGGCATGAGTGAAACGAATCGGTCGGGACTGGGACGGCGAGATTTATTGAAGGGGGCGGTGGCCGCGTCGTTGTCGGCGATGGCGGGCGCCGTGCCGGCTGCCGAGACGAAGAAAGCGAAGAAGACGCCACAAACTGAGAGAGACCCGCAACTGATCCGCCGGGAGAATGAGAAGCCCGGCGCGCTGGACTGGCAACTGACACGGGTGCGGCTCGATGGCAGCCGCTTTCGTTCGCCGTGGATCGAGGGGTACTGTTCCAAGCAGAGCGTCTCGGCGGGCGAGTCGATCGACATCATGGTGTCCACGGATCCGCCGGAGCGTTTTGGGATCGAGATCTTTCGCACGGGGTACTACGGCGGCCGCGGCGCGCGGCTGATGACGACGTTGGGGCCGTTCGAGGGAAAGGCTCAGCCGACGCCGCCGATCGGCGAGAAGAACCTGCGCGAGTGCCGCTGGGAGGCGACGACGAGCTTGACCATCCCCGCTGACTGGCCCAGCGGCGTCTATCTGGGTCGGCTGACGTTGCTGACCGGCGACCCGACCAAAGGTGCGTGGCAAAGCTATGTCGTGTTCATTGTCCGCGACGACCGCCCTGCCGATGTCTTGGTGCAGTGCTCCGACAACACCTGGCAGGCGTACAACCGCTGGCCCGACAAGTATTCGGTGTACACGCACCCGAAGGGCAATCAGGGGCCGTGGGCCGACGTGAGCTTCGATCGACCGTATGCCAAGTACGCGCAAATCTACGAGAATCCGCAGTCGGTCGGTTCCGGTGAGTGGCTTTGCTTCGAGTTTCCGTTTGCCTACTGGCTGGAGAAGCACGGCTACGACGTCACGTACTGTTCCAGCAGCGACATGATCGACGCGGCGCGTGGGCTCAGATGCAAGGCCTTCGTGAGCGTGGGCCACGACGAGTACTGGGACATCCGGCAGTACCACAGCGCGGTGAAGATGCGAGACGCCGGCGTGAACCTGCTGTTCTTCTCGGGCAATGCAGTGTGCTGGGTCACTCCTTTGCGTGCAGGCGCCGACGGGCGGCCGAACCGCATCATGTTCCGCGGCGGACCGTACGGCGGCACGTATAAATATGCGGTGGACCGCGAGAAAAAACATGGTCCGTTTCCCTATCGTGGCCCGGACGAAGGTTACCTGATTGGTGCCCGCAACGTGAGCCCGGTCAACGGCGGCGGCGATTTCGTCGTCGTCAAACCGAAACACTGGATGTTCGAGGGCACGGGTATGAAGAAAGGCGATCGTATCCCCGGCCTGATTGGATGGGAGTATCACGGCGATCCGCCGACGGACCTGCCGGGCCTGGAGGTCGTCGCCGAAGGCACGGCCCTACAGGGCGGGGTGAGACCGCAACACTGGACGGCCACGATCTATCCCGGTCCGAAGGGCAATTTCGTGTTCAACGCCGCCACGATCTTCTGGTGCCAAGACCTCTCCCGACCTCCGGGCCACATGCTGCCCTGGTCGCATTGGACCCGTCCGCACGGCCCGGACGAGCGGGTGCAGCGCATCACCGACAACCTGTTGCGCCGCGCGGTGACGTAGGAGTGCATGACGATGAAACGTTTGCCGAGGTTTTCCGTGCTGGCCATCGCGCTCTCGTGCGCGACGGCTGAGCCTGCCGGCCAAGCGGCCGACAAGCTCGTCCCGTTGAATAAGTCGGGCACGGTCCTACTCGACGCCAAAGGGCAACGGGTGCTGTTGAAGTCGAAAGTGGTGTTGCGCGAGGGGCTGCTGGAAATGCTCCTCTGCCGAAAGGAGACGAAAGAGCACGAGTCGGTTCTGGCCGTCGACGCCAGAGCGCAGGTCATTCACACCGGTCTGTTGGCGTTGGGGGCCAAGACCGGAACGCCGGTCGAGTTCAGCCCAAAATACAAACCGCCGACGGGACAGAAAATCGACATCTTCGTCGAATGGACCGACAAGAAAGGCAAGCGCCATCGTGCACCGGCACAACGTTGGGTGCGGCGCGTGACGCGGCGGTTTTACGGGGAACCGCTCGAGGAGCTGCCGGGCGATCTCAAGATTCCCCAAGAGAGCGAGCTGCGTTACGACCAGAGAAATCGTGAGCTGAGCTGGTTCGGCCCGATGTCCGCCAAGCAGCGAGACGAGTTGTCGAAGCTCAGCGACAATGCGAAATACCGCAAGGCGATTCATGCGTTCTACACTCGGAGCCGGCCGCGACAGATGAAAGCCGACTGGATCTTCGTGGGCAGTGGCTTCTACGTCGATCTCCAGACGGGCAAGAAGTTTTACATGGCCGAAGGGGGAGACGTGATTTGCGTCGCCAACTTTTCCACGGCCATGATCGACGTCGCCATCCAGTCGAGTGCCAGCGGCGAGAGCAACCTGCTGTTCGAGCCGTACACCGAGCGAATCCCCCCGCTGGGAACAGACGTGACCGTCGAGCTCGCGCCGGTCTTCAAGAAGAAACAGACCCCCGGGAAGTAGCGCGCACCGCGTTTTCTATGTCACAGAACCGCGTGAATTTGCCGAATTTCGACTTTCCGTCCGTGCTCCCAGAATGCACAACTCCCAGGACAGGAGATGGAAGATGATCGGACGCATCGCAGTGCTGGTCGTCATTTTTGCCCCTTGTGCGAGGACCCTGGCGGATGAGAACCTGCTGACCAACGGCGACTTCGAGCGGGGTCTGTCCGGCTGGAGCCGGCTCTGGACGCGCACGCCCGGCGGCCGCGTGAGCCTGGATACCGAGGGACGCTATGCCGGGCGGCAATCGGCACGCATCGAGCACACTGGCTCGCGCGACTGGAGCTTCGGGCAAGAGCAGCCGCTTGACGTCCGATCCTTTCAGATCTACGAACTCAGGGCCCGCGTGCAAGTCCAGGGGGAAGGCACTGCGAGCATTTGCGTGACGCTCCGTGATGCGAACAAGCAGGTGATCGACTGGGCATTCGGCGAACGAACGGCGTCAGCCGGCAAGCAGTGGCGGCTGCTTCGCTCGCGCTTCGTCATTCCGCCGACGGCGAAAACCATGTGGCCACGATTGATCGGCCACGGACCGGCCACCATCCGGCTCGACGACGTCACGCTGGAGTTGACCGGAACGCTGGGGCAGTTGCGCGCCGCCGATCTGCCCGAAGCGCTCAAGGCCGGCAATGGTATTCTCAATGTGACGCTGCACCCCGCCGACGCGACCCTATCGGTCCTCGATCGCCGCAAGAACCGGAAGTGGACCCAAAAGGCCGGACGGAACACCGTGGTCCTCGACGCCCGGGCGGCTGAGGGCGGGTTCAACCTACGGCTGCTCGAACCGGCCAGTATGCTGGAGGTCTCCGCGGCAATCCGCCTGGAGACAGGGCGGCCGGAACTGACCGTGGAGCTGTCGGCCGAAGGCGAGCTGTGGAACCCGCTGTCGTTCCCGCACCCATTTGTGAGTGCCAAAGGAATGTTCCTGGTGTTGCCGGTCAACGAAGGAATCAGCTACCCGGTCGACGATCAGACGCTCAAGCCAATGCGGTATTACCTGTATGGCGGCCACGGGCTGTGCATGCCGTGGTGGGGGGCAACCGACGGCGAGCAGGCGATGATGGCCATCGTCGAGACGCCCGATGACGCCGTCGTAGGAGTCCCGCGCGTGGACGGATTGCTCAGTCTGTCGCCGCAGTGGGTGGCGCAAAAGGGCAAGTTTGGCCCGTCGCGGCGTCTGCGCTACGTCTTTTTCGACCGCGACGGCTATGTGGCCATGTGCAAGCGCTATCGCAGCTACGCCCAAAACATCGGCACGCTCAAGACCCTTGCACAGAAGCGGGCGGCCAATCCCCACGTCGACTTGCTCGTCGGCGCCGTCAACGTCTGGTGCTGGCAGAAGGACGCCGTCGCCATGTGCCGGGAAATGCAATCGCTGGGCATCGACCGCATCCTCTGGAGCCATCGCAGCGAGCCCGATGAGATCCGTGCGCTCAACGCGATGGGCGTCCTGACCAGCCGCTACGACATCTACCAGGACGTGATGAACCCGGCCGAGTTTCCCAAGCTGTACGGCGTGCATCCTGATTGGCCGACCGCAGCCTGGCCGCAGGACCTGATGACGGGCGCCGACGGCCAATGGACGCGCGGCTGGCGGGTCAAGGGCAAGGACGGCCTCATGCATCCTTGCGGCGTTCTGTGTGACCGCCGGGCGGTCGACTACGCCCGCCGCCGCATCCCGCAAGAGTTAAAGACCCACGCTTACCGCTGCCGATTCATCGACACCACCACCGCCTCGCCGTGGCGCGAGTGCTATCACGCGGATCATCCGATGACCCGTTCCGAAAGCCGGCATTGGAAGATGGAGCTGCTGCGAGTCGTCAGCCAGGAAAACGGCCTGGTCACCGGCAGCGAGACCGGTCACGACGCCGCTGTTCCCTACGTCCACTATTTCGAAGGCATGATGAGTCTGGGTCCGTACCGCGTGCCGGACGCCGGCCGGCAGATGATGAAGCCGTGGCACAAGGCGCCCGAGCGGGTGGCAAAGTTTCAGACGGGTCACTATTACCGCCTGCCGCTGTGGGAGCTGGTCTATCACGATTGCGTCGTCGCCCAGTGGTATTGGGGCGACTACAACAACAAGCTCCCGAGTCTTTGGGACCGCCGAGACCTGTTCAACGCCTTGTATGGCACGCCGCCAATGTTCATGTTCAACGCCGAGATCTGGCGGAAGCACCGCGACCGCTTCGTCGAGAGTTACAAAACCGCCGCCCGCGTGGCCCGAGCCACCGGCTACGCAGAAATGCTCTCGCATCGTTGGCTCACCTCAGACCACGCCGTCCAGCAGACCCGCTTCGCCAACGGCGTCGTCGTGACGGTCAACTTCGGCAAGAAGCCCCACACGCTCTCCGACGGCGGCACCCTGGCGCCGCTAACGCATCGGGTCGAGGGCATCGGCGCCAACGACTGAGCGCCTCAGTTCGCAGTGACCGCCTTCATGCGGTCGGTCTGCCGGCAAGCCCCGATGAATCGGGGCACTACAAACGATGAGGCGCTGTTGAATTTGTCGGCATGAATGTGCTTGGGACAGCCTAGGAATTATCCGGACGAATCGGTTAGAATCGCCACGGCGGGCGCATAGCTCGGTTCAACATCTGGTCGGCCATGGGGTCGCCAACAAACCGCTCGTTGTCCGGGTCCCAGGTGACTTTGCGGCCAAGCTGCAGGCAGATGTTGGCGATCTGGCATGTCGAGTTCGCGCGATGGGCGCCCTCGGCAGGGGCAATGGGCGTGTGTCGTGACTTGACGCAGTCCAGAAAATTCCGCACGTGGTTGTTCTGCGGATACCCCTTGCCGAAGTTGCGGTCTGTCAGCAGCGACTTGGGTTCGGCCTCGACGTTGCCGTCGTCATCGGCGTAAATCCAGCCTTCGGTTCCTACAAACCGCACGTGCAAGGGCCACTTGCCTTTTTCGAAGACAAGCTTGACTCCGTTGGCGTACCGGGCGACGACCGTGCCCTCGGCGAGCTCGAACTCAATCGGCGAGGTCGCGTTGGCGTTGTTGGCCCACTGGCACAAATCCACGGTGTGGCTGCCCCACTCGGTCAGCGCCCCGCCGGAAAAGTCGAAACTACACATCCAGAAACGGCGCGTGAGATAGTCTTTGTTGTACGGCCGCCACTGGGCGGGTCCCAACCACCTGTCCCAGTCGACCACGTCCCTGGGAGGCTCCGGCTGAGGAGGCAGCGTCGCGCGCCGGTGATACTTGAACCATTCATCGGGCGCCTTTTCCGCGTAGAGCGTCTTGAGTTCGCCCAGCTTGCCGGTCTGCGCAAGCTCCACGGCGTATTTGAATCGGCCCACGCTTCGCCGCTGGGTGCCGCACTGAAAAACCGTCCCATACCGTTTCATGGTTTCCGTCAGCGCACGCCCCTCGGCGACCACGACCGACATCGGTTTCTCGCAGTAAATGTCTTTGCCCGCTTTCGCGGCCAGGATGGACGCCATCGTGTGCCAATTGTCCCCGGTCGCAATGAGCACGGCGTCGATGTCGCTCCGTGCCAGCAGCTCGTAAAGATCGCGGTAAGCGGTGCAGTCGTTGTTGCCGTATTTCTTGTCCACGACGGCCTGGCCGACCTTGCGTCGGGCGCCCTGGACATCGCAGACGGCTACCATTTGCACGTCGTCGTTGGCCAGCAGCGCGTTCAGGTCGCTCCTGCCGCGGCCGCCAAGCCCGATCGTTCCCATCACGATCCGCTCGCTGGCGGGCGGACGCGCCTGCCCCCCTCGGACTGGGGAAGTCATGATGTAAGGTGTCAGCGCGGCGCCCGCGCCCTTCACGAAAGTGCGGCGTGTGATCTTGTTGCTTGCCATCGGGCATTCTCCTTTGGATGTGTCGTTGGCTGCTTTCTCCGGTGTGCGTTGTATTGTATCAACTTCTCGAGTACTTGTGCAGGCGTGGGAAGTGGCGTTACGTCGCCGGTCGTGATAGCCTCTACGTTAATGGGATGTCCAAAGGAAATCACGTTCGAATGACAAACAGGAAAAGAGCACCGATGAGACATAACAGAAGTGCTGTTCTCGCGGCAGTGGCGTTGATCGGTTTGACCGCGCCGAGTTCGACAGTCCAAGCACTGGCCGCGCCGGCCGCGGCGAAGAAATCGCCGGCCCGTCCGTTGCCGCCGATCGCGAAGGCGTCTTGGATCTGGCGAGGGCCGAGGGACAACATTTGCCAGATTCGCACCACGTTCACACTCGAGGAAGCGCCCTCAGCCGCCAGCGTCTTGATCACCGCGGACAACGGCTACGAGCTTTACGTCAACGGAGTTTTGGTGGGTTACGACGTGGGCGCCGGAAGCGAAATCTGGAACTCGCTGGAGCGCTACGATATCAAGAGACGGCTGGCGCAGGGAAAAAACGTCATCGGCGTCCGTGGCATTTGTCTGGGCGGCTATCGCGGGGTGGTGGCCGCCGTGCGGATCGAAATGCCGGGGCGTTCCCCGCGGGAGGTCCTCACGGACGCCTCGTGGCACGTGGCCATCAAGGGCGATCCGAAGGAGTATTCGCATCCCGAGTCTGTCGAGGGACCCCAATGGAAGAGCGCGCGGGTGTTGGGAGTGATGGGCATGACTCCCTGGGGCAAATTAACCTACGCCGGGTCAAAAGGGGGCAGACGTCTAGGAGCGCTGCCCAATGCCGTCGCCCTCAGCACCCCCGACGCGGATTTCCGCTGGCCTGAAGCGGTGGCCTTCATCGGAGAGGACTGTAGCGTGTACGTGCCGTTGCGCGGCGACGCCTGGGGCGTCTGTTTCCGCGTCAACAACTGGTCGCGGGCCTACACCGAGTTCGACATTCCTTGCCCGTCGAAGATCGGCCGCAAGCTGTACGTGCTGAAACCCCTCGGCCCGGGCGCGAAACCTCGCCTGTTGGTGGACGCCGGCCGGGGCGCCATCGGCTCGCCCAGCGTCAGCTACGACGGCAAGTTCCTCTACGTGGCAATGGCTGCCGACGGCGAGAGCTTCTTCCACATCTACCGCATTCCGGCCGGCGGCGGTGAGCCTCAGCGGCTCACCGACGGGCCGTTTCACGACATCGATCCCGCAGAGCTGCCCGACGGACGAATTGTATTCACCTCGACGCGCATCGGCACCTTCGAGGAATACCACAGCCCGCCGTCGCGGGCGTTGTTCGTCATGCAACCGGACGGCAGCGACATCCAGCCGATCACTTTCACGCCCACCTTCGACAACGAACCGAAAGTGATGGCCGACGGCCGGATCGCGTTTATCCGCACAGACAACTTCTTCGACCGCGCCAAGGTGGAAACGCGGATTCACATCATCCATCCGGACGGTAGCAACGGCTTGACCGCGATTGGCGCCGACGTGGGCGCCGATTACGGAGTGCGGCTGCGCCGGCTCGGATACGGCAGCCCGGCACCGCTGCCCGGAGGGAAGCTGGCTTGCATCTCCAATCGCGGAAACTTCGTCTGCACCCCCGGCGGCGCGGAGACATCCTTCCATCGTTTGCCGGGCGGTCTGGGCGACTTGGCGCCGCTGCCCGACGGACGCTTGCTCGTCACCGCCTTGAGGCCGGACGTCACGCGGATGGTTTCAGACGTGATTGCCGTGATCGACAAGAGCGACAACCGGGTCGTGACCGTCTACAAATCGTCTAATGGCTCGGTCCATTCGCCGGTCTTTCTGGGTCCGCGACCGCGTCCGCCCGTCGTGCCCGAAACCGTGGACCGCGAACAAACCGACGGTCTCGGCGCCACCGGCTTCCTCTACTGCCAGAACGTGCGGTTCACCAGAAAGACGAAGGCCGACTGGCAGCAGATTCGGGCCATCCGCGTCCTCAGCGCCCGAGCCCTGACGAACCGCTCGTCCCATTCGCACATCGTGCACGCAGGCCATGAGACGGTGGAACTGGGCACCGTGCCGATCGCGCCGGACGGCTCATTCTACATCGAGGTTCCCGCCAATTTGCCGCTGGCGCTGCAGGCCGTCGATGCGGAGGGACGCTCGGAGCTGAACGAGATGTCGTGGATCTATGTCCGGCCGGGCGAACGCCGTTCGTGTCTTGGTTGCCATCAGCCACGGAACACGACACCGCCGATCGAGAACGACCTGTCCCAGGCGCTGCGGGCGCAGCCCTTGAAACTGCTGGGACAGGGGCAGCCGCATCATTTCCGCGGCAACAACTCGGGCGTCACGGGCATGATGGACCTGCAGTTCGAGCGGTTCCGCGAGATAGCCTCGCTCAACCTGCACACCGGCAGCGCCGGCCTCCAAACCGGCAGTGCCGGCCTCCAAACCGGCAGTGCCGGCCTCCAAACCGGCAGCGCCGGCCTCCAAACCGGCAGCGCCGGACCTCTAGACCGGCAGCGCCGGCCGTTGATCACCGGCCGACAGGAAGTTGCGGCGCTCAAGGAACAACTCAGCGGCCGCGATCGGGATTTGCGGATCTCCGCCGCGCAGCGTTTGGGCATTTTCCGCGACCGATCGGCCGCGCCGGCGCTGGCCGAGCAATTTCAGGACGGCAACCGCGAGGTGCGCGTTGCCGCTGCGCTCTCCGTCGCCGCGTGCGGGACGCGGGAGAGCGTGCCGGCCCTGCTGGAAGCACTCAAGGACACAGACCCGATCGTGGCGCAAGCGGCGGCCGTCGCGCTGGAAAACCTGACCGCACACGCCGAGCCGTTCCAACCC
>CAZGYE010000103.1:0-16711 GCA_964530165.1 uncultured Planctomycetaceae bacterium
GCCACGCCGTAGAAATTGCCTTCCCCTTTCTGGCTCTCTTTGCCGGCCTTGATGGGGCCCAGCGTGATGGCGGCGGCATCTTCCTTGATCGGTTCGGCGGCCGGCTTCGGGCCGATCTTGTACACGCGGACCAATTCCTCGCCGTCCTTTCTGCTGCCGTCGCTGACGATCAACTGATCGGCCCCCAGAACGGCGAGCCCCAACGGGCCGATGTTGTATTTCGGCCCTTTGCCGTACACGTCCGTCGGATAGCTGGAGATCTCCAGGTTCACCCTCTTTTCGCGGTCCTTCTCTTTCGGATCAAACCGGTAAACGCCGTACCGGCTGGCGACGAACACGTGGCCCGTCGCGGCATGAATGGCGATCCCGGAGGGATTTTCGAGGTTGACTACCAGCGTCTTCGTTTCAATCTGATCGCTGGCCGTCAGGTTGCCGGCCGCGCCAGCAAGCCAGGCCGTCACCGTCAGGCCGACAATCGTACAGAGCAGCGGAGCAGGTCGATTCGTGTGCATGGGTCGTCTCACTTTCTCTCCTGCTGAATGTGAGGAGTCTGCAAGTTCGGCAGAGATGTCTGTTACAGTCGTCAAGATCGTACTGCGCCGAATTGGAGATTTCAAATCGTCAACAGGCGATTCGGGATCCGCATTTTCAGTTGGGAAGTTTGGGTGGTTTGTACATCGGGTAGTTGTGGCTGCTGAGGCCCTCTCTGAGGAAGGTCGCCAGATCAGCCTTTTCCTGCTCAGTGAGTTCCAGTTCGAACACCTCATCGTCGAGCCACTCGTTGGGGGTTCCGCCCTTGTCATAGTGCTTGATGACTTCTTCCAGCGTTTTCAGACTGCCGTCGTGCATGTAGGGGGCGGTGAGGGCGACCTCGCGCAACGTCGGCGTTTTGAAGCTGCCGCGATCTCCGCCGAGCTTGCTGATCGCTTCGCGGCCGACGTCCGGCTGCTTGCGATCAATGCCGATGCCGACGTTGTGAAACGCATTGTCGGTGAAGTTGGGACCGGGATGACAGGCACTGCAATTCGCCTCTGCGAAGAAGAGCTTCATCCCGCGCTGGGCCGCTGCGGACAGGGCCGTTTTGTCGCCCGCCTGGAAACGGTCGTAGGGAGCGTCGCCGGAAAGGATCGTTCGCTCGAAGGCGGCCAGCGCCTTGGCGATTCTCTCCGGCGTGATCTCCCCGCCGAAGACCTCCTGGAACTGTGTGCGATAGCCTTCAATCGGTTTCAGTTTTGCGACCAGGTCCTCAAGCGACATGTTCATTTCGATAGGATTTTGGATTGGGCCCAGCGCCTGCGCTTCGAGACTGGGCTCCCGTCCGTCCCAGAACAGAAACCTGTTGTACGCCGCGTTGATCAGGCTCGGTGCGCTGCGGCCTCCCTGCTTGCCGGTGACACCGGTGGCGAACCGCTTGCCGTCGGTGTAGCCCTTTTGTGGGACGTGGCAATTGACACACGCGAGCTTACTGCCCCGAGAGACACGCTTATCGAAAAACAACTGTTTTCCCAGCGCAATCTTCTCGGGCGAGGGTGGGTTGTCTTCGGGATGTGGCACCGGTGGCAAGCCTTTGGGAACCGGCGACGTATCCCTCTCACTCGCGAGGCATACAATCCCGCTGAAGCACAGCAATGCACCAGCGATGACCGTCCCGGCCCATTGGTTCCTGATTGTTCCGAATCGCGGGCGACCGACGGCATGCTCCGACGAGTCGCACGGGGTGGTCCTCATGGTTGGCATTCCCTGATTTCTGATGCGTGACCATAGACGCCTTGGATCAATTTCCCCTTATTTGTAGTCAGATGCCGCCTCACTTCCAAGTCAGCCGGTACAGGAAGCTTCAAAGAAACTTCCGATCCAGTCGGCAGTCGGACAAGAACATGGAGACCACAGACCGGGTTGTGTATGCTATGATGCCCGGTGGGTAGGCGTCGGCGAGAACAACGCAATTCTTGATCGGAAAACGGATTGACCGATGAGCAACAGAACGAAAGTCAACGCAGCACTCAGGGACGGCCAGGTTGGTCAGCGGGTCGACGTTTGCGGCTGGGTGCGGACTCGGCGGGACTCGAAGCAAGGGTTCTCGTTCGTCGAGCTCAACGACGGAAGCTGCATGGCCAACCTGCAGATCGTCATTGACGCCGAAGTGCCCGGTTACGAGACCGCGATCAAGGATGTCACCACCGGTGCCAGCATCGCGGTGACCGGGGAGCTGAAAGAGTCGCCGGGAAAGGGGCAGCGAATCGAATTGCACGCGAACTCGCTGAAAGTGGTGGGCCGGGCCGATCCGGAGAAATACCCGCTGCAGAAGAAACGGCACAGCTTCGAGTTTCTGCGGGAGATCGCCCATCTGCGGCCGCGGACAAATACGTTCGGCGCCATCGCCCGTGTCCGCAACGCCGTCTGCGCCGGCATTCACAACTTCTTCCAGTCTCGCGGTTTTGTTTACATCCACAGCCCGGTCATCACGACCAGCGACTGCGAAGGGGCTGGCGAACTGTTTCAGGTCACCACGCTCGACCTGGCCCGGCTGGCTCGGCTACAGACCGAGCTGGACTACTCGCTGGACTTCTTCGGCAAGCGGGCCTCGCTGACGGTCAGCGGCCAGTTGGAAGCCGAGATCTTCGCCACCTCCGTCGGCGACTGTTACACCTTCGGTCCAACCTTCCGGGCCGAGAACTCCAACACTACCCGGCACCTGGCCGAGTTCTGGATGGTCGAGCCGGAGATGCCGTTCTACGAACTGGACGACAATATGCAGTTGGCCGAGGAGTTCGTCCGCACGCTGGTTCGCGACGTGCTCCGCCAATGCCCCGAAGACATGGAGTTCTTCAACAAACGCATCGACAACACGGTCCTCGACACCCTGGGGAACATCGCAGAGAACGATTTTCTGCGGTTGCCGTACACCGAGGCCGTCGACATTCTCAGCGGCAGCGGGCGGAAGTTCGAATACCCGGTCGAGTGGGGCCGCGATCTCCAAAGCGAGCACGAACGCTTCCTGACCGAGCAGCACTTCCAACAACCGGTCATCCTCTACAATTACCCCCGCAGCCTCAAACCGTTCTACATGCGCGTCAACGACGACGGCAAGACCGTGCGGGCCATGGATGTGCTGGTTCCGCGCGTCGGCGAGATCATCGGCGGCAGCCAGCGTGAGGAACGCCTCGATGTGCTCGTCGAACGAATGCGGGAATGCCAGCTCGACCCGGACGAGTACTGGTGGTACCTCGACCTGCGGCGCTACGGCAGCGTCCCGCATTCCGGCTTCGGATTGGGACTGGAACGCACCATCCAACTGATCACCGGCATGACCAACATCCGCGACTGCATCGCCTTCCCGCGAACACCGAAAAACGCCGAGTTCTGATTGGGAAAAGGACAGAAAGCGGACAGAAAGCGGGACAGGTTCGCTTGTTGAGGTTTGACACCTTTTCTCTCCAGAGGAGATTCTCAATCCGCGTCTGGCGCGAGGTCGTCAGATTCGTCGTCTCCGTCCTCCTCCTCTTCCTGCTCCTCCTCCTCTTCCTGCCCCTGCGACGTGCTTGCCGAGAATCTTTCCTCTCTGAGAGCTTCAAACATCCTGTACGTCTGCATAACATGACTGAAATGCAGAGCTCGATCCGCATCGTTCATCGGTGCACTAAACTCCAATTGGGCCTTTCTCCGCTCGCCGGTCTGTGAGAACTCGATTTTCGAAAAACAAGTGGAACCGTTCTCCTGCACAATTGACTCGGTACAAATCAAGCGTTTTACTTCCACGTCATTCTTCCTTTCAAGTGGGATCGAGTAGAGTCGTTGCGATACGCGACCGGCTCAGGAACTATTGGCGCGTTTCCACTATCGTGTGGCGATTCTTGCGTCATGGTCCGTGGTCGGGGTTATCCTTCTTCCTCAACAACCGACGCAAAGCCATCGTTAGCTTTCGGGGCGCGTCTCTGCGTCGCTTGTTGACCGTGATCGGTCTCGGACACTCGGGGTGCCGATACACCTCTTCGCCGGTCCCCCGCCGATCGGTAACGGTGCCCCCCGAGGCCTTCCATTTTTTTCTCGCCTTTCGCAAGTCCCTTTCAGGCCGTGTGTTACGATGTTGGTTCATTGATCCTCTTTTCTTTTGAATCGGCTGTCGGGCGTCGCAAGAGTGCAGTTTCTGAATGCCGAAATCATTGGACCGTCATTGGCTGTGGCGCGAAGGTTCGCGGCAAACGAATGTCGAACGCGGGCACGTCGAACTCGAGATCAAAGATCTCGCAGCCGATCTCCTGCAGGTCGTACAACGGCTGGGCAAACCATTCGGTGAAACCGAAGATGGCCACGCGCCTGCCCGTGGCACGAATCCTGGCCAACACGTCTGCGAAGCCGTGATCGTGGCTAAACAAGACAATCGGATCGTTTAAGCCACTGCAACTGGCCGCGAACTGCCTCTCCAACTGTTGAAGGATGAAACCGTCCACGGGATCACTTTCCACTCCATCCGAGGAATGAGCAGCGCACACCTCGTAGCCAAAATCCTGTAGTACCCGACCGAAGGCGAGCTGGCTGCTACGGCAAAACCGATCCCTATTCACCACAAAACAAGGTTTTGATGCAGGCGCAAGAAGTCCTTCCCTGCGGAGAAACCGCAAGACACGTTCCCAGCGGGGCCGGTCTTCAGGACACGGACGGCGTTCGAGAACGGACCAACCGAGGACGCCATCGATGTTTGGTCCGTCGATGAAGACAGTCCGGTACGGCTCATTTGTTGCCAGGGACGGTTTTCCATCTGACGGGGGGAACAGATTGGCACATGTTTGTTGCATTGTTTTCTCCAATACGGGTTTCCTGAACTGACGGATTTCACCAAGACAAGTGGTGACGCCATAGTTTTACGGTCGCACGCTAAAAATATCAACACTGGACATTTCATTTTTTCAAAATATTCGTCTGTGTCTCGCGGAATTTGGATGGTCTCGTGGCTGCCGTCGTGCTCACGCAGCCTACCACAGCGATCGTCGTAAAACAAGTCAAACTCACGATTTCTGGGAACTTTTCGTCACTACGACGCGACAGGCGAAGCTCAGTTCAAGTTGAATGTTCCTGTCATGAAAAAGTTGTAACTGTTACAGATTATGATTATAAATTACAATTAAAATTAGAAATATATTAATATATTGTAAAAGATAAAGGTGAAGGTATTGTAAAAGATAAAGGTGAAGGTATTGTAAAAGATAAAGGTGAAGGTACAGTGTTGATTGAAACTGATTAGCAGAATTGCTATCTCAAGAATTTCGTGTTCGCTGCCGCGCACGTTCGATTTGCGGACTGAAACGAACCGAGTGGTCGCCATTCTGCGCAAGACAAGCCGCAGGAAAGGACTGGGAATGGTCAAACAGGACCGGGCCGAGGCGGGGCGAAAGAAGAGCAAGTCGCAGGCGATCAAGGAAGCTCTTGAACACCTGGGGCCCGATGCCAGTTTCGAGGATGTCAGAAGCTACGTGCGAGAGGCTGGCATCACGGAAGAGAGCGCCACCGAAAGCGAAGAACAGCGTTTTCGAAAGCACGTCAGCGTGATCAAGAGCCGCCTCAAAAAGGAATTAGAAGCTCAGTTTTCCGTCTCGGTGCCAATTTTCAAAGAGGTGAAGCATCTGGTCGACGAGCTTGGGTCGACGGATCGTGTCCGCGAGCTGCTAGATGAGCTTCAGGAGCTGTTCGACAAACTTGGGTCTTTCGACAACGTCCGCAAGGTCCTGGACATGATCGATGAAGCCTCAAGGAAGCCTCAAGCGTTCAAGTCTCCAAAAACTGTCGAATGACGTTGGCTGTGATTCGCGAGACATGCTCGTCAACCAGCACGCAGGCTGGCCAGGATTTTACATGAAGACGCAATTGAGCCGGCCCGCTTGCGGGCCGCGCGCCGGGCAAGCCAGGCGGCGAAACGGTTTGTCGTCAACGCATTCTGTTGATTCATGCAAGATCCTGCGGAGCTTGGGAACGAGGTAAAGTCGCGGGCGATCGGCTTGACGCACCGCTCGGAAGTAGTACGCTAGAAAGTCGGGGCGGCGGTGCGGATGCTTGGCAGGCAGTTTTCGTCGAGGACGGCTTATGCGATTTGACGTCTGTTCGTTTCATCGGTCTTGGCTCGTGATCGCTCGGGCGGTAGCGGTTGTGGCGATCGCGGGCGGTCTTCGAGGTGAAGAGCCGGGGCCTGCCGACGCTGGCGACCCCTATCCCCTGCCAAAGTGTGTTGTCCTCGATGCGCCGCTTGACGATGAGGCCGAGGTGTTCGACGTCGGCGATCGCGAAATCCGCGTCTGCTGCGAGGAGTGCTTGGAGACATTTGAGCAGGGTCGCGACGTGTGGATGGGCGTCGTCGACGAGCGAATCACGCGGCAGGAAATGCCCTATTATCCGTTGACCACCTGCCTTGTCGACGGCAAGTCGCTTGAAGACCTCGGCGCGGTGGACTTTGTTCTTCTCAACCGTTTGTTTCGCCTCTGCAGCGACCGTTGCCGCAAGACCCTGGAGCAACAGCCCGCGAAGTATTTCGGCCTGCTCAACAAAGCCGTGATCAAGAAGCAGAAACCACAGTATCCTCTCGCCACGTGTATCGTGAGCGGTCAACCGCTCGGAAAAGACGCAATCGACCACGTCGTGGGCAACCAACTGATTCGTCTGGCCGGCTTGGAGCAGCTCGATCAGTTCGACGAGAATCCTGGGAAATACCTTTACGAGCTGCGCAAGCTGGCAAAAAAGAAACCCGACAAGAAGTGAGGGTACGCGAAGCCCGGTTATTTGGAGGTCGGCGAGCCTTCTGCACGGCCGGTGACCAACGGATCGCCGACGTCTTTCTGCCATGCTTCCAGTTTGCCTCGCAATTGGGCCAGCACGTCGGCATAACGGGCGTCGTCGACCAGGTTTTTTATCTCGTAGGGATCATGGGCCAGATCGAACAACTGGTACTTTTCGACCTGCGGATAATGGATCAGCTTCCAGCGGTCGGTGCGGATCATCCGCTGGCTGTCGCGGCAGTGCCCGAAGACGTGCGGATAGAGGAACGCCTTCTCGCCTCGAAGCACCGGCGCCAGGCTGCGGCCCTGGACCGTCTGGGGAACGTCGATCCCCGCCAGCTCACAAACGGTCGGATACAAGTCCCGGAGGTAGCACTGGGCGCTCGATCGTTTGCCCTGCGGTATGCCCGGGCCGCGGATGATCAACGGGACCCCGACGGTGTGCTCATACATGTTCTGCTTCCCCCGCAGGCCATGGCTTCCCATTGCCAGCCCGTGATCGCTGGTAAAGATCACGATCGTGTCGTCCGTCTGACCGGTCGCATCCAGTGCGTCGAGGATTCTGCCGACCTGCTCGTCCATGTGCGAGATCACAGCGTAGTAGACAGCGAGGTCTTCGCGGACGTCTTTGCGTGTCCGCGGCCAGGGCAGCAACAATTCGTCGCGGCCCTTGAAATTGCCGTGGTCGAAGGGATGCTCGGGCAGGAAATTTGGCGGAACCGGGATCTTGGCCGGGTCGTACTTGCCTTCGTAGCCGGGCGGCATCAACAGCGGGTCGTGCGGGGCGGTGAAATTGACGTGCAGGAAGAACGGCTTCTTCGGCCTGCGGTTGATGAATCGGATGGCTGCATCGGCGAACTCTTCGTCGATCCGGGGCGTCAGACCCACGCCCTTTTCGGGAAACTTGTTGCCTTGGTCGTCCTGGAAGATCCAGCCCCGATAGCCCGTCACCGGCCGGCCGTGATAGTCGACCTGTGGTTTGTACCACTTGCCGCCGCCTGAGCCGAAAAGCCCGTCGCTCTCCTCATACCCGCGGACGATCGGTCTGCCGTCGTTCATCCATTTGCCGACGTACCAGGCCGAGTAGCCGCCGCTCCGCATACAGTCGGCCCACCGCACCAGTTTGGGATTCATTTTCCACCCGGACACGCCGACGTGGTTGCGGAACCCGTCGCAGCCGGTCATGATCTCAGCGCGGCTCGGCACGCAGAGTGGGTACGGCGCGATCGCCCGGGTGAAGGCCGTGCCGTTGCGAACGAGCGAATCCAGGCTGGGCGTGTGGATGATGGGGTTTCCCAACGCCCGAATGGTGTCTGGCCGCTGGTCGTCGGTAACGATCAGCAGCACGTTCGGCCTCCGTCCGGAAGGCTGCTGTGCTGCTGCAAACGCCGAAGCTTCCGCCGACATCACGCAGACCGGCCCGGCAAACGCAACCAGCCATACAGGAAGACATGTCGCTCGAAGTTTCTTCATCGTCTTCACTCTCCCCATCTCGACGATCACTCGCTCTTGACCGCATCGGAATGAACCGTACCGACGCTACGCGGCCGAGTCACCCGTGTCAAGGCAGCGCGACGCGTGCAACACCAGTGGTCTTTCACGGTCGTGCTGGTCGGACGGAGCGGACGGCTGGGGGCGGCGGAGATCGTCGACACGCCCCGGCCGCACGCTGAGAGATTTATTACCCCCCGTGCAATCCTGTCGTGTGATCCAGCTTCAAATGGTTCTTTTCTGGGAAGAACTCGATGCGTTGGGCTTTGGCTTCTTCCAGTTCACCGCCGAGCTGTGTTTGCCGCCAGATGGTCGCCTTCGGGTTGCCCTGCGAGCTTAGCACGAAAAAGCGTTTCGATTCGTCGTAGGTAATCCTATGTGCGCGTGCGTGAAACGTGCGGCCTTCCAGCTTCGCGTTTCCTTCGGCTTTCAGATGGATGTCGTTGGATTGGGTTTCGGCGTTCTCGTGCTGAGTGACTTGTAACGTGTCGCACCGCATCCAGCCTCCCTTTTTGGGGAGATCGTCCGGGTCGATGCTGACCAAGGGTCGCTGGACCGGACCGTAAACGATCTGCACGCGATCGTGGAATTCGGTGACTCGGTCTGTGATGTTGCCGTCGGCCTGACCGGCAAAGTCGATTCGCGTGTACTCCCAATCGGCCGATTCCGGCTCAAGCGGCTGGTTGGCCTGCACCGTGTCCACTGGCGAGAGAGCGGCCCGGTTGCCGCGTCCGCGCCGCCAGTCGGTAATCCAGCCCGGTCCCCGCGCGCCGAAATTGCCGCTGAGTTGATTCACCGTGAATTCCCCAAAGCGCGCCCGGCGGACGCCGATGAGCTTGTTCGCCTGATATTCGTAGCTGTTGAACTCCACGCCGTCTTTGCACAAGACGTTGCGAATTTCGACGTTCGGCTGCTGCTGCTGGTCGTCGGTGAACGAGAGTTTCTCCGTCAACCGTACCTGCATCTCCTGGCAGTTCATGCTGCTGTCGCCGAGTTCGGCCCGAACATTGCCGAAGAAACGGGCCAATTCCCCGTCGAACGTCATTTGCTCCTTCCACCACACGTCAAGCGGTTTCGAGTTTTCAAGCGGTTCGCCGTCGAGGTCGCGCTGGACCGGTATTTCCAGCAGCCCGGCACCGCTCACCCAGGCCAAATTGCGGTTGCGGTCGAGGTGAACTTCCCCCCCCTCAATGTGCATTTGGGGGCCACGAATGTGGGCCGGCTGGCCGAAAAGGTGCAGCACCTGATCGCCTTCGCCGCGGTTCTGTAGATGCAACCGGTCGCCGGTCAGACGTAACGCATCCGTTTGAGGCTCGCGTTGCTGGCAGAGGTCAACATGGCCTTCTGTCCAGATGTCGGACACTTCCGATTCATTCCGCGCGCCGCCCGGCACCATGTGCACGCGGATTCGGTCGGCGGTGACTTCCAGCGGTTCGTCTTGTTTTCGCGGGCCTTCCCCAGGAATCTGCGTCGCCGCCGGCCTGCGGCGATCCGTCGCTCCGCGCTGTGGTTGATATGAGATGCGCCGGATTGCCGGTCGCAAACGGTCGGGCCGCGTATGTCGCACCGGCCGGACCGGTGGCGGCGGCTGTGACTGGGAGCCTTCGGCGAACCAGACGACGTCTAATTGATTCGTTCGTTTGACCTGCAGTTGTGGGCTGTTGATGGCGACGTTTCGCAATGCGAGCAGACGTTTGGGACGAATCCGCTCGGAACTTCCGTCGGTTGCGTTTGCGTTGCCGGCATCGCGGTTTTTTCCCTGCCGATCGATCCAGAGCTTGATGAACTCGGCGGCGAGGCCCGTTTTCTCTTGCGGCTGGAGAACGACGGCCTGCTGCTGAAGCTCAATGACGTCGAGACCGGTTCGCCGATCCGGGTATTTGTGCAGCAGCTTGGCCCATTGAGCGCGAAACTGGAGCGCGCCTGTTTGCCGGTCGTGATATTTCAGCCAACCGGCGCCCCGGCACCATGCCGAAACGATCTTGCCGTCGTCGTCATGAGACAGCGTGATCTCCGGTGAACTCAACTGGCTTGACTCATGGGTCACGTTCACGCCGCTCGGATCGGCCAACGCGGCCACTTTGGATTGGGCGTCGTAGATCAGCTCGGTCATCCGGGCCGCAAGTTTGTTGGTTTCTGAGATCAACACGACCCGTTTCCCCTCGGCTCGCAATCTGCGGAAGGTCAAGTTCAAGTCGTCGCCGAGGCCTGAAAACCGTTCGTCCCCACTTGCCGCAACGGAGTCGTGTCCGGCGGTTTGAGGGGGACCCTCCTTTGGTTCGAATACCAAAGTAAGCAGGTCGCACTGCAGTGAGTCAAAATAAACGGCATCGGTCGGCCGGAACACCCGCACGTTGTCCTCGAAGGTGGCGATGTTTGTTTCGACGACATATTGGAAACCGCCCGCGCTGCGGATTCTGACTAGGACCGGTTTCTTCTCTTGTTTTCTCCCTTTGAAAACGAGGTCCATCGAGACGTTTTGCCGCAGGCGGATGCTGCGAATGCCGGAGATCGCCGGCTTCTCGCTGCTGTCGGGCTGCTCGGCGACAACCAGTTCGATCTGCACGCCCTTCGCCTGGCCATGATGTGGTCCGTAGGTGAACGAGACGGGGTGTTCGCTCCAGATGCGCTGGGCGTCTCTAGAAAAGGCAAAGTCGCGACCCGTGACGGTCAGACCCTTGGGTCCGCGGATGCGGACTCTGCCTTCCAGCGCGCCGCCGACCACCGGTCCCGGATCGGGGGCGGCGATGCTGAACGTGTTCGTGAACGTCACGACGGCCGATTCGCTGACGATCGTAATCGGCGCCTCGTCCACCTGCTTTCCCGTTTGTTGCCAAATCATGGCAAACGGCTTGAAGCGAACGGATTTCTCGGAGTCCGCCGGCTTCCATTCTTCCGCATAGACGAATGCGTTCTTGGTCCGCAATTGTAGTTTGGGGTTGGCGGCCCATGCCTGCGATGCCAGGTGCTTTTCAGCCATCTCCCTGGCAAGCCGCGACAGCGCCGGCCGAGGCCCCAGCGTGAAGGGAGCCTCGCCGATCTCAATCTTCGGAACCATCCACGGGCTGACGAACAGCGCGTACAGCACGTAGAGACCCCACAGGCCCACTGCTGTCGAACAGGTCAAAAGCGTTCGTCGCTGCACGAGAGGTCAGTCTATTTCGGTCGGCATCAAGCCGATCACGTCAGTGATGTCGATCAGGCCGACGGGAAAACCGCCGGAGTCGACGACGGGCAATTCGCTCACCTTTTTGTCCGACAAAATGTCGATCGCATCGCTCAACATTCGATTGGCCTGGATCGTCAAAGGATCTGACGTCATGACTTCGGAAATGGGTCGGTCCAGTTGAGACTCGCGCCGGCATTCGAGGAGTCTGGCCAGGTCGCTGTCGGTAAACAGGCCGGTCAACCGACCCTCGGCGTCGACCAGGATGACCGCGCCGGTTCGCCGGCCCGGTTTGCTCAGCTTAACGAACACCTGACGGATGGTATCGTCCTGCGAGGTGATCCGTAGCTGCTCGGGCGACCGCATGATCTCCCGGACGCTCGCGAGTTTCTGTCCGAGACTACCGGCAGGGTGGAGGAGGGCAAACTCCTGCGGCGTGAATCCTTTCAGACGCGAGAGCACCAATGCCAAAGCGTCGCCCAGCGCCAGCATGGCGGTTGTGCTGGTTGAGGGAGCCAGCGCGTGCGGCCCGGCTTCGTACAGCCGGCCAATCTGCAGCACGACGTCGGCCTGGGCGCCCAGCGTGCTCGAATCGGTTGCCGTGATGGCGACAATGGGAACATGCAGGCAACGGACGATTGGCACAAGCCGGCAGACCTCTTCAGTTTCACCACTGTTGGACAGCGCCAGCAGGACGTCCTCGCCATGCACGTAGCCGAGATCGCCGTGCACCGCCTCGGCCGGGTGCAGGAAATGTGACCGCGTGCCGGTCGACGACAACGTGGCGGTGATCTTCTGGCCGATCAGACCCGCCTTCCCCATGCCGGTTACGATCACACTGCCCGTCGACTGGGAAAACGTGTCGACCGCCGCGCAGAAATCAACGTCCAGACGGCTCGATAGCCCGATGAGCGCATCGGCCTCGTGGCGGATGATCGACCGGGCCTCGCGAAGCTGCTCAACATGCGAAAAAGGGATAATCTGTCTTTGAGCAGCGGAACTCATTGGCCGTCCTCCTTGACGTGGCAAATGGGGCTCTCGGCGATCCTCAGTAAAGGGGCGGCAGTATAGCTCTCCTTAGGGTGTCGGTCAATCTGAACCGCTGGCTGCAATGTTTCCTTAAGTGCTTACCGTCAAATATCTTGCAGTTGGCCTCGCAATCGTCAATCCCTCAAGCGTCAATCCTGCTCGATGACCTCAGTCCCGACCGCAAAGCCCCGCGCTTCAAAATCGGTCAACGTGGCCGGGGCAGCTTCAAAACCCGATGCCGGGAGGGCGACCCTGGCGCGATGAAAAGTTCAGGTTGACGGTGGGAGTGTTTCATCCTGGTTTTTGTCCTGGGCAGAGGCGCGGCGGCGTTTGGATTGGAGCGTGGTGTCGAGATGCTCGCGGCACCACGTGTGGACGTTTTTTGTGCTGCAACTCTCCAACGCAGAATGGACCATTTCGGCAGTTGTTTTCCCGACGACCGCCCCCAGACCAAGCAACAGGCTTGTGAAACCGCTCTTCGTCGCGGAACGCTCCAGCGATTTCGGCTTGCCAAAAGTGGACTCCAACCAACCGGACCAACGGTCCAGCGGCTCGCAATAGTCCCGCAGCCAGCCGAACTTTTCTTCCAGGCGTTCGCGGCTGCACCACTTGAGGACATCCGCCGAGGGGGACTGAAGAATCTTCAACGTCCGCCGGCCCCAATTCACGATCGGCCCCAGGTTCATATACCGTGCCTGGGACCGCTGGCTGGGTGGAACCAAAAATGCCAGTTCGGTCTGTTGCGTTTGAAGCTTCGTTTGCCCCGCTTGCTGGCAGAATCGGCTCCAAGCTTCGTCCGATTCCAATTGCGACTTCAGCAACCGGGCCGCTTTGTGCGTGATGTCGTAGACCTCGGACGTGTGGGGATGCACAACGAACGGAAACAGTTCCCCCACGCCCGTCAGGCGATCCACCTCGTTGGCCAACAGTTCGCACAGCCGCTCTCAACTACGGCTCCCACGCCCGCGACAACTGGTTGAGCAAAGCGTCCGCCTGCGACTTCCAAAGCGGTAGCTTCCAGAAGAACCGCACCAGTTCGCAGACCTGATCCAAGCAGTTTGCAGGAATGGACACGTACAGTCGAACTACTCAACCAGCACGATCGACGAGACTTTACCGCTGGCGTCGAATTTGCCGACGACCGTTTCGTAAAACGTGTGCAGCCCCAAAACGGCCCGCGACTCTTCGGACTTCACCAGGCTGTGAAAAATGAGCAACTGGTGGTTGCCGATACGCAGCCGGTGACCGGCGGCCGTATCGCGCCGCAGGGCCCGTCGCTGTTCGGTCACCGTCAAGGTCCGCCAATCGGCCTCGGTCCGCCGGCGACTTGGCTCCCAGTCGATGACCACCGGGGCGTAGAGGCCGCCGATTGCCGATTGCCGGAGTTCCAGACCGTCATCAGCCGCTCCGAAACCGCCCGGCGTGCTCTGGACCCGGTCCTGCGCCAAGGAGAGCGGAAACGCGCGGGCCACCTGCCGCCGTGTTCTCAAGGTGCATTCGCGAGTCGGCACGTCGCTTTCTGCGACGACCGCGTCGACCAGCGGCAGCCGCGACGTGTACTCGAGCGTCGCTTTGCCGGCGCCGCTGATTGAGTCGGCCAGCAGCACGAAGTGATCGTTCCGGGAGAGCAACAATTGTCGTTCAATCCGCAGCCGCCCGGGAAACGTCGCCTGCAGTTCAAGATAGTCGGCATCGCGGTCCGAGTGCCAACAGACGCACGTCCAATCGTCCTCGAAACGGAGCGGTTCGCCATCGATGGCAACGTCGATTCCCCACACGCCGCTCAGGAGCGGTTTGCCCAACACCGACAAATCGATCATCGGTTTTTCGCGGTGATGGGCGACGACCATCGTATCGGCGTCGACCGACCAGCGATTCCGCAAACAGGCCAAACGCGCCCAGTCGGACTGCGTGGCCGGCGGGGGCGGCAACTTCTTGGTCCGGAGGTCGATTCGTTTCCCCGCCTTGACCCGCTTGGCCCCGAGCGCCAGCAGGAGATTCAATGGGGGCCTCTTTCCCTTCCAGCCGGCCAGCTTCGACGCCGACGTCAACAGCCCGACGAAATTACGAGGCGACCCGTTGCCCAGCGCCGGCCGGCCGTTGGCGTCGCACAGCGGCGCGCTGATCCTGACCAAGTCGCGGAACCGATCCTTGGCCTGTTCGTCCCACAGCAGGCTGCGAAAACTCTTCGCCCACGCCGACGCCCGCACCAGCGGAGCCAACCATAGCCCCAGGTTCGCCAACAGCTCCGCTTGCGGCGTGCCGTCGGTGTCGGTTCGGTCGAGCAAATCGCGTCTGAGAACCCGCTGACCGGCCCGCCCGAACGCCTCGGCACCTTGGACCGGGCCGAACAACAGGCTGGCTTGCCAAGGGAGTTCCCCCTGGACCACCAGCCGCTGGTCGGAGAGTCGAGAGTTGAGAGTTGAGAGTTGAGAGTCGAGGGTTGAGGATTGAGGGTCTGAAGCCGTTCGACTTTCCGCTATCGGCTTTCCGCTATCGGCTTTCCGCTGATGCGTGCTCAACTGAATCGCCGCCGTCAACGACCGCCGCCAAAGAGACCACAATGCCTCCAGCGGCAGTTCACGACCGGCCTGAAAAAGCAGCTCGAACAGGATCAGCAATTCGTACGGCGAGATGGGGTCGTCGACGGCGATTTCGTTCAACCAATCGACGAGCTGCGATTGCCGCCGCCGCGAAACCAACCCGTTGTCCGACCTTGAGCTCCCCTGCGTTTTGCCCGTGCCGGCGTTCCGCCGCACGCCAAATTTCGTTTTCGAGCGGGCCGCCTGTGTCCCCATGGCCTCCAACACACCCATCAATGCCAGCGTGCGAGGCGATTTCTGGAAGCCGTACTGCGACCAGAGGGATTGAAACTCCCACGCGCATCGTCCCGCGGACTTCTTCGAACCGGTCTCAAGCCCGGAGAGCAACTCCTGGCAGAACGCGGCCCGGTCACCCTGCCGGGCGGCACTCACCAGCGGTTTCGGTGCGCTGTGACACCATGCGAGCGACTTGAGGAAATCGACGTCGGCAACTCCGTCGGGCGGCGGGGTCGGCTGTGAAAAGGCAATGACCAAGGTGTCGTCCATACAAATTCGAAACACGAAACACGAAATCCGGTAATACTTTAGCCGTCTGGAGCAAGTTCCTCTCCACTATGTGTTTCGTGTTAAGAGGATGATTATTAGGAAACCAGGAAAGCAGGAATCTCGGGAATCGTCTTTCTCCTGTCTTCCTGGGTTCCTAATTTCCTCATTACTACATTGGGCTAAACAGTGACTCCAAAACTCAAATGCTCGAAACCAGTCACGGTCATTTAGATAGTACGCAAACCCGGCCTTACTGTCCAAACACCGGCACCGGCAGCTCGCCTCGTTGCCAACGTTGGGCTTCGGCGCTCTCGGCGAGCGCACAACGGACGTTGACACGGAACGTGCGCGACGGTCCGCCCGGGGCGTTTTTCATTAGCTTCCGCGCGAACTGCTTCTTCAGTCGAACCGTCTGGTTGACGTCCAGATTGGGCACGTGCCAGTCGGCGTATGTGCCGGAGTCGGTCTCGACGGTCACGTGGAACGACATCGGGCGCAGCGGAGAGACGTTTTTCAGTTTGCCGTCAACCACCATCACGTCACCCAAATCGGGCCGGCGGAGTGCCGAGATGAGGTATTCGGCAAGGTCCGTCTGCTGGAATGCCAGTCCGGCCACTCTTTTCCGGTCCAGCTTGGCGAGCTGCTTTCTGATGCCGGCATCCAAGGCGCGGCGAAATTCGGCCTGCAATTGCGGAACACTCTTGCCGAACACCTTTTCAAACTCTTTGACACGATCGGTCGATTTCTCCTCGGCAAGCGTCTTCTTCTCCGCGAGCATCTGCACATACTGCATATACTTCACTTTGTACCGAGTGACCAACAGCCAGTGCAGGCTCCAAGCGTGGGCGTACGCTTCGCCGACCAGTGCGTTGCCATGAAAGGCGCGGTCGTCGGCGACGACGGTTTGCCAATCGATCTGCTCGGCCGCCTTGGCCAGCCTGGCATAACGGGGGCTGATTTTGGATGGGCCAATGTTGATCCGCTCTCCGTTGGCTTCGAAGCCGACAGCGATGCCTTCGTTGAACCATGCCGGTATCGGGGCCAGGCGCTGGAACACATGCCGGTTGAACACCTGCTGATGGATGGCTTCGTGCAAAGGGGTTTCGAAAGTGTGACATTCGCTCAAACGAAGGGCCAGATAGTTGGTTAGCCCGGAATAGAACCCGGCAATT
>CAZGYE010000104.1:0-16694 GCA_964530165.1 uncultured Planctomycetaceae bacterium
CAAAAAAACTTCCAAAAAAATAATTCTGCCCTGCAACTGATCAACTTGGGTTAGCGTGTATCGCCGCAGCAATCTGCTCGCTACCCCAAGATGGGATCACTGATGTACCTCCACGAAGAGCCCGCCGCGATCGCCGCCTCCGTACACTGAACTGAACCGATGCCGCTTGTCAGCTGGGCAGGGGACTGGTACGCTCCGCCCCCTTTGGTCCGCAAGCGACGAACACTTCTCGATACACTCATTCTGTTGGACACGTACGCCCGACGGCACGCTCCTGAGTATGAAGGCAGCGACATCGAAAGCACCGTGTCTTCCATGATCGCGAAAGCCCAGAGTCGCGTTCGCAACAACACGAAGAAACTTATGCCGCTCAAGAATCAGATGCTCTTCCAACCAGTCGTTCGCCCCGAAGTCTCAGACGATTGACCCCGCTAGTATACTTCACCTCCTGTGCTTCTCGCAATTCAGACACCGGCGAATAACGAACGCGGGCCGACGTACTCCGAGCAGTTGCTCACCACCATGCACCAAGTCAATGGCGAACGCTTGCCGGTCACGCTCATTTTCGGCAGCCACAACCACAAGACGAATGCCGTTGCCCTGTACTGCCAGTGCGATGACAGCCTGCAGCATGTCTTTCGGGACCAGCTGCTCGCTCACTATCACGATTGCCATCTGAGTGAGCTTTCCGAGACAGACCTTGATTGTCCCGAAGGCTCGGTGCCTTTCATCCGCGAGCTTCGGCTTCGCCCCGACGTTTTTCCAATCCGAAGACACCCGCAGTTTCTCGACGAGACCAATCGCACGACGGCCGACCCTTTGACCGCCATTCTGGCAACCATCGCCTCCGCGAACCGTCCGGGGCTGCGTGCCAAAATCGAGATCGAGACCATACCGGCTACTGCCTGGCGACAACGTCATGCACGCAACGTGATCGAACGGCTGGCCTTCCCATTCTTCCGTTCGCATCGCTGCTTTGCTCGGTTTTATGCGCAGGCAGCGTGCAGCCGTTTTGTTGTCGTTCGCTCTCTAGCTCGTGTGCTCGGTTATTTCGCAGCCACGCCGGACTCCCTACCCCGTGCCGACCCGCTCAGCACCTCGGCGAGCCGCGCCCATGAACGCGAAGATGACCTGCAGTCGGCGACAGTGAAGCTCAACGGCCACTTGTTCGAGACCCGCATCCGCTTGGTCGTCTACGCTCCCAAGACTGACGCTCCGCTTGCTCGCCAGATGCTTCGTCAGCTTGCCGCCGCATTCGGGCCATTCAAAGGACTGGCCGCATTCCGCAGCATTTCTCCCATCTTTCAACGGGCATTCCTGCTCTCCTCGGAAGAACTCGCCACGTTGTGGCATCCACCGCTCTTAACAGTCAAGACTCCCAAGATGGACACGACGGCCAGCCGGAGGCTGGAAGCTCCGGCAGACGTACCCCTCACGAAAAGGGAGAGGGGGCTGGCCGCCCTCGGCCGCGTCCATTTCCGCGACCAGGCCGACGTCTTCGGCATTCGCTACGAAGACCGCTTTCGGCATTTGGCAATCATCGGCAAGACCGGCATGGGGAAATCGACGCTGCTGCAGAACTTGATTGTTTCGGACATGCGGCATGGTAAGGGAGTGGGACTGATCGATCCGCATGGCGACCTGGCCGACACGGTGGTTGCCTTGGTGCCGAAATGTCGCACCAACGACGTCGTCCTATTCGACGCCGGCGATCGAGCGTATCCGCTTGCATTCAATCCTCTCGACGTTGCCAGCCCGGAGCAACGGCCGGGGATTGCTTCCGGTGTTGTCTCGGCCTTCAAGAAACTCTACACCGACAGCTGGGGCCCGCGGCTGGAATACATCCTCCGCAACTCGCTACTGGCGCTCTTGGAAGCTCCCGACACGTCGCTTGTGTCGCTCATGCAGCTTCTGAGTGACCCGGCGTATCGGCAGGGGATTATCCGCCAGGTCCGCGATCCGGCTGTCCGGCTCTTTTGGGAGAAGGAATTCATGGCGTGGCGTGACCGCTATCGTACCGAGGCGATCGCCCCGATTCAGAATAAGATCGGGCAGTTTGTAACGCACCCGATTCTCCGCGGCTTGATTGGGCAGCCGAAGAGCAGCCTCGACCTGCGAGGCATCATGGATGAGGGCAAGATACTCATTGTGAACCTGAGCAAAGGCGAGATCGGCGAAGATGTTTCCACGTTACTTGGTTCGCTGCTCGTCACCAGCTTGCAGATGGCAGCCATGAGCCGGGCAGACCAACTGGAAGGGGATCGGCAGCCATTCTTCGCGTACGTGGATGAGTTTCAGAATTTCGCTACTGAGTCGTTTGCGACAATCCTCTCGGAGGCCCGCAAGTATTGCCTGGCACTGACGATCGCCAACCAGTACCTGGCACAGATGGACGAGGGGACGCTCGACGCCGTGTTCGGCAACGTCGGCAGCCTTCTGACCTTTCAGGTCGGACCGCAGGATGCCGCCGTGCTTGCTGACCAGCTCGCCGGCGACGTGGAGCCCGAGGATTTGATAACGTTGCCAAGGTACACCGCGTATCTCCGATTGCTGATTGATGGCATGCCGAGCAGACCGTTTTCCATGCAGACATTGCCCCCGCCGGCGATCCATCCGCAGACGCAGCGACCGCAACGGGTTCGGGCCGTATCGCGTCGGCGGTACGCCAGACCGGTCGAGGAAGTGGAGCGGATCATCGGGACGGCCTTTGCCGCGGTGTAGCTTTTGATTGACTTGACGGCCGGCAGTCTGGCATCGTCTTGAACAATGGACGATCAAGCCATGCCTCCCGGCTTTCATTCTGTTCAGAAGCAAACAGCGGAGCAAAGGGCTTTCCCTACGATCGTACTGCATGAACTCAAGGCCATCCTCACAATCATCAAACAACGACTGTTAGACGTGGAGACCGCCGCTCAGCATGCGGAAAACACTCAGAACATGAACAGCCACGTGGCACTGGAGCTTGTCAAGAACATCCGCACGTTGAAGAAGGACATCCGCGACATCAAGACCGTGCTGCGAAAGGCTGGTCTCTGGGACGACGACCCTACTCCCTGACCAGCATTTCCTTGCGTGCCTTCGACCATCGCTTCACTTCGGCTTCCCGCCGGCGGGCTTCACCGAGCGTCTCGTACGCTTCGGAGTAGATGATCTTCACCGGACGACGGCTCCGCGTGTACTTGGCCCCCTTACCTTCATTGTGCTTGCGTTCTCTGGCAATCACATCGAGGCACGTCCCGGCGTACAGCGAGCCGTCGGAGCAACGGGCCAGGTAGAAGAATTGGGAGGCCGCCATGACCCGGATTCTACACAACAGAAGGATCAGGACGATCCCATCTTATCCTTGACTCTCCAGCACAGGGCGTTTACCTCAACACGTCTTCGAATCTATTGCCAGCACCGCATGTCGTTCGCTACCCTTTCCCGCCTATGTCGCCTCGGAAGCGACCGGCACCGGCGGAACACGACATCTCGCAGCCCGCGTTTGACCGGCTTGCCGATCAGATCGAAGTCCTTGCTGGCGCCATGCACGAGATCAGGGAGCAGTTGCATTGGCTGGCGACCAACGGCATTCCCCGCTGGGAGCCGGCAATTGAGGACGCCCGAACGCCGCCGACAATATCGGTTGCCGTTGTCCGCAGTGAGGGCGCGCTCCCTGACGTCGATTCCGTCGAAGCGGACCTAATCCGCCAGGTCGTCGAACGGCTGGAAACCCATGTGGCGTCGATCGCCACGGATCAATTGGCGTTGTTCGTGGACGCTCTCGACAATGCCCGCGATGAACTGCTGGCTGTGCTGAAAGGCGATCCGCAAGAGTTGCTTGACTTTGATGATCCGCCCGAGGTGGGGACCGTCGTTCCCCGGCCGGTCATCGCCATGGAAACCGCTGATACCAAGTCAGCAGCGAAGGCCCAGAAATCCGTTGACGATTCCCCCCTTACTGCTCCCGAAACTGGCGGGCAGGGCGAACATCTCGTGTCCATCGTGGATCGGGATCGGCATGAACCGGCACACGCTGAAAGACCGCAGCAACGCACTCTCTTCGATGCGACACCACCAGCGAAACTCACGCTTTTTGAACCCGGTGAAGCCATCGAGTTCCGGCGTGACGGCAAGGACCTGTTCGGCGAGATCGTGGCACTTGATGACGGCAGGAACGTCGCGACCGTCATGCTCATCCCGTCCGGGGAAGCGCTAACAGTCTCGCAGGACGAGTTGGCAAAGGCGCATCCTGATCCTCTGACACCGGTCCCCGAACCGCCGGCCATCGTTGCACATGCCGTTTATGACGTCGAACACGCATACGATCAACTGGGTCATTACGTTCGAGTCTACGGCGACGAGCGCGGCCCGTTGGAATGGCTGGCCGCCCAAGGAGATCAATGGCTGGACCGCCAGCTTGCCGCACGGTCGACGCTCACGAAGGCCCGCCGGATCGCCGAGAAGAACGGCTGGGATTGGCACGATGTGCTGCGGATGGCTCGTCAGCAGATGGTCCGCCGGGAATGAACAATGTCCCCTTTCGCAGTTGGGCTGAGGTCGTCGATCCCGGAAGACAGACAGAAGTCCGGGCGAGAATCATTGCCAAGCGCCGAGGTCTGGGGCATGCTCTGCGGCCTTTGTCTCTCGTCGAGACGAAGGACGCTGAGAATCGCTCCTTCGCTTCACCGTTACAAATGGAAAGGAGATGCTCCCATGACAAATCTCATGAGAGCTCACCGGCAGTTGTTTCGCCGGTCAGCAGACGAATGTTACGACTCGCTCCCGGAACTCGCCGCTCACTGTCGCGATGAACGAGAGCAATCCAGCGAACTGTGGCATCCGCCCGACTTGCTGATGCCGCAGGTCAATGGTGACGGCAGCACCGTACAGCTTCACATGGGCGGCGACGGTGCCCACGCTCTGAATTACTGGAGCTTCTCGCAGCTCTGCAGCCTGTCCGGCGTCAGCCGCGAGACGATCAACGTTCTCTCGCCAGGGACGGCTAGCCGTGCCCTGCAGGAGACGAAGCCGCGCGGTTCAAAACCGCTGCAACTGCTCGTCAACGGGGAAACGGTGCATGCCATCCACGGCACGCAGTACAGCCGACTTTGGAACGTCGATCTGCTGACCGCGATCCAAGAAGCCGCACCTGGCTTCGAGCCACCGCAGCGGGCAGCGACCGGCGGCACCGGACTCTACGCTGGCGAGCAGGACATGTTTCTGTTTGTCGTGGATCCCGGCGGCTGGACCGAGATCGATGGCCAAGCCTTCGCACCAGGATTCTACTGCTGGAACAGCGAAGTAGGCCGTCGCAGTCTGGGGGTTCAGACATTCTGGTGGCAGGCCGTCTGCCAGAATCACATTTGCTGGGACGCGGTTGAAATTGTCGAGTTCACCCGAAAACACACGGGGAACATCGGCGAATCGCTCAACGAGATTCGCCGGATCATCGAGAATCTCGCCGCCAAACGCGACGAGCGCAAGGATGGTTTCGCCAAGGTGATTGCCAAGGCGATGCGTGAGACGGTCGGCGACGCCGACGAGGCGACGAAGTTCCTGCTGAAGCACGGCATCACGCGTTCGCTTATCAAAAAGGCGGTTGCGAAGATCGGCACCGAAAGCAAGTCCTTCACGATCTTCACTCTCGTCGACGCCTTGACGCAGTTGACACAGGAAATCCGCTACGCTGGCGACCGCACCGATGCCGATCTGAAGGTGTCGAAACTCTTGGCTTTGGCAGTCTGAATGCAATGCAACGTACCGATTCTCAGCGGAAGCCCCGTGCACGGTGTGCACGGGGCTTTTGCGAATGAAAGTTGTTCGGGAACCCCAAACGTCCCTTTCACGACCCCTGACACGCGGCTCAGGGGCCACGAAAACGGCGAACATCGTCAATTCTCAGCTTTGCTCCCGTTGCTGCGGTATTCTATCCGCGTTCTCACTACCACCATGACTGTCCGCACACGTCACCGCTGGGAGATTGTCTGCTTTTCCGTCGCGATCCTCCTCGGCGGGTTCTACCTGGTCAGGAACACCTATGCGGATTTCTCACATCACATACAAGGTGACGGCAATCTCTACTTCACGGTTGGCCGTGGCATTCTCAATGGTTTGCGCCCCTACCGCGATCTTTTTGAATCGAAGCCCCCTGGCATTTTTCTCATCGCTGCGTTTTCTCAACTCCTCGGGGGCACAATTCTCGCCAGACTCCTCTACGCACTGGCATACGCGGTCATTCCGTTTCTTTCCCCTCGGCGAGCACCATTTCTCATTCTCCTCGTACTGTTTTCCCAGCCCGCCACGTTTGCTTCGCTGCAACCCGAGGCATTCGGAGCCGCCTTCGGTTCCCTCTACATTTGGGGTGTTCTGCACGTGAGCGGACGTTGGCGAATACCGCTCGCCAGCTTTTGCCTTCTGCTAAGTGTCGGCATGAAGGAGCCGTTCCTGCTGGCCCTTTTCGCTGGCTTTCTTCTGACCAAACGGCCCCTGAAGGAATTCGCTTTCCATCTCACGCTTGCTGCGGTTGTCGGCCTCTCCCTTTTGTTCATTCTCGGATACGTTGGCCCCTATTTCCAATTGTACTTACCTGTAATGTTTGAAAACCGAATCACGGGTGGTGAGCCTCTCCTTCTGCGGGGCCTTTTGATACGGATGCTCCTGCGACGTTTCAACGATCCGGGATTTTTTCTTGGCTGGCTCCTTGCTGCCCTCTGGCTCTACCGTGGCCGCTTCCCTTTTCTGCTCGGAGCAGCATTGATGCACTTTGGATTCATTTTCTTCAAAGTAATCGCAATCGTTGGCCTTCCTCTCAAAGCCCCTTTCTTCCTTGCCATTTCCTCCGCCTATTTGATCGCAAGCGTCGTCTTCCTCCTGATCGCAGACAGGGACACCTACCGATACCTTGCTGCATTGTATTTCCTTGTTCTGGCGGCTCATGTCGGCGTTTCACTTCCACTCCATCATCTTGTCATGACACTCCCCGCCTTCGTCGCTCTCATTATGACCACAAACAACAGACGCGTTTTAACGCTTCTTGCTCTTGTCGGCATTCTGGCCTATACGCCACTGCCCGTTTCCAACGCAAGTGCCCCTGCGTCCGATCCTGAACTTGACCGCGTGATGACGGATTGCGGCGTCGATCGTTTCGCTTCACTCCCCCTCGGTTCCGGCCCGTTTCTAAACACTCACTCACCGATGGGGCCCGTTGTTGTTCAGGCAATCGCCCGTCTGCTCGGTCAAGATCATCCTCTTGTTCAACAGACTCTCGCCAACCTGTCCTCGGCGGACATTATTCTGACTCAAGGCACTCACTGGTACTTCGGGATCGATCTCGCCGACTGGCTCAAAAACAACTTCACTGACATCCCCCCTCAATGTGCGGGTGAACTCTCACGTCCTGATATGCTTTTCCGGCGGAGGTATCCGCCCCAATCATCGGTTTCATGACCTTTTTTCTGACACGGCTCAGGGGCCATCCGAAGGCTGAAACAGGCCAATTCTCCACCTCTTTATTCCACCGAATTCGGTGTTTTCCGGCATTCTTCCCGAAAGCACTCTGTGCTATACTGTAATCATGAGTCCAAAAATCCCCAACGAAATCCGCGAGGCACTCGACCAGCAGGCAGGCGGTCCGCTTGAACTCAAGGACGACCAGAACGCCGTGTATGTCGTCATGACCCGCCAGAAGTTCCAAACGTTGGTTTACGATGACAGTGAGCTGACTCCTGACGAGATGATGGCCGCAGCGGCACAATCCCTCGACGATCCCGATGGTTGGGGTGCACCCGGCATGGAAGGCTACGATACCGACAATTCCGAATCACCTACCGCATGAGCGTTGCACGAGGCGACGTTGTCGTCCTGAATTTTCCCCAAGGCCCAGGCAGACCGCCGAAGCGGCGGCCGGCTGTCGTTGTCCAATCCGATCACAACAATATCAGGCTGACGAACTCCATCTTCGCAATGGTCACGTCGAACATCCGCCTGGCAACCACTGAGCCGACCCAAGTCCTCATCGATCCCGCTACATCTGAAGGTCAGCAGAGCAGCCTGTCGCAGCCGTCGGCTGTGAAGTGTGAGAACATTTACACGCTTCCCGTTGCCAGCGTCATCCGTACCATCGGCCACCTATCACCATCGCTCCTCCAGCAGGTCGATGACGCCCTGAAGGCTACACTCAGCCTTCGATAAACCTGCAATGTCGAAGCACGGTTCTCAGATTTCCCTTTCACGACCTTTCCCCCTGACACAGCTCAGGGGCCACGAAAACGCTAACACCGTGCGATCCTCGGCCCCAGATCGTCCCCCACAGCCTGATCCGGGTATTCTTTTGAGAAACGTGATTACCCGGAGTAAGCTATTCGCATTCTGCGAGCTGTTTCGTTCACTCTTCTCGGCCTTTCGGTGCTACTTGCCGCCTGCTCTGTCGCAGGCACCACCAAGCCAGCAAAGCACAGTATCCCGCATCGCGTTCTTCGTGAATGGCAACCGAACAACCACAACGATAGCTACGGCGCTGATCTGCTTATCGAACAGACGGCACCCGACAAGGATGAGCTGCTTTTCTTTCTCTACGATCTTACCCGATCGTATCACACTGCCGTCGTGACCATCTACACATCCGAAACTGCGTACCAAGAAGACCAGACTGGCAATTACACTGATGAGCACAAAAAAGGGATCCTTCTTGTTTATCTGAAGTTTGGCGAGTCCGGCGAGGTACGATGGATGCAGGAGATTGGCCCCTTTGAGCACCTGTTTGGTACCACTATCAAGTTCTGATAATCTATCCTCGATTTGGATGATCCCGGATTCGGACATAGGCCACTCTCTGGAAAGAAAGCCCTTATCATCGTCGCTGCTGTCCTCATCCTTATCCCATTGCTGGCCAGCAAGCTTGAAAATGGCACCAGCTCACCGACCGGCGAGCAATCCCCTATGCACAATACCCGACTCAGCGTCGGCGATACCGGCATTCTGAACAACAACAGCAACCCAATCGATTGCAGTGGCATCGTCGTGCTGGCCTTGAATAAGGAAGCTCTCGACCGCCTAACAAATGCATCGGCCGCGGGTGACCAGTACGGATACGAAGAAGTGATTGATACTGGTAACGCGATCATTCTCCCGAATTGCACAAGCGTCCGTGGGGTTGATCTTACCGTTTCAGCAACACAGGTTCGTGTCCTCGAAGGCGATCATGAGGGCGTAGCAGGTTGGGTTCCGTTTGAGTTTGCAATCAAACGATGATCGCTGGCTCCAGTTTCCTGACCAGTTTTGCAGCCGGTCTTGCAGTCTTGGCCCGTTCTTCCGTTGCCCTGGCCGTGTCCGCTAGCGACTTGCCAGCCCAATCAAACAGGGGTATCGTGTTCCCCTTTTTGTTACATTCCCATTTCCATCATGACCACTGCAACGATCGACCAGGCCGTTGCCGACGCGAAAGCGGCCACCAAACCCGTCGCCAAGTTCCGGTACCGCGGCATCAGTGCCACCGTCTTTCTGAACGAATCGAAGGCCGGCAAGACCTTCTACAAGACCCGCGTCGAGCGGACCTTCAAGGTTGGCGACGAGTTCAAGGCGAACAGCAGCTTCACACGTGATGAACTGCCCATCGTGCAGCATCTCACGCAAAAAGCGTACGACTGGATTCGCGACAGGGAAGCTGACCAACCGGCCGAGCAGAACCGGGAATGAGGGGCGATTCTTCATTCCTTCTGTTGAGGCGTGTACTGGCCCGCCGGCTCCCGGCGGCGGGCACCCTTCACAATTCCTTTTCAGCTTGATTGACTCTTGCCAGCACAGCAGGCCAACGATAGGCTGTCGCGGATTGTGGTGGTGGGAAATAGCGAATACGATACGATCAACGATCCTCGGCGGGGATTGACCAGGCGTATGACGCCGACAGGAGCAAGATTGACAACTCCTGCGAGAAGATGAAGCGGAATACATACGGTTAGTCAGTCGAGAAAGAGTTGCTCATGGCACAGGTCGTCATCG
This sequence comes from uncultured Planctomycetaceae bacterium, assembly GCA_964530165.1. GTDB lineage: Bacteria > Planctomycetota > Planctomycetia > Planctomycetales > Planctomycetaceae > CAZGYE01. The sequence continues at coordinate 9,979 of CAZGYE010000104.1, forward strand.
AAAACCCCGTTCTCAACTCGCCTTTTGCGGACCCCACCCGCCATTTCCGCTTCACCGACGAAGGAATCACCGACGAGATCAATGATGGCCGTCGGGTCAGCGCCTATTTCGTGCCCATCGCCCGGCCCCGCAAGAAGGGCAAGCAGCTTCAGTTTGACACCGAGTGGACGCAAGACCGAATCGAAGAGAACAAGCTCGTCAACCAGATTCGCTCGCGCGTGAAACTCTGGCGGGAAGGCCGGTACACCGGCGTCACCCCGACTACCAGCCGACTCCTGTCTTACTGGACCGACCCCAACCGGGAGAAGAAGCTCTTTTTCTGCCAAATTGAGGCCGTCGAAACCGCCATCTACATCACCGAGGTCGCCAAGAAGTACGGCGATGCCTGGATTGAGAACACCGTGCGTGAGGCGAACGATACGTCAAACCCCGGCCTGCCGCGTACGGCGTTCAAGATGGCGACCGGCTCGGGCAAGACCGTCGTGATGGCCATGCTCATTGCGTGGCAGACGTTGAACAAGCTCGCCAATCCGCAAGACGCCCGGTTTTCCGATACCTTCCTGATCGTCACCCCCGGCATCACCATCCGCGACCGGTTGCGCGTGCTGCTGCCCAACGACCCGGAGAACTACTACCGCCAGCGCGACGTCCTGTCCGGCGAGGAGTTAGAACGCCTGGGGCGGGCCAGAATTCTCATCACGAACTTCCACGCCTTCCAACTGCGAGAGAAGGTCGCCGCCGGCAAGCTTACGAAGGCGATGCTCGCCGATGGCGAAGCGGGCGCGTTTACGGAAACGCCCGACCAGATGGTCCGTCGCGTCTGCCGAGAGCTGGGCAACAAGAAAAACATCATCGTCATCAACGACGAAGCCCACCACTGCTACCGCCGCAAGCCCAACGGCGAGGATGTGAAGCTCACCGGTGATGATCGCATCGAAGCCAAGCAGCGCGAGGAGCAAGCCCGTGTCTGGATTTCCGGCGTCGAGGCCGTCAAAGCCAAGATCGGTGTGAAGTCCATCTACGATCTCTCGGCCACACCGTTTTTCCTCCGGGGCTCCGGCTATCCCGAAGGGACGCTCTTCCCCTGGGTCGTCTCTGACTTCTCGCTCATCGACGCGATCGAGGCCGGCATCGTCAAAGTCCCCCGCGTCCCCGTGGCCGACGATTCGATGACCGGTGACCAGCCCACTTATCGCGACCTGTGGCTCCGCGTCCGCGAGCATTTGCCCAAGAAGGGCCGCAAGACCGCCGCCGTCGGCGGCGAGCCGAAGCTCCCGGCGGAACTGCAGGGCGCATTGCACAGCCTGTACGGCAACTACGAGAAATACTACCGCCTTTGGGAGAAGAACGAGGATGCCCGAGCGAAAGGCATCACACCGCCGGTCTTCATCGTCGTCTGCAACAACACGAACGTCTCGAAGCTTGTCTTCGACTACATCGCCGGCTGGGAGAAGCAGATCGGCGAGAACACCGTCGTCCAGGCCGGCCAACTCCCCATCTTCCGCAACGATGATGCCAACGGGGGCTGGCTCCAGCGTCCCAATACCATTCTGGTCGACAGCCAGCAGCTTGAATCCGGCGAGGCCATGAGCGCCGACTTCAAAAAGATCGCCGCCCGCGAGGTCGAGGAGTTCAAGGCTGAGTACCGTCTCCGCTTCCCCGGCCGTGATGCCGAAAACCTCACCGACGAAGACCTGCTCCGCGAAGTGATGAACACCGTGGGCAAAGCGGGCAAACTCGGCTAGCACGTCAAATGCGTCGTCAGCGTCTCGATGCTCACCGAGGGCTGGGACGCTAACACCGTCACGCACATTCTCGGCATCCGGGCGTTCGGCACGCAGTTGCTGTGTGAACAGGTTGTCGGCCGGGCGCTGCGCCGCATGAGCTACGCCGCCAACGAACAGGGCCACTTCGAGCCGGAATACGCTGAGGTCTACGGCGTCCCTTTTTCGTTCATTCCGTGCAGCGGCTCGACCGCGGAGCCGAAACCCGGCCGGCTTCCCACCCGTGTCCGTGCTCTCGACAGCCGCATCAACTGCGAAATCACCTTCCCCCGCCTCGTCGGCTACCGTCACGACCTAGCCGGAGAGCAACTTCCGCCCCCGGTGTTTGATGCGGACGCCCAACTTGCCTTGAGCACTGTCGACATCCCCACCAGGACCGAGAATGCCCCTATCGTCGGCGAGACAAGCATCCACACGCTCGACGACCTCAAACGCCGCCGGCCCAATGAAGTCGCCTTCCTGCTCGCCAAGCTCGTGCTTGAAAAGTATTTCCGCGACGATGAGGAGAACAACAAGCCGTGGCTCTTCCCGCAGCTTCTCGCCGTTGCCAAGCGCTGGCTTGCCGAGTGCGTGACGCTCAAGGACCGGACGTTTCCGCAATTGCTGCTCTTGATCGAGTTTGCCCACGACGCCGCAGACCGCATCTACAAGGCGATCGTCAAGGGCGGGCGGGCGGCCGATGGCGAGTCTCGGCTGCTGCCGATCCTCCGCCCCTACGACACGCTCGGTTCGACGCGCTACGTCGACTTCGACACCACCCGCCCGGTCTACACCACCCGCGACGACAAATGCCACGTCTCCCACGTCGTCGCCGACACCGACTCGTGGGAGCAGAAGCTCGCCCAGACACTCGAAGACATGGACGAGGTCGTCCGCTACGTCAAGAACCACAACCTCGGATTCACCATCCCGTATACACTGGGCGGGGAAGAAAAGAATTACATCCCCGACTTTATCGCGTGCATCGACGATGGGCACGGCCCCGACGACCGGCTGAACCTGCTCATCGAAGTCACCGGCGAGAAGAAGAAGGACAAGGCTGCCAAAGTGGCCACCGCCCGCACGCTGTGGGTTCCCGCTGTGAACAATCACGGCGGCTTCGGCCGCTGGGCGTTCATCGAGGTCGCCGACCCGTGGGACGCGGAAAACCTGATCCGCGCTTTCCTCGCGGATTTCACACCGGCGGCCCCAGTGTTATGATTGGTGTAGAGGCCCGATGGAGACTTGACATGCCGGATCGAACAATTCCCATTCCACGCGACCAAATCGCGGAGTTTTGCCGTCGCCATCATATCCGTCGTTTGTCTCTGTTTGGATCGGTGCTGCGTGACGATTTCCGGCCGGACAGCGATGTGGACGTGCTGGTCGAATGGGAACCGGGCCACACACCGGGCTGGGACATTGTGACGATCGCCGAAGAGTTTGGAGAACTCTTCGGCGGGCGAAAAGTCGATATGATCAATCCGAAGTTTCTCAACCGTCATTTGCGTGACCGAGTCTTGAACAGCGCGGAGCGGATCTATGGAGAAGGATGATCTCGTTTACCTGCGACACATTCTCGATACCTCAGAGCAGATTCTCTCCAAGGTTTCTGATCTCTCGCACGAGCAGTTTGACGCCGATGACAACCTGCGTTTGGCGCTGGTCCATCTGATCCAAACCGTCGGCGAGGCGGCCGGAAGGGTATCGGACGCGTTTCAAACACGGCACGCAAACATCCCCTGGCATCGAATCATCGGCATGAGACATCGAATCGTCCACGACTACCTCCACGTCGATTACGATATCGTGTGGGAGGTGGCGACGATGCACATTCGGCCGCTTCGAGACCAGTTAACGCGAATCCTGCCAGCCGAGGAAGTACAACCACCTTCTACCGAACAGCCCTACGATGGCCAAGAAGAAAACACGACGTAAAAAAGCAACCAAGGTCGAGTCGCTCCGCCACCAGGATAAGCGGAAGAACATTCCCACGGAGGAGCTGCGCGATTTTGTGGCCGAGGATGAGCATGCGCCCAAGACGATGCTCTATCCCCGCGATCCGTCGCTTGATCCGCAACTCGTTTGGAAGGGGAAGGACCAGCAGGACCGTGAGGACCTCGGCGTCCCGGTGGTTCCCATCTACATCCAGGAGAAAATCCACCCGCAGGCGATCATCGACGACCTGCCCCGCAGCGAACAGACCGGTCCGAAACAGCTCGACCTGTTTGCTGACTTCAACGGCCTGCCCGACGAGTTCGATCAGCGGGTCGACTTCTACCGGCACGACGGCAACTGGTCGAACCGCATGATCCTGGGCGACTCGCTGCTGGTGATGACCAGCCTGGCCGAGAAGGAGGGGCTGAAAGGGAAGGTGCAGACGATCTACATCGACCCGCCCTACGGCATCAAGTTCGGCAGCAACTGGCAGGTCAGCACGCGCAAGCGGGACGTGAAGGACGGCAAGGCGGCCGACGCCACCCGCCAGCCGGAACAAATCCGCGCCTTCCGCGACACGTGGAAACTCGGCGTCCACTCCTACTTGGCCTGGCTGCGCGACGGACTGGTCGTCGCCCACGAACTGCTGACCGAAACCGGCTCCGTCTTCGTCCAGATCGGCGATGAAAACGTGCACCTCGTGCGCTGCGTGCTGGATGAGGTGTTTGGGAAGGAGAACTTTGTCTCCCTTATTACTTTCGCAACGACCAGCGGTTTTGAATCGAACGAGCTGGCGCGTGCAGGAGATTATCTCCTCTGGTATGGCAAGAATCGCTTTTCCGGTATCAAGTATCGCTCGTTGTACGAGATGCAACGAAGAACTCCGGGGGAGGGACTTTACCGCTGGGTTGTGTTTCCCGATGGAACTACTCGCGCGCTGACAGGCGCCGAGTTACGAGGGAAGGAGCCGTTGCCGACCGGAGCCACGATCTACAGCCCCGACAATTTGCTTTCGCAAGGTGCTGCTTCAACTGACCAAAGATTCCGCTATCGCGGTCGAGACTACACGCCTGGACCAAACTCTCATTGGAAGGCACAGTTCCCTACTGGCATGGAGCGGCTTGCCAGCGCGGGCCGCCTTCACGTAGCGAAGAACAGCCTACGATATGTCAGAATCGTGGATGACTTCGCATGGAAGGCCCGGAACAATGTCTGGACGGATACTCTGACCGGGCAGTTTACCGATCAGAAGCTGTACGTCGTTCAGACGAACACGAAAATCATTGAGCGTTGCCTCCTGATGACCACCGACCCCGGCGATCTGGTGCTGGACCCGACGTGTGGGAGCGGGACGACGGCGTATGTCGCCGAGCAGTGGGGTCGGCGCTGGATCACGATTGATACCAGCCGCGTCGCTCTCGCCCTGGCCCGTACGCGGCTGATGGCGGCGAAGTTTCCTTATTACCTGCTGGCTGACTCGCCGGACGGGATGAAGAAGGAAGCGGAAATCATGGGCAGGATGCCCATGCCACGGCCGGTGAATCGTGGCACGGGCTTCCAGCCCGTGCGTACCGAAACTCCCGGGCCAACAACAGCCCCCGCAAGCGAAATCGGCCCCGTCCGGCTTCCCGGCCGAAACAGCGACAACACCTGCGTTGAAATTCGGGTGCGTCGGGAAGCGTATCTCCCCCACTGGACCTGTGAAGGAGGCGTCTACGCCGTCACGTTCCGTCTTGCGGACTCCCTTCCGCAGTCGGTCCTGGCGGTCTGGGTGCGCGAACGGGATGAGCTTCTGCGGCGGGCGGCGGTAGCGAAGCGCCCGCTGACCCCGGCCGAAGTGCAGCAATTGGCAGACCTGCGTTCCAAGCGGATTGAAACGTTTCTCGACCAAGGCCACGGAGCGTGCCACCTGAAGGAGGAAGGCGCGGCGAGAATCGTGCGAGATGCGCTGCTGCATTTCGATGGCGAACGCTATGACCTGGTGGTCTGGTGCGTGATGCCCAACCACGTACACGCGGTGCTGCACCCGCGTCCCGGCTTCGAACTGCCAGACATCTGCCATTCGTGGAAGAGCTTCAGCGCGAACGCAATCAACCGAATTCTGGGGCGGAAGGGAACGCTCTGGCAGCCGGAAGCGTACGACCATCTGATCCGTGATGAAGAGGACTACCGCCACGCGGTAGACTACGTACTGGCGAACCCCGAGCAGGCCGGACTCATGGACTGGAAGTGGGTCGACCGTGGCACGGGCTTCCAGCCCGTGACGGATGCAATCTTCCGGTCTTCCCCCGGTAGTCCCCTGCCGTTGGCCATTCCAGGGTCTGAGACGCATGGCCAGGATGGCCATGCCACGGGCGACATCAAGAAGGGGTTCGTCTACAAGCGCGTGCCGCACGTCACGCTCAAATCGATCGCCAACAACCCGGACATCACCGAGGGGATGACGCGCGAAGAGATCGACGCGGCCATCGCCCGTCATGCCGACACCGAGACGCTCTACGACAAGCCGTATGAGGACAACAAGACGGTCCGCGTGACCGGCCCGTTCACGGTCGAGAGCCTCAGCCCGCATCGGACGATCAGCGCCGAGGAGAAGCAGCAGCGGTCCCAGGTGGGTCGTGACGGCCTGAAAACGCGGGTGATCGGCCCGGACGACTTCGGACACATGATCCTCGAAAACCTGCGCAAGGCCGGCGTGCAGAACACCATCAAACAGGAACGGCTCAACTTCGATTCGCTCGACCCGTATGCCGGCGAATGGATTCACGGCCAGGGGCACTACACCGAAGCGGACGGCACCCAGAAGCGAGCGGCCATCTGCATCGGCCCGGAGCACGGCACCGTCGGTGCGACGCTCATCAAGGAAGCCGCCAAAGAAGCCGTCAAAGGGGTCGGCTTCGACGTGCTGATCGTCTGCGGCTTCGCCTTCGACCCCAGCGTCAGCGAAGAGGCCAAGCGCTACGGCAAGCTGGTCGTGCTGCCGACCAAGATGAACCCCGATCTGGCGATGGGCGA
>CAZGYE010000105.1:0-16689 GCA_964530165.1 uncultured Planctomycetaceae bacterium
TGTAGATGGTCCGGTCCGGCCATTTCTCGCCCCGCCCCCTCAGCAGCGGGACCAAACTCACGCCGTCCAGAGGTTGCGTCTGAGGCATGTTCACTCCGCACAGCTCCACGATCGTGGGCAGCAGGTCGATGTGGGCCGCAATCTGCTTGACCACCCTGTTCGGCTTGATCTTCCCCGGCCAGCGGACAAACAACGGCACGCGCACGCCGCCCTCATGCACCCGGCCTTTCATCCCCCTCATTCCGGCGTTGTAGCGGCTGCCTTCCGGACCTTCCGGACCGTTGTCCGAGAGGAAGATCACGATGGTGCCCGCGGCCAATTTCAGCTCGTCCAACTTCTTCAGCAGCCGGCCCAGGTTCGCGTCGATGTTCTCGACCATCCCGTAGATAGCGGACGTCCTGTCGTCGAAGCCCCGCGCCTTGTACTTGTCAAAGAGTGCATCGGACACCTGCAAAGGTGTGTGCGGCGCGTTATAGGGCACGTAGCAGAAGAAGGGCTTGTCCCGGTGGCTCTCCACAAAGTCAATCGCCGCGTCGGTCAACACGTCGGTGATGTATCCCTTGGTTTGAACCGGCCGGCCGTTGCGCTCCAGCACGGGGTCGAAATAGTTGTCCCAGTGTCCGGTGGGCATGCCGAAGAATTCGTCGAAGCCCTGGCCGTTGGGGTGGTTGGGGTAGTGCTCGCCCAAATGCCACTTGCCAAAGCAGCCGGTGGCATAGCCGGCCGCTTTGAGCACCTCGGCGATGGTGACTTCCTTGCTGCGCAGGGTTTCCAGCCCTCTCGTCACCGACGCGACGCCCGTCCTCAGGTAGTACCGGCCCGTGAGCAGGCTGGCGCGGGTCGGCGTGCACAGCGGACAGACGAAAAAACGCTCGAAACGGGTGGACTCGACAGCCAAGCGGTCCATGACGGGCGTATCGATCCTGTTGTTGCCATGGAAGCCCAGGTCGCCGTACCCTTGGTCGTCGGTCATAACGAGGATCACGTTGGGCCGGCGCGGACCGTCCGCCGGTTTCGCAGCCGCCGGTCCAGCCGCCGTGAGGAAACCAAGCAACGCGATCGGGAACAGACAAATGACTTGTTTCATGGCACAGGAACCTTTCCAGGATGGTTTTGATTTTTCTCTGTCTTCATCCATTCTGGTTCCCAAGCTCCAGCTTGGGAACCCACTCCCGCGAAGCTCTGCTTCGCGACGTCAGATCCAATTCATCGTCACGTCGATCAACGCAGCCTGGCGCGCATAATTCCGAGCACTCGAGTAGCGCCAATCAACCGCATCATCGACGTAGCCGCGCTTCACGGGATTGGCGTGAATGTACTCCAGCTTCTGCCGCATCATGTCCTCGTTCCGAATCTGCTTGGGCTTGCTCCCCTCTTGCCAGACCTGATAGTGACTTTCAGTTTTGTGACGCAACTTGAGCGCACGCAGCTGTCGCAGCAGCACCTTGGCCGAATGTCGCTCCAAGAGATCCAGAATTCGCCTTGCCGTGTACGACTTGAAGCTCTGCATCACAGCCGACAATTCAGGCGCAGATGCGATGAGGTGCAAGTGGTTCTCCAAAATGACGTAACCAAACAGTCTGAACTCGCGCTCGCGCTGCAGGTACCGCCAGGAGTCGAAAACGACGTCCACCGCCTCCGGCCGGGTAAACACCGGAAGCCAACCGACGATGGTGCACGTCATGAAATAGGGATACTCGGTTTCGAAGATCCGGTAGCGCGAGCGAGTCATCACGCCATCATGACCCCATGAGCCGCTCTGCGAAAGTCCTGAGCGCTAGCTGAACGGGTTCCCAAGCTCCCGCCTTGGGAACCGTCGCTTCGCGAATCCGGAAGCAGAGCTTCCGGCAATTGCGTTCCCAAGCCGGAGCTTGGGAACGAGGGACGAGGGATAAGGCCGGAACGAGGCGAGAGGATGTCGTCCGGCACTTATTTCAGCAGTGTGAGCACGACGTATCGCACGTCCATCACTTGCTCTCCCGGGACCTTGATGGCGCGCAGGGTCAACTGGCCGCGGCCTTTGTTCAACGTCATGACGCCCAGCCGCAGCGGTTTGAAGTCTTTGACGTACGATTCACTGCCGCGCGGCGTGCGGTCGTGTTCGGCGCCTCGCGGCGGTGGGTCGTGCGTTTCGGTCACTTTCGATTGAATCCGGTTCTCGCCATGGCTCAACTCGACGGTGGAGCCGATGTTCTCTTCGGCGCAGGTGTAATAAACGACGGCCTCGTACCGGCCGGTTGTGGCGACTTGGATATCCCAGGTGATGCGGTCCTCGGTGCTGGTCCAATTCGTGAAGAAGGAACAGTTGGGCGCTCTGGCGCTGCGCCGGACGTTGCCGTGCGGCACCCCGTCGCGGGCCGGCAGGTGAGTGATGGGAAAGTCGGGGTAGCCGACCGTGAAAGGACGGTCGTCGTCGGTCAAGCCTGGCAACAGTTCTTCTTTCCATGCGGCCACCGCTTTGGACAACCGGGCGGTGACTTTCGGATGGTCTTTGGAGACGTCGTGACGCTGACCCGGATCGGTCGTCATATCGTAGAGTTTCCCCGTGCGATCGAGCCGATAACGCTGCGTGCGGACGCTCACCCGGCCGCGCCAATGCGAGAAGATCATGCGGTCCGGCCACGCCTCGGCAGTGAGTAAGAGCAGTGACGTGAGACTCTTGCCGTCAAGCGGCTTTGTGCCCGCCATTGGGATGCCGGCCATTTCCGCCAGCGTCGGCAGCAGGTCGATCGCGGCGGCGATGTTTGGAATTTTCGTCCCCGGCTTGATGTGGCCGGGCCAGCGGACCAGGCAGGGGACGCGGACCCCGCCTTCGTCGGTCGCCCCTTTGCGTCCCTTCATGCCGCCGTTCCACCGCCAACTGGCCGGGCCGTTGTCGCTAAAGTAGATGACAATCGTGTCCTCGGCCAGCTTCAGGTCGTCCAGTTTTTTCAAGATGCGGCCCACGTTCCAATCGATGTTCTCGCACATAGCCAGCGCGGCTCGCGTTGTGGGGACGTCTTCCCGTTGTGGATCGCGGTGACGCATGGTGAGATCCGCGCCGGCGAACTTTTTGAAAAAGCGGTCCGGCACCTGCATCGGCGAATGGGGCGTGTTGAAGGGCACGTAACAGAAAAACGGCTGATCTTTGTTTCGCGAGATAAACTGCAGGGCGTGATCGGTCAGGTCGTCGATGATGAACCCCTTGCCGCGGACGAGCCGGCCGTTGTGCTCGAGAATCGGGCTGAAGTAGTTGCCCCAATGTCCCGAGCAGAAGCCGTAGTACTCGTCGAAGCCGCGGGCGTTCGGATGATACGGGTATTGCATGCCGTTGTGCCATTTCCCGAACGCGCCGGTCGCATAACCGGCCGCCTTGAACGTGTCGCCGATGGTCTTTTCATCCAGGTCGAGACGTTCGCCTCCGGTCGAGGTGCTGTAGACGCCGCCGCGCGGATGGTAGCGTCCCGTCAGAAACTCGGCCCGCGTCGGCGAGCAGACCGGGCAGACAAAAAACCGGTCGAACAGGGCCCCATCGCGGGCCAGCGAGTCGATGTGGGGGGTCTGCAGGTTGACGTTCCCGTGGACGCTCAAATCCCCCCAGCCCTGATCGTCGGTCAGGATCACCAGGACATTGGGCCGATGATCAGCGGCACGGGCAAATCCCGTCGACAGCCAACCACATACGACAAAGATCGTAAGAAGCGTCTGCGTGATTCGAAAGATGCCGTTCATGGTTGTTTCCCTTTGTTTCCCGGAATTTGAATGAAGGTGCAATTTAGCCGGCCCGCTTGCGGGCCGCGCGCCGGGCAAGCCCGGCGGCGAAACGGTTTGTCGTCAACGCATTGTGTTGATTCATGCAAGATTCTATCCAGTCTGGGAACGGATGTCAGTTCGCTGTGATACTCCTGTCTAAGGATTGGCAGATTCTCCCCGTTTGGCAAGCGTGTTTTGCGTTTCGCCCATACAGCGCGATATAGTTCGTTCAGATTATGGTGCGTACGCGCAAAACTGAATATGATCGTAACGATGAGGAAAGCCCGATGAAGATTACGCAAGTGGAAGCCCTCGAAATCCGTCTGCCGGAGTCTGAGATCCTTGACAAAGCCTCCTCGGGACAGACGTCGCTGATTATCAAGATCCATACTGACGAAGGCATCGTGGGGATTGGCGAAGTCGATTCTTGTCCCCGTGTCGCGAAAGCGGCGATCGACGCGCCCTTCAGCCATTCGGTCGTTTCCGGCTTGGGAAGGCTGTTGATCGGGCTGGACCCGCTGGATTTCCGAGTCATTAACGAGAAGCTGTATCGAGCCACCTTTTATTACGGACGTCGCGGCGTCGTCGTTCAGGCCATTGGCGGCCTGGACATCGCTTTGTGGGACATCGCCGGGAAGTTCTACAACAAGCCGATCTACCAACTGCTGGGCGGCGCCTTTCAAAAGAAGTTCCGGGCTTACGCAAGTATTTTGTTCGGCAAAGATGGCCGCGAAACCTGTGAGATCGGCCGCAAGTGGATCGGTCGCGGATTCACCGCGGTGAAATTCGGCTGGGCGCCGATGGGTCGGAGCGAGGCGTTGGACCTGGAGTTGGTCGCGGGGGCCCGTGAAGGTCTCGGTGAGGGGCGCGACGTGTTGATCGACGCCGGCTGCTGCTGGGACACGGCGACCGCCATCCGGCGGGCGCAGCAATTCGAGGACTTCAAGATCCTCTGGCTCGAAGAGCCGCTGGATCAAGATAACCTCGAAGGCTACAGCAAGCTGTGCAGCCTCTCGCGTATACCGATTGCCGCCGGTGAGGGAGAGTGCGGGCGATTTGCCTGGAGGGATCTGATCGAGCGGGGGGGCATCAGCATCGCGCAGGTTGACATCGCGAGGAACGGTTTCACCGAGTCTGCCAGGATCGCCGACATGGCCGAGGACCGTGGACTGCGGGTCGTGAACCACTTCTACACCACGGGGGTCAATCTGGCGGCCGGTCTGCATTGGCTGGCCTCGCGGAAGACCGCCTTCCTTTTCGAGTACTGTGTCGAAGAGACGCCGTTGCGCTGGGACGTGACGAAGCAGAAGATGGAGATCGATGAGGAAGGTTTCGTCCACGTGCCGGAAGGCCCCGGCCTCGGCGTCGACTTGAACGAGGGCGCGATCGAGACGTTTCGAGTCAGCTAGCCCTCGGCGGCGACCGCCACCCCATGCAAATCTTCAAAGACTTCCGCGGCCGAGAACCAAACCCGCGAGCCCTCCTCCGCCACAGCGGACTGAAGTCATGACAGGGTATGGGGCGGCAGTCCGTGCTCGACTTTCAATTCGAATCTGACTGTCTTGCTTCTTCGCTGCCTTCGTAAACAGCCAGCTCTTCATGCAAGCTCGCAATCATCTTGCGAATGCCGGCCTTCGTAAATCCCTTAGACCCCATCGGATGGGATTGCTGTAGCCGCTCCAATCGTTCTTCGAGGATGCGTAATTCTTCCTGCACCTTCTCATATTCTGTGAGGTTGGCAATCATAATTGAATCTCCACAAGACCTTTGCGCCGCCCATCAGCTTCACGCGTGCGACTGAAGAACTCAACCCAATCATTCCAGTCTGACTCATCTTCCGCCGCGAAGATCTCTTCGGGGCGACGAGTCAGCAGCATTTCTTCGAGCTCCAGGGCCGGTTCGATCTCATCCTCGATCTGCCGTTCGAAATCTGGCGGAAGGAGAATGACGGCATCAATATCGTCTGGTTCTTCCTTTGCCGTTACGAAGCTTCCATCGATCAACAGGCGAATCGCCTCGACCTGCCGGGCCAGTTCTATCCAACGTCGCACTCGAAGGATCAACCGTCGCCGACGACGAGTCAGCACTCCAAACCGAAATGTGACTTCAGCTTCAGTGGCGCAGTACAAACCCCCCGGCAAGTAGCCATCCGCCCGAAATGAGGGGATCGTCGAATCTTCCGCGTCCATCGCGAGTCCTCAAACGCTCGATGGGGACATTGTAACAAAAGATCCAAATGTCTGACAGGTGCCCAACAACGTCGCGGCCGCGTGGCATGCTCTCGCTGGCGTGAGCATGAAAACCGAGGTGTGGCTGGGGCTGAGTCCGCGAAGCCCCAGAGCTTACGGCGACCCACCACCTGGGGCATCGAAGACTCTGCCCCAGGCACCCGGCCGCTCAGCATTGTCGCAGCCCTCGTAAGGGTTGCAGGCCGACTTCGTCAAGAAGTGAGTTCATGATGTCGATTGCTTCCTGACGCTTCTCGTCCATCCAATTCCCCACGTCACTATCGTACCGGAATTCCTCCATAAGGTTGTCCAACTCACGATGGTGGGAACGATGAGATCCCCGGAGATTTAATAGCATCTCGTTCAGCCCGAACAGCTCGTGGAAGCGTCGCCGAACGTCCTCGATTAGGTGTGCAATTTTCTCGATTTTCTCACGCCAGTGCTGGTTGACGACACAGGCTTTTCCTTTGGCTCTCTCGATCAGCGTCCCGTCTCTCGTCTTCCAATACCCAGTGTTGAGCGCCAAAAGGGTGTCTTCCATCGCTTGGTCGAATGCAACAAAGCTGAGTTCTTGATGGAAATACGTTCGAAACGCGGGGCGGTCCAAGCACTGCGCAAAAAACGTGATCAGCTTCTTATCTTTTCGCGAATCCGTGCTCCCCGGCTTCCACTTCGCCTCACGCTTGACTTGGTCGATTGTGCGCTTGCGATGAAGCTGCAGCTCCTCAGGTGTGTAAGTTCGAGTGGTCCTGCCGGGAGAGTACTCCGTGTGAGCTTCATCATGACAGTTCGGGCAGAGCGGAATACCGTTGTCGATGCTGTCATCGCCGGGAACAATATGATGCACCTGGACGCGATGGAGACGACCACAGATACAGCAACGCCGTCCGCAATCGGCGAGCAGTTGCTCGGCCTTGGTTTTGTCGAAGCCCATGCTCAGTCTCCACACTCTTCATCGATCGAAGAACCTTGTCAGTCCGCGCTATTTGCGTAACGGCGTAAAGTGGCACCCGGCGCTAATCGGGAACGGCCAATCCGATGTTTACAGCATAATCCCTCAATAATTGAGCACGCTCCGCAGTCGGATGTGCTTCAAGACGTCTTGCACCGACGGCTACCCCTAAGCCGAGTACGACGTAGCCGAATATCGCTTCTAGCGAACACAGAAGTAGCATCACTCGATTGGCCAACAAATGATCCCACGAATGGTTCGGGGCAATATCACCATACCCGAGCGTGGTCATCGTCACAGCACTGAAATAAAAATAATGGTACCAGTCAATCGGCGGCGGCTGAGTATTGTTACTTGTGAAAGTTATTGACGTGAAGCCGTTGTCTGAGAAGAAAGCGACGTACAAAAAGCACGTAGCAAAGAAAAGACAGACGGATCCACCCATGACGAAAACGGTGCGGAAGGGCTTCTCCAAATAACCCGTGCAGAGCCCGAAGATAACAGAAAGCAACCACAACACGAACATTCGTGCTGACTTCACGAATTTGCCAGTCTTCAAGACTTCTACAGCCCTCGATCCTCGGTAAATAGTGCGATAAGCGTTGTTCAAATAGCCAGCAGCTTTCGCTTGCCGATGGTTTGCACGATCCGCCAAGTAGTATGAGAGATACCGTAGGGCATCGGATGTCTGTTCCGCGGCCAGTGACGCATTTCTCGTCCGCTTAAGCGTTCTGAAAAGACGTTTAACTCTGCCTTTTGAAACTGAGTATTCAAGGACCGATGTTTCTATTTGCCCCGTTTCACCCTTCAAAAACTTCGCGATTTCGTTGGTACTGGAATCGGACATTTCCATTCCTCACAGTCAAGTAGTCATGTAGCAACAATGCCCCGCTGCCGAGAACATCGGCCGCCGCGACCTGACGGAACGGGGAGGTGTCTAATGATACATGTTTCTGATCGCTCTGAATTGTTTTGTCAAGCATTTTCCGCCATTTCGGCGGCCGGATTTCGGCTGTGGTTGTTTGAGATGAGGCGGCGGGACGGGCAAAGCTTGGGTGGCCTGGCTGCGGCGCATGAAGGCGCACAGTTGACTGACACACAACTGTGCGCGGCGGGCCGCGGTCGGCGCAAGTTGGGTTACCGGCGAGAGTGTGAGAATTCCGGTCGGCCGGCGCTTCGCTCTGGTCGGGCTGTTTGGTATGAAATTTTCCTCAAAAAAAAGATCTTAAGCAACATTTTTGCGCCAACCCCGTTCGCGGTTGTATTTCTCGGAAATTCTCGTCACAAGATTCGCGGCCGGCTGGGTTTGGGCGCGGTGTTTTGCGGGCAATTACCGGCGGCCGTTGGTGGGCGGATCAAGAGCCGTCGAGTGGTTCAGCCGTTTGGTTTCGCGAAGGGACGGACCTGGTTGCGGAATTTGGCGGTCCAGGTCGAGGTGTGCGGCGTCAATCTGCCGCAGGAGAAGCTGAGATTCACGGTCCCGTCGTCCCCAAGCCGGTGATCAGGTCGTTCCGCGTGCGTCGACGAAACGTTTGTGCTTCGCTTCCCAGCGTGGCAGCGAGCCGACTTCGACCGGGCGGACGTCGATCCGGATGCCGATGCGTTCGCGCACCAGCCGGGCAACGTTTTCACAGGTATCGCCGCCGGCTTCCAACTCGATCTCCAGTTGGTCCATGTGAGACTGCCGGCGGGCGGTGACGCGGTATTCGCTCGCGCCGGCGACTTCGCGGACGAGGTTTTCGATGGCCGACGGAAATACGTTGACGCCCCGAATGGTGAGCATGTCGTCCGTCCGACCGAGAACGCCTCCTTCCAGCAGTAAACGCGATGAGCCATCTTCACCGGGTTCACGAACGGGTCGGACCACGTCGCCGGTGAGGTAGCGGATCACCGGCCAGGCGCCGCGGCCCAAGTTCGTGATCACCAGCTCGCCCAGCTCACCCGGGCCGACCGGTTGTCGTGTTTCTTGGTCAAGGACCTCGGCGATGAACTCATCTTCGTTCACGTAAAGACCTCGTCCGTCCCTGGCGCCGACGCCCCAGGCGCCGATCTCCGTCGCCCCGGCATGGTCGATCACCTGTGCGCCCCACGCCTCTTCGAGCCGTTTGCGGGTGTGCGGAATGCTGGCGCCCGGCTCGCCCGCGTGGATGAGAGTGTGAATGGTCGAGTCGTCCAGAGAGACGTTCTGCTGCCTGGCGACCTCCGCCAGACGCAGTGCGTAGCTGGGAGTGCACATCAAGACCGTCGCGCCGACGTCGCGGATCATTCGCAGCCGTTGCTCCGAGCCGGCCCCTCCGCTGGGAACGAGCAAGGCCCCCAACATCTCGGCCGACTTGTACGACGACCAGAACCCAATCGACGGTGCGAACGAGAACGCGAAGAACAACGTGTCGCCGGCCGTCACACCCGCCGCCTTGTACACTTCCAGCCAGCAGCGTCCCCACCAATCCCAGGTCTCAAGGGTGTCCAAAATTCGCAGCGGCGTTCCCGTTGTGCCGGACGTTTGGTGATAGCGTGTGTAAGTCTCCAATGGATAGGTCAGGTTCGTCCCGTAGGGGGGATTAGCCGCGGCGTCTTCCACCAATTCCTGCTTCCTCAGCAGCGGAAGCGACAGGTAGTCGTCGAGGCTGTGAATGCGACGGCGTTCGCCCAGCCGTGCGAGTTGGAATCGATTGGCCGGCAGGATTTCCTCCAGCAAAGCGTTGAGTCGATCAAGCCGTCCCCGTTCATCCAGAGGAGTCATCATTGCGTGGTCCGGTTGTTTTGTCGGCGCAGGGTCCATGGTTCGGGTATTATGATAACAGAGCTTCCACAGGACGCGAGGAAAACCATGCAGTCCACGCCGGCCGAAACGAAAAAGCCCATTCAGATAAGTTTCTGCTTGAACGGCGAGGAAGTGGACGTGTCGTTCGCGCCGTGCAAGACGCTTCTCGAGGTTCTTCGGGAAGACTTGGGGCTGTGCGGAACCAAGCACGGCTGCGAGCTGGGAGAATGCGGGGCGTGCGCCGTTTTGCTCGACGGTGATCCGGTCCTTTCGTGCCTCGTCCTCGGCGTCGAATGCGAAGGCCGCGAGGTCACGACGGTCGAGGGGCTTCTGTCGAAGGGGCGCCTCCATCCTCTGCAAAGGGCCTTCGTCGAGCTGGGCGCCGTACAATGCGGCTACTGCACGCCGGGGATGCTGATTACGGCCAAGGCGCTCCTCGAATCGAATCCCGATCCGACCCGCGACGAGATTCGCCGGGCGCTCTCCGGGAATCTGTGCCGCTGCACGGGTTACCAACAGATCGTTGAAGCCGTCGAATCCGCCGCGCAGCAAGGAGAAGCCCATTGAGCCACGAGCAACTTCGGATCGTCGGCGTTCCCCGTTGTCGCGTCGACGGCCGCGCCAAAGTCACCGGCCAGACCCGGTTTGCCGATGACATCATTCTGCCGCGCATGCTTTTCTGCAAGCTGTTACGCTCTCCGCACGCTCACGCCCGCATACGGGGCATCGATGCGTCGCGCGCCCTGAGCCGTCCCGGAGTGCATCTCGTTCTGACCGGCAAAGACCTGCCCACCGAGTACGGCATTCTCCCCGTCTCCCAAGACGAGCACGCTCTGTGCCTGGAGCGAGTGCGCTTTGTCGGCGACCCGGTCGCCGCCGTCATCGCCAAAGATGAGCCGACCGCCGGCGAGGCGCTGGAGCTGATCGACGTTGAGTACGAACCGCTCAGAACCATCGCCGACCCGCAGGAGAGCCTGGAGACGCCGGAACCTCGCATCCATGACTACGGCGACGAGGGCAACATCCACAAATGTGTGTCGCTCGCCTTCGGCGACGTGGAGACCGGTTTCGCCGAGGCGGACCTCGTTGTTGAGGACACGTTCTTTTACGCGGGAAGCACGCATCTTGCCATCGAACAGCACGCGTCGGTTGCAGCCGTCGATCCGGACGGGAAATTGACGATCTGGTCGAGCACGCAGACGCCGCACTATCTACACCGCGCCCTGGCCAGAGTGCTCGATATGGCCCCGGCGCACATCCGCGTCATGGCGACCCCGAACGGCGGCGGCTTCGGCGGCAAGAGCGATCCGCTCAATCACGAAATCATCGTGGCCAAAGCGGCCCTGGAGCTCGGCCGGCCAGTCAAGATCTGCCTGACCCGCGAGGAGGTCTTCTATTGTCATCGCGGCCGGCATCCCGTCCTGATGAAGTTCAAGACCGGCGTAAGAAAAGACGGGACCTTCACCGCCGTGCATCTGCAGACCCTCATCGACGGCGGAGCATACGGATCGTACGGAGTAGCCAGCACCTATTACACGGGCGCCCTGCAGACAACGACTTACCATGTCCCGCGTTACCAATTCGAGGCGTGTCGCGTCTTCACCAACAAACCTCCGTGCGGACCGAAGCGTGGTCACGGCACCCCGCAGACGCGTTTCGGCCAAGAGGTCCAGCTCGACAAGATCGCCGAAGCCCTGGCCGTCGACCCCGCCGAGCTGCGTCTGCGTATCGTCGAACAGCCGGGAGCCGTCACGGCGAACCATCTGCAATTGGGAACTGTCGGGCTTGGCGAATGCGTGCGCCGCGTCGTCGAGATTTCCGAGTGGCGGAACAAGCACCGCAAATTGCCCGCCGGTAAGGGTGTCGGTCTGGCGTGTTCCGCCTACCTCTCCGGAGCTGGCGTGCCCGTTTACTGGAACTCGATGCCGCATTCCGGCGTTCAGCTCAAACTGGACCGGGGAGGCGGTGTGACGGTTTTCTGCGGCGCGACCGAGATCGGACAGGGTTCGGATGACGTGCTGGCAGCCGTCGTCGCTGAGGTGCTGGGAATCGATCCCTTCGATATTCGATTGGTGACCGGCGACACGGATCTGACGCCGGTGGATCTCGGCTCCTACTCGAGCCGCGTGACGTTGATGGCGGGGAACGCCGCCGTCCAGGCCGCCGAGAAAGCGCGAGACATGCTCTCCGAGGCTGTGGCGAAACACTTCGCCGTTTCCACGGCACGAGTGGTTTTCGCTGACGGACGCGTGTTCGATTCCCAGAATCCAAGCAACAGCCTCAGCTTCCCCGAGGCGGTCTGTCTTGCCGAAGAGCGCTTCGGAACCATCGGAACCGTCGGATGCTACACGCCTCCGCGACCGCAAGGACGATACAAAGGAGCGGGCATCGGACCGTCCCCCACCTACTCTTACACCGCGGCGGTCGTCGAGGTCGACGTGGACCCGGCCACGGGCTGGATCACGGTCCCGAAAGTATGGGTCGTGCATGATATCGGTCGCGCGATCAATCCCACGCTCGTGCGGGGACAGGTGGAAGGCTGCGTTTACATGGGGCTTGGCGAAGCACTGATGGAGGAGCAAGCGTTTCGCCGTCTGGGGGCTGAGTCCGAACAGGTCCTCGTCCACAAATGCCCGTCGATCCTCGAGTACAAAAGCTTGACCTCGCTCGACATGCCCGAGATCGTCACGGACCTGGTTGGCGACTTCGATCCCGAAGGTCCCTTCGGCGCAAAGGAGGTGGGTCAGGGGCCGTTGCTCCCCATTGCGCCCGCCGTTGCGAACGCCGTTTACGACGCCGTGGGCGTCCGCATCGACGAGGTCCCGATCACACCGGAGAAGATCACCAAGGCCCTTGAGCACAAGGAGGCGGGAAGGCCTCCGCGCTTCGGCCCCAGTCGTTTCCCCGACGTCGTCTGGCCCGATCCGCTCCGCGTCCCGCCGCCGTGGGAAGGGGGCGACGGACGCGGCGCCGGCGAGCCGAAGCGCAAACCCGGCGTCCCGAAGAAAAAGGTGAACCGCACATGATGCGACTGCCCGCTTTTCGGTATCGAGCCCCTCGCACGGTCCAGGAAGCCGCCCACATTTTGCACGGGGAGGGAAACGAGGCCATGCTTCTTGCCGGGGGAACCAATCTGCTCCCGAACATGAAACGCCGAGTGCAAGTTCCCCGCACCCTCGTCGGTCTCCGGCAAGTTACCGAGCTGAAAGAAATTCGACGACACGCGGGGGGAGCGTTGTCACTCGGCGCGTGTCTGACCATCGCGGACATCACCCGGCAAGCGGACATCAGACAGCGCTACCCGGCACTCTGGCAGGCCGCGTCTCAGATTGCCACGCCGCACGTCCGCAACGTGGGAACACTGGGGGGCAATCTCTGCCTGGACACTCGCTGTTACTGCTACGATCAAAGCTACGATTGGCGAAAAGCGGTCGATTTCTGCATGAAGAAAGACGGCGACGCCTGCCGGGCGACGCCGGGAAGTGCGAAGTGCCTGGCGGTTTCGTCGACCGACTCGGCACCGGCCCTGTTGGCGCTCGGAGCAAGGGTGCGTCTGGTCTCAGGCGCGCAGGAACGCGAGATCCCTCTGGCCGACTTGTATCAGGACGACGGGCGGAACCACCTGACCCGCCGGCCGGACGAGGTCCTCACCGAGGTGCTCCTGGACCCCAACGAAGGATCCAAAAGCGCCTACTGGAAGGTGCACCGGCGCGGCGCATACGATT
Source organism: uncultured Planctomycetaceae bacterium (assembly GCA_964530165.1). Classification (GTDB taxonomy): domain Bacteria; phylum Planctomycetota; class Planctomycetia; order Planctomycetales; family Planctomycetaceae; genus CAZGYE01. The sequence continues at coordinate 13,402 of CAZGYE010000105.1, forward strand.
TTCCCGTCCTGTCGGTGGCCGTGGCCGGGCGTCTGGCGACAAACGGCATCGTTGAGGAGGTGCATCTCGTCGTCGGGTCCGTGGCTTCGTGTCCTCTCGAGGCAAAGGAGGCGGAAACGTTTCTCGCCCTTACGACCTTGGACGACGAGACCATCGAGGAAGCGGCCGTCCTAGCCGCCCGCGTCGCCAAACCGGTGGACAACACTGATTTCTCGCCGGGTTGGCGGAAGAAAGTCGCCCGCCAGTTCGTGAGCTATGCCCTGCGCGAGCTCCGCGGCGACGACATGCGCGTCACACGAAAAAGGTATGGGCAGTCTTGCCTCTAGTAAGCCCAGCGAACTTCTCGAGGGAGAGAAACCCAAACCGACGACTTGTCGTCGCCGGCTGTGCCGTGCGATCATTGGATTGCGACAAAAAGTTGTCGGCTTGGGTGCCAGACTCTTTGAACAATCGTGCTTTCCGACCCGCGAATTGCATTCCCCCATGGTGCGGTTAAGATGTGGGGGTTTGTGATTCTTCCGCCACGCAGCAGTTCCGAGTTGGGTTCTTACAGGAGAGGAGACGACGATGATCCGAGAAATGCGAGCGAATGGACTATCGTATTCGGGAATTCTCCCAGCAGTAGTCTTATCTTTCTCCGCGTTCGTCCTGGTGACCGCGGACGCGTCTGGACAGAGCGTCGCCGGTGACTTGGCTCGAAAGATTCTTGAAGCGACCGGGGTCAAGGGCGGGCTGGTCGTCCATCTTGGTTGCGGCGACGGCAAACTGACCGCCGCGCTGCGGGCAAACGACCGCTACCTCGTCCACGGCCTGGACGGCGACGCGGCCAATGTCGAGAAAGCCCGCAAGCACATCCAATCGCTTGGACTGTACGGCAAGGTGTCAGTCGACCGGTTGGGCGGCAGTCATCTGCCCTATGTCGACAACCTGGTGAACCTGCTCGTAGCGGAAGATCTTGGTGACGTGTCGATGGACGAGGTCCTGCGCGTCTTGGCGCCGAACGGCGTGGCGTACATCAAGCGAAATAACAAGTGGACCAAGACCCGCAAACCTCGGCCAAAGGAGATCGACGAGTGGACGCACTTCCTGCATGACGCCAGCAACAACGCGGTGTCCGATGATTCGGTGGTCGGGCCGCCACATCAGTTGCAGTGGGTGGGCAGACCGAAGTGGGCGCGAAGTCACGACCACTTGGCCAGCGTCAGCGCCGCGGTCTCGTCTGCAGGCCGCATCGTCTACATTGTGGACGAGGCGCCCATTGCCGCGATCGTATTGCTGCCGCAGTGGTATCTCGTAGCGCGTGATGCGTTTAGCGGCGTGGTCCTTTGGAAGCGGCCGATCCCGAAATGGCAGTGGCATCTGCGTGGCTTCCGCACCGGTCCGAGCGACTTGGCGAGACGACTGGTCGCGGTGGGCGACCGAGTGTATGTCACACTCGGCATCGATGCGCCGCTCAGCGCGCTGGATGCAGCGACGGGCCGAACCGTTGCGACGTACGAAGCGACCGGCGGCACACGCGAGGTCGTGTACAACGAGGGCACGCTGGCGGTCGTGGCGGGGGAGGCCGGGGCGCAACAGGCGGCGGCCAAGGCCGGGCGCCGGGGAAAGCGTCCGGGCTTTGCGGACGTGCGCTCCCAGCGGCCCGCATACGCGGAGCAACCACCTCTGAAACGCATCATGGCGATTGACGCCGCAACCGGGCGTTTGATCTGGAAGAAGTCCGACGCCGATACGGCCGAGCTGATGCCCACGACACTGGCCGTCAGCAAGGGTCGCGTGTTCTTCCAGAACGCCGACGAGTTGCTCTGTTTGGACGCAGGGTCCGGCGGCGAGGTCTGGCGGGCCAGGCGACCTGTCAGCCGCAGTCGGCCGACCTGGTCCGCCCCGACGCTGGTTGTGTACGGCGACGTCGTGCTCTCGGGCGACCGTGCTGTGACGCAGAAGAAGACGTCGGATGGAGACGACCGGCGGAAGGTCGAATGGATCGTCAGCAGTGCCGGCGGCCGTGCGCCGGTGGGCGAGCTGATCGCGTTCTCGGCCGACGACGGCAAACAGCTTTGGAGCTCCAAGTGTCAGGAGTGCTACAACGCCCCGGTCGACGTGCTGGTGGCCGATGGTCTTGTATGGACCGGGCGCCTCGTCAGGGCGAGTGAACCGGGCATCACCGAAGGCCGCGATCCGAAGACCGGCAAGATCAAACGCACCCGTCCCAAAGACCAGACCTTCTTCGAGGCTGGAATGGGCCATCAACGCTGCTACCGGAACAAAGCGACCAACCGGTACCTTGTGCTTGGCCGCTCAGGCGTCGAGTTTATCGAGCTGGCCACTGGCAAGGCGATCCCCAACCACTGGACGCGGGGCACATGCCAGTACGGGGTCATCCCGTGCAATGGGCTGCTTTACGCGCCGCCGCATTCCTGCGCGTGCTTCATGAGATCGAAGCTCAACGGGTTCAACTGCTTTGCTCCCGCAAGAGAGCCGCGAGTCGAGGGTCGAGAGTTGAAAGGCGCCGACCGGCTGGAACACGGCCCCGCTTACTCCCAAATCCCAAACCGCTATTCGGAAGTTCCCAATCCTTCCGATTGGCCCACGTATCGGCATGATGCAGCCCGCAGCGGCCGCACAACCGTGCCACTTGCCACGAAGCTGACACCCGCCTGGAAGCAGCAATTCGCCGGGCGGCTCAGCAGTGTGGTGATTGCCGAAGGGTTGCTGGCGGTCGCCCAGATCGATGCGCATACGGTCCATGCACTGGACGTCAAGGACGGTCGGCGGGTTTGGAGCTACACGGCTGGCGGCCGTGTCGATTCGCCGCCAACGATTGCTGAAGGCCGTGTGCTGTTTGGCTCGGCCGACGGGTGGGTCTACTGCCTGCGCGCCTCGGATGGGGCTTTAGCGTGGCGGTTCCGCGCGGCGCCGGGGGAGCAACGCATCGTGTCCACTGGACAGCTCGAATCGGCCTGGCCGGTCCCCGGCAGCGTGTTGGTGCGCGACGGCGTCGTCTACTGCGCCGCCGGCAGATCGTCTTACCTTGAAGGAGGCATTCGGTTGTGCCGTCTCGACGCGAAGAGCGGCCGGCTGCTGTCGGAGACGCCGATCGACGACCGCGATCCCCAGACCGGCACTCAGCGCAAAGGAGTCGTTCACGGGACGAACATGCCCGGTGCGTTGCCGGACGTCCTCTCGTGCGACGGAGCATCGATCTACATGCGACATCGGCGATTTGACTTGACCGGCCGGCCGCAGGAGCCGGATGTCACGCACCTGTTTTGCGCGGTGGGCTTCTTG
>CAZGYE010000106.1:0-8264 GCA_964530165.1 uncultured Planctomycetaceae bacterium
ACAGAGGTCGCTGAGAATGTCGCCGTACAGGTTCGACAGCAAGATCACGTCGTACAATTCCGGTTTCTGCACCAACTGCATGCACATGTTGTCGACCAGCCGTTCGTTGTACTCGATTTCGCCGTTGGTGTTGGGAACCTTGCCGGCAAGCTCGGGGTCGGGTTGGACGCCCTCGGCCAGATTGGGCCATTCGAACTTCGCTCCGTAAGCTAAGGCAACCGCACGGGTTTCGTCGTACCAGAGTCCGTCGGTGAACTTCATGATGTTGGCCTTGGAGATCGACGTGACCAACTTCCGCTTTTGCTTGATCGCATAGTCAAAGGCGAAATTGGCGATGCGGCGGGTGCATTCCACCGAGATCGGCTTGATGCTGATGCCAGTCGTCTCCAGGCCGGTATTGATCCTCTTGTCGGTGGCGAGCTCGTTGATCGTCTCCATCAGCCGAGCGGTCTGTTCTTCCCCCGCCTGGAACTCGACGCCTGCATACAAGTCTTCAGTATTTTCGCGGACCACAACCAAATCGATGGGCAAATCGGAGAAGAAGGTCCGCACGCCTTTGTAGGACCTGCAAGGACGCAAGCACACATACAGGCCCAGTTCCTGCCGCAGGTAGACGTTGATGCTCCGGAAACCCTTGCCAATGGGGGTCGTAATGGGTGCCTTCAAGGCCACTTGGTTGGATTTGATCGAGTCCAACACCCGCTGGGGAACTCTTCCCTCGGCTTTGATGACTTCGATTCCGCACTCCTGTACATCCCAGTCGATTTTCACCCCGGTGGCGTCGACACACTTGCGCGCCGCCTCGGCAATCTCTGGACCAACACCGTCGCCCGAAATCAAAGTCACCTTGTGCATGAAACCCTCAAGTGTTTGAATGTGCTGCGTCGTTTTTGTGGTGAAACAAACGTTTGCCACAACCGGGTGGCGTCGTTGCCTCCAGGTCGCTGCCGACCGTAGCAGAACGATTTCCGGTTTTCAAGCGACGGATCACCAACCATGCCGAGCCGGATCGTGAAGAACTACATCGAGCGTCATCAGCGCCGCGCGAACCAATTGCTGCACCTGATCGGGGTGCCGCTGACGTTTGTCGTGTCGGCTGTTTTTCTGTTTCAGCATCGCTGGTGGCCGGCAGCGGGATGCTTCGTGGGCGGATACGTGTTGCAGTTTGTGGGGCATGCCCTCGAAGGAAATGACGCCGGTGAACTTGTGCTCATCAAGAAGCTGCTCGGGCTTCCGTATGAAGAATTCGCCCCGTCGAAACAGAGCAAGGAGTCAAAAGAGTCAAAGACTAACGATTAAATAGCCGATACCTCCTGTACTGGTTGTAGCGATTATCTGCGCATCCTGTCAGGGGAATGGTTTGATGGGGTATCGGCGAATGAGGCGGCTTGCCGGCAGCATGCTGATTCTCATCACGCTTGTTGGCTGCCTCGAAACCAAGAGCCCGTTGCATTACTTCGGCGATGCGGAACTTCAGTATTACCGCGAGACTGCAACGCAGATAGACTATCCACACGTTCACTCATCAACGCCCGACGAAGTCAAGTTCAGCGACAAGCCGCGTACACTGCTCGACAGCCGCACAGAAGAAATCTGGGACATGACGCTCGTCGAGGCCCTGCACACGTCGATGGCGAACAGTCGCGTGATTCGCAGTGAACAGACACTCTCACAAGCCAATCCCATGTTGTCGAATCCCCGGGCCACTCCAACCGTCTATGATCCGGCGATTCAGGATACCGGAGTGCTGTTCGGCGGACGCGGTCTGGAAGACGCACTGGCCGCCTTCGATGCGCAATTCACCACGACGATGCTCTGGGGCCGCGACGAAATCGTTCAGAACAATCTCTTTTTTGCCGGTGGTCTCTCGCCGGGGAGCACACTGACGGGGGAAACTGGCAACTTTACGTCTCAACTGAGCAAACAATTTGCGTATGGCGGTGCGCTGAGAGTCAGTCAGAATTGGGACTACCAGTTGTCCAATGTCCCCGGCCAATTGTTTCCCTCGTCGTATCGGGGGGCTCTCGGGGTGGAGTACCGGCATCCGTTGTGGGCCGGTGCGGGTACCGAGTTCACTCGCATTGCCGGGCCGATCACCCAAAGTTTCGGTGGGCTCTCGGGTGTGAATCAGGGCGTGGTCATTGCCCGCATCAATCACGATCTCTCGCTGGCCGACTTCGAGGCGGCCGTTCGCAATATGCTCTTTGACGTGGAGAAGCTGTACTGGGACCTCTATCTCAGCTACCGCGTGTACGACACGGCCATCACCGCCCGCAACAGTGCGTTGAGAACGTGGCGAGAGGCGAAAGCAAAACTCGACATCGGCGGTGTGGCGAACTTCAAGCCCGCCGATGAAGCACAGGCGCGTGATCGCTACTTCCAGACGCGGGCCCAAGCCGAGGCGGCGCTCTCGCAGGTTTACACCGACGAGCTCGAGCTGCGGAGAATCCTCGGGCTTCCCGTCAACGACGGCCGCATCATTCGGCCGGCTGATGAGCCGGTCGCCGCGAAATTCGTGCCGGATTGGTACATCTGTCTGACCGAAGCGCTGACGCGGCGAGTCGAACTGCGGAAGCAAAAGTGGCAAATCAAGAGCCTCGATTTGCAGCTCAAAGCGGCCAAGAGCCTGGTGAATCCCCGGCTCGACTTTGTGTCGGGATATCGGGTCAATGCGTTTGGCGACCGTTTGTTCGGCGAGAATGACAAGGACGGACTGACCGCCCAGGGATTCCACAGTGCTTACGAATCGCTCACGCAGGGGAACCAGACCGGCTGGAATCTCGGTTTCGAATTCACGATGCCGCTCGGTTTCCGATCGGCGAACGCGCAGGTGCAGAACGTCGAATTGCGGCTGGCCAAAGCGCGCGACATTCTGGCCGCCCTGGAGTTGGACGTCTCTCACGAGCTGGCCGCCGCGTTCCAGAGCCTTGTGCAGCAGTACGCGACGGCCCAGACCAACTTCAACCGCCGCCGGGCCGCACAGCGACGGGTGGAACTCTTCGAAGCGGAATTGCGCGCCGGGACGACGACGCTCGATTTGGTCCTGAGAGCGCAAGCCAGTCTGGCCGACGCCGAAGTCGCCTACTATACGAGCCTCACCGAATACAACAAGGAAATTGCCCTCTTGCATCTCCGCAAAGGCACATTGCTGGAACAGAACGACGTCCATCTCTCCGAGGGCCACTGGACGCCCCAAGCCTACCGAGAATCGCTGCGCCGAGCATGGGCGCGCAGTCACGCCATCGACTCCAAGTGGCAGCACACCGAACCGGAGGAATTCGTCTTGCCCGGCTTCACCGGCGACGTCGAATTCGCTCCCGAAGGTCCCTCGGAACTCTCTGAGGACGAGGACGCGGGGCTTTGGAGGCCGCGAGATAATGACGAACTGACGCCTGAGCGGACCGATGAGTCGCAAATCGGCGTCCCACCCGCGCCGGCTGCGATACCGGACCGCGCGGATGAGAACCCGCCGCAAAAGCGATCACCGACCTCGGAAGCTCCCGGCTGGAAACCCACCAAATCAGTCAAACGCAGTCCACCAGAGAACCAGTCCCTCGACGACCTTGACTTGCAATAATGCCGCAGCTTCATTGAGATAGTCTGCCAGCGATCTGAGAACCATCACACCAATGAGTTTCCCCGCCATCCGGCAGGCCGCGTGGAGGGGGCGATGAAGGATGACCATGGCGTCCGCGCAGCGCGTTCGTCGATTATTGAGACTGATCGAGCTTTTGCAATCGGGGCAAGCTCACAATGCGCTGCAGTTGGCCGAGCAGTGCGGTGTTAGCCGGCGGACCATTTTTCGCGACCTGAATACCATTCAGGATTCGGGAATTCGGGTGCGTTACGACGAGGCTCGTCAGGGGTATTCGCTGCCGGCTCCAAAGTTCCTGCCGCCGACCGACTTTACGCTGGACGAAGCCTTGGCGCTGTTGGTGTTGTGTGGCGAATCGGCCGACGGTACACAAGGCATTCCGTTTCTCCGCTCTGCCCGGGCGGCCGCGCTCAAGCTGTTGAGCAGCCTGCCGCCCCATCTGCAGGAGTACGCGGGCAAGCTGACCGAATCGGTCGCCATTCGGCTCGATCCGCACAATCCGTTGACCGAGTCGCAGCAACACTATGAACTGCTGATCAAAGCACTGAAAGAACGTCGCCCAGTGCGGATTCTCTACGTCAGTCTGACCGAATGGAAAGAGATTTCGACGTTGTTGAGTCCGTACCGCGTTCTGTTTAACAGAAGAAGCTGGTACGTGATCGGCCGATCGTCGCTGCACCGCGCCGTTCGCACATTCAACATCGGCCGCATCCGAAAGGCCGCGCTGCTCGATAAACAATACCGGATTCCGTCTCGCTTCAATCTCGAACGCTATCTGGGCAATGCCTGGAACCTGATCAGAGAACCGGGGAAACACTACGAGGTCGTCGTTCGCTTTCAAGCAATGGTCGCCACCAACGTCGCCGAAGTCCAGTGGCACAAGACCCAGCGAATCGTCCTTGGCGACGACGGGACCATCGACTTTCACGTCACGGTTGACGGCCTCAGCGAGATCGTCTGGTGGATTCTCGGTTACGGCGATCAGGCCGAGGTGCTCAAACCGACCGAACTGCGTGACGAGATCCGACGACGGATCGAGTCGATGCGACAAACGTATGCGCCGGGCAGGCGCACCGGTAGACGTCGGCGGAAGTGATCTGTGTGCTTGTGTGGCTGCAGCCCGCCTAACTAAATGAGCACTCCGGCCACGCAGGCGGTCATGCAGCAGGCCAGGGTGCCGCCGAGCATCGCCCGCAAGCCGAGGCGGGCCAGATCACTGCGGCGTTCCGGCGCGATGCCGCCGATGCCGCCAAGCTGGATGCCGATCGAACCGAAATTCGAAAAACCGCAGAGTGCATACGTGAGAATGTATGTTGAACGATGACTTAAGTGTACGTCGGAAGTGGGCTGCAACCATTCGCTGAGTTGCTGGTAGGCGACAAACTCGTTGACGACCATCTTCTTTCCCAGCAGCTCGCCGGCGTGCAGGCAGTCGCCACTCTCGATGCCCATGACCCACGCCAGCGGCGCGAAGGTATAACCCAGCGCGGCCTCCAGCGACCAATTCTGCCCCAAGAGGTCCCCGGCCATGCCGAGCAGTGCGTTGCACATCGCAATGAGTGCCAGAAACGCGATGAGCATGGCAGCCACGTTCAGCGCCAGTGTCATGCCGTCGGTGGCGCCAATGGCGGCGGCCTCGATCACATTGGCTCCTTTGCGCTCGATTTTCGTCTCCACGTGTCCCAACGTCTCGGGGACCTCCGTTTCCGGCTGCATCACCTTGGCGATCAACAGCGCCGCAGGGGCCGAAATCACCGACGCGGTAATCAAGTGGCCGGCGTCGACGATGTCCATGGCGACGTAAGCAGCCATCACACCGCCGGCGATGGTGGCGAACCCGCCGACCATGACGGCCATCAGTTCCGATTGAGTCATGGCGCCCACGTAAGGACGAATCATCAGCGGGGCCTCGGTCTGGCCGACGAAGATGTTGGCCGCCGCCGAAAGACTCTCCGCCCCCGACGTGCCCAACGTCTTCTGCATCACAATGGCCAGCAGTCTGACCACCCACTGCATAATGCCCAGGTAATAGAGGATCGACATGAGTGAGGAGAAGAAGATGATGGTCGGCAGCACCCCGAAGGCAAACGCTCGGAGCAACAGCAATGAGGGAGGCAAGGTGGGATCACCGGGCTTGGCTGTGATACCGAACACAAACGCGGACCCTTGATTGACAAACGCAAGCATCGCCGTAAAGACGTTTCCGATTCCGTCGAAAAGCGCCTGGCCCGGATCAGTCTTGAGAATGAGCAGCCCGAAGGCAAACTGCAACAGCAGGCCGACGACGATGATCCGCAGACTAATTTTCCGCTTGTGCGAGCTCATCAGCCAGGCCAGACCCACCATCACGAACAGACCGAGCAGGCTGATGCAGCGTTCCATGAACGGCTCCGATGTGGAGGGGTCCTCTCGCCGACAGACGGGCGACTTTGAATGCCCCACCGTTTGCCGAAGTTAGCAGAACGGTCGGCCGTTGAAAAGGTGCGGTCATGAAGGGAGGGGCAAAGGCACACAGGCAAAAGGAGGCGACGACGGCCAGTCCAGACAAACTCGCTCTCTGCCCCTTCGAGCCTTCACCCCTTTGTGCTACTAACGTTTGGTTTCTTCTTTCTGCGCAAATTCTTGGCCAGGCTGCTGGAGAAGATCAGTGGGTCTCATAAACTCGACCCGCCCTACAAGATTATTCTCTCGTTGTCAGAAGAAAGATTGATTAGGAATCCAGGAAGACAGGAACATGAAAATATCACTTACGATGGCGACGAAGCTCTCGCACCAGAGTGACAGATCAACGCAGTGGAAGTATCGACGAACAACTTGCCAAAACCGACACAGGTTTCTTGGCCCTCTATTTCTTTTCCTCTATTCCTGCTTTCCTAATCGTTTTCTTTTTTGGCTGTGGCCCGCAGGCCACTCCAAGCCTCCCTGCCTTTGCTTTTTGCTGATGGCGGCTGTATCGTGTCGTCGATTCGGCTTGGGAGAAGAAGAGGGATGAATCTGCTGCGCAAAGCCGGCTTGCTCAACCTGCTGCTGATCTTCGCGCCGGCGGCGCTGGTGCTCGATGGGATGGGTGCCGCGGAGATTTGGATCTTCGTGACGTCGGCGATCGCCATCATTCCGCTGGCCGGGCTGATGGGCAAAAGCACCGAGAGGCTGGCCGATCGGCTTGGGCCGGGCATTGGCGGACTGCTGAATGCCTCGTTCGGTAACGCCGCCGAGTTGATCATCGCCTTCTTCGCGCTCGAGCGGGGATTGATCAGCGTGGTGAAAGCGTCGATCACCGGCAGCATTCTCGGCAATGCGCTGCTGGTGCTCGGCGCAAGTTTTCTGGCAGGCGGCATGCGGTACCGTCGGCAGACGTTCAATGCCACGGCGGCGGGAATGTCGGCGACGCTCTTGACGCTGGCGGCGATCGGCCTGCTGATTCCCGCCATCTTCCACGCCAGCATGGTGATGGGCGAGTTCACCTCGCAACAGCAGCAGGGATGGCTAGGCTCGCCGAACCATCGCGAACAGGATGTCAGTCTCGATATCTCCATCGTGCTGTTTACGGTCTACATACTGATGCTGTTGTTCAGTCTGAAGACGCACAAACATCTCTACGAAAATGAAGAAGTCCGTTCGCAGCAAGAGCCGACGGACTTCGCGGACGTCGAAGGTGCGTGGCCGCCCTGGGTGGCCGTCACCGTGCTGTTGACCGCGACGGCGTTTATGGCCCTGATGAGCGAGTTGCTGGTCGGCGCGATCGAGGCGACCAAGGAGCAACTCGGGTGGACGGAGTTGTTTGTGGGTGTGGTGGTGGTGGCCATTGTGGGCAACGCCGCCGAGCACTCGACGGCCGTGCGGGTCGCCATGAAGAACCACATGGAACTGAGTATTCAGATCGCCGTCGGCAGCGCGCTACAAATCGCCCTGTTCGTGGCGCCGCTGTTGGTGTTCATCAGCTATCTGCCGGGCCTGCCTCAGCTCGACCTTGTCTTCAGCATGTTGGAGGTTGTCGCCATCGGGGCCTCGGTGCTGATCGTCGGTTTGGTGGCCTACGACGGCGAATCGAACTGGCTGGAAGGCCTGTTGTTGTTGGCCGTCTACGTGATACTGGCGATTGCTTTCTACCACCTTCCCGAAGCTCACCAGGCTCAAACGACCGACCATTCGCTGTCGTCTATCTCGACCGGACGCGACACCGGCTGCTCGCTCTCCCAAACCGGTTCGTTTTCCCATTCCGGTTGTGGCGAGAGCCTCATTTCTTGTTTCGGTTCGCTCAGCAGCAAGAAGCAGCCGTTGGCAATGTGGTCGCAGAACTGGCGAAACCACAGCATCCTCTGGACATTCGGTTGCGGCGAAAACAAACGGACGGCAATGCCCCGTTCGTGCCAGTCGTGCAGCATGCCGAAGAACCCGCTGGGGATGTATTTCACCCACTGCATGTTGATGCCGATGGAGCGGCATTTCTCGACTTCGATGATTCCGATCAGGGTCTCGCGCAACAAGGCCAAATCGGCGCCGTCCCAGATCTCGATGTCTCCCATGTCGAGAACTGCCACGCCGTCCCAGTCGTGAATCGTCAATCGCTTTCTGTTCGACACCATGCTCACCCGTCCTCATGTTTGCTGTGTGAATGCCGTTGAGTGTGGGGCAGGCTTTCCAGCCTGCCGGCCCGCAATGGCAGGCT
>CAZGYE010000106.1:8364-16629 GCA_964530165.1 uncultured Planctomycetaceae bacterium
GGCAGGCTTTCCAGCCTGCCGGCCCGCAATGGCAGGCTGGAAAGCCTGCCCCACGCAACACACCGTGTTCTAACGAGAGAGACTCATGCAAAGACCGGGCCAATCAGGCGACAACTTTCCGCGTCAGAGGCTGGATGTCGCAACCCCTTTTGAGGACTGCAGTTGATCGCTTCGACCGGGCGACGCCGGAGAAAGATGCCGCGAGACGATGTCTCCGTTTTGAAACATCGGCGGCAACATGGTGTCGATGTCTTTACTCGTTGGAGGCAAGATACAGCAACCGGCCGCACGACCGGCAGAAGATGATTTGCCCGGTGTTGACGAGCACGCGCTCTTGAGGCGCCAAGATCGCGTGGCAGGCGGTACAGGCCTTGTTCTCAACCGGCGCCAGAGCGCCCGCCCCGTGAGCCTGGACCAGGCGGCGGTACACCTCGGCCACTTCGCCGGGAAGTGAACTTTCGGCGGCCCGCAGCACCGATTCCAGCTCAGCGACTTCCTCTTTCAACCGCGGCTCGGCAGCGGCGACTTCCTGGGCGACGCGATTCCCTTCGGCACTGGCTGTGGCGAGGTCCTCTTCGAGACCTTTCAGCGCCGATTCCGCCGCGTCCGTCGTCTCGAGAGCTTCGAGAATCTCGTCCTCCAGCACGCTGTTGGCCATCGTGTCGGCGTCAATCTGCGACTTGAAGACGTCAAACTCGCGGTTCGAACTGGCCGTGTTGAGTTTCATCTTCAACTCGGCGATTTTGGCCTCGTTGGCCTTCAGCTGCAGCGATTTTCGATCGGCCCCCTTCTTCAGCTCGATGAGATGATTCTTGTGGGCGTCCAGCTCAGCCTGTTTTCGCTCGGCAAATTGCTGTCGTGCTTTGACTTGCTTCGGACCGCGATCAAGTTTCGCCTGGACGTCCCGCAACTGAATGTGCAACTGATGCAGATCTTTCAGACCGCTGGCGGCCGTGCTCATTGATGTTTCCCGTCTTGTGAATTACCTGTGAATTCTTAACCCGGATTATTCATAGAAACCCAAACCGACGACTTGTCGTCGCTGGGTGTGCCATGCAACCAGTGGATTGCGACAACAAGTTGTCGGTTTGGGCACCACAAGCACAGCCCTATGAATAATCCGGGTTCGCTAATGTTCGTCGTCAAAAAAAACCGCCGATCGTTTCCGATCGGCGGTTGTCGCATCAACTGTTTGCGTCGGCTGCCATCAATGAGTCGAGGAAGCCCTTTAATTGCCGGCTGCGGACAGGATGCTGCAGCTTCCGCACGGCCTTGGCTTCGATTTGCCGCACTCGTTCGCGGGTCACCTTGAATATCCGCCCCACCTCCTCCAGAGTGTAGGTGTAGCCGTCTCCCAAACCGTAGCGGAGCTTGATGATTTCCCTTTCGCGATAGGTGAGGGTTTTCAACACGGCATCGATTTTGTCTTTGAGCATCTCTTGCGTCGCGGCGCTGACAGGGCTTTCGCTTCCTTCGTCCTCGATGAAATCGCCGAAGTAGCTGTCCTCGCTCTCGCCCACCGGGCGATCCAGGCTAATCGGATGGCGAGAGATTTTCAACACCCGCCGGGTTTCTTCCAAGCTGACTCCGGCCGCCTCGGCCGTCTCCTCGATCGTCGGTTCGCGGCCGTTGTCCTGCAGCAGCGTCTTACTGACCCGTCGCAGTTTCGACATCGTCTCGATCATGTGGACCGGGATGCGGATGGTGCGGGCCTGGTCGGCGATCGCCCGCGTGATCGCCTGACGAATCCACCAGGTCGCGTAGGTCGAGAATTTGTAGCCGCGGCGATATTCATATTTGTCCACCGCACGCATCAAGCCGGTGTTGCCCTCCTGGATCAGATCCAGAAAACTCAGTCCCCGATTGCGGTACTTCTTGGCAATCGAAACGACCAGACGCAGGTTGCCGCCGGAGAGCTCCCGCATCGACTGTTCGTACGCGGCGAAACGCTCGTAGATTCGTTCGAGGCGTTTCCCCAGTCTCTCGGGAGTCTCGAGCGTCATCATCATCAGGTCCTGCAATTCGCGCTGCAGATTCGCCCGTTCGTCCTTCGCCGACTTCAGATTCTTTAAACTGTTGATCTGTCGCTGCAGTTCGGTCATGCGGCGGGAAATCTGAGTCATCCGCTTCAGGCACGGTTGCAGCCTTTGTGTCCGCAGGCTCAACTCTTCCACCAGCGTGACCAGCTTTCGGCGGCGGACATCGGTTGCCTCGATGAGCTTCTTCCTCTGCCTCGCCGATGTGCCGGGCGCAATGAGCTTCTCGAAACTGGCCACATCCTGCTTCCTCATCTGCTCCAACGTGCTGAGATTGTGCGGCATTCGTCCGAGAATCTGAATCTTCTCCAGCCCCTCGGTCACCGAAACCTTGATGGTGCGATCGAAGGGTAATTCACCCGCATGAACCTTCGACAGAATGTCAATCGCCGTCGCCAACGCGAAATCGCAGGAAAGCAGTTCCCGGCGGAAGCGCTTGCGGGTAATCTCAATCTTCTTGGCCAGTGAAATTTCCTGCGGGCGCGTCAGCAGCGGGATCTCGCCCATTTGCGTCAGGTACATGCGGACCGGATCGTCAATCCGGCGGGAGCGGTCCTCGCCGGTCATGCCGTCGCGCGTCTTGCCGCCTTTGCTGTTCTTGCCCCGACTCTTCTCCAGCAGCTTGGGGGGCGCCGCCTTTTCAGCCACAATTTCCAGCCCGAGCTCCTCCAGCGACATCATCAAATGATCGAGCTTTTCCGGGTTGACCGCTTCATCGGGCAAGTAGGCGTTGACCTGAGAGAACGTGAGATAGCCTTGCTTCTGCCCTTTGGCAATCAGCACCTTCAAATTGTTATCGAGTCGATGCACAAGCGGATCCTCCAAGGTTCAGGTAAGCGGCTTTTTGGTGGCTCGCTTCCGATGGAATTCTGAGACCAAGTGCAGGAGTTCTTTCTCGTTCGATTCGCGCCCGTTCGATGCTTCCAATCGCTCGACGAGCCGCCCCTTCGACAATTCGTGTAACGCGGTCTCCCCGCGCCATTTCAAGTTCTCGATGGCACGCCGCAAAAACGTTTTCTCGCCGGCTTGCTGGTGAGTCGTCGCTTCCTGTCGATCGTCATCCTGCAATTTGCCGGCAATGTTCTTCTTTCGCGACAATGCGTCGATCCGCACCGCCAGCCGTTTCAATTCATGGTCTTCCAATTCCACGAGCACTCGCTCATGAGTCGCTCGAACACCCTGCTCCGCCAGCCGGTAGCAGATTTCCAGAATCTGTCGCAAATGGGAATTCTTGAATTCCTCCAGGCTGATTTCGCGACGAATCGCATCAATGCTCTCCGGCTCGCTGAAAATGATCTCCAGCAGCTCCATTTCCAGCAGGTCGCCTGCGTTCTTCTTGCCCAGACTTGTCGAGCCGGCTTCCTTGTCCGGTTCGGCGTCGATGCGAATCGTCTTCTCCGGGCCGCCTGCACCACGCCGCGCATGTTTCCGGCGAGCCTCAATGAGACGCTGCCGAACCGTTTGCTCCTTGACAAAAGTCTTGCGAGCGAGCGAACTCAGAATACCATCCTTCCGTTTGCACTGTGAGAATCCCGAAACGTGCGAAAGGAACTCCACTATCTCGTCCACGGCACGCTCTCGGGCGTCGATCGACTCAAGCCCATATTTCCTAATGGTCAAATCCAATTTGTGTTTCCAGGCCTCAACAGCTTGATTGACTTGCTTGCTAAACGCTTCAGCCCCCCGTTCCGCCAGGAATTCCGCCGGGTCTAGACCGCCGGGCAATGTCAGAATTCGCAAGTCCACTTCTTGTGCCAAAAACTTCACTAACGATCGCTCGGCTGCGGCACGCCCGGCTTCGTCGCCGTCGTAAACCAGCACCACTTTGCGGGCAAACCGTTTCAAAGCGATGACGTGCGTTTCCGTCAGTGCCGTTCCCAATGTGCCAACACTGTTGGAAAGCCCCGCTTGATGGGCCATCATGCAATCCGTATACCCTTCCATGACCACCGCCGTGCCCGAACACCGAACCGACTCCCGCGCAACGTCGAAACCGTAGAGCAGCCTGCTCTTTGCGAACAATGCACTTTCGGGACTGTTCCAGTATTTTGCGGCGTCCGGCTTCGGATTGTCCGGCAAAATACGTCCCCCAAATGCAACAGGCCGCGCCCGTTCGTCGCGAATCGGAAACATCACGCGATCGACAAAGTAGTCGTACGTCCGTCCGGTTTCCTCTTTCTTTCCGACCAGGCGCGCTTCGATAAGCTGGTCAGCCGTAAACTTCCCCCGGGCGCGATTCAATAGCCATTCCCAATCGTCAGGGTGATAGCCGACTCGGAACTTGACGATCGTCTCGGCAGCAAACCCGCGTCCCTCCAGATAGTCTCTGGCCCGCTTCGCCTCGGGTGAGTTCAGCAGGCAGCGGTGAAACTCGTTCTCCGCCCAAGCGACGACGTCATAGAGCTGGGGCTTGTCTCGGCCGCTTTCGCTCCCGCGCCGCCGTTGCGATTGTGGGATCTCAAGATGGGCGCGGCGGGCCAGAATTTCCAGGGCTTCACGGAAACCGACGTTCTCGATTTTCTGCACAAACGAGAAGCAATCGCCCCCTTCGTCGCAAACCCAGCAGCGGTACGACTGGCGGTCGGGATAGATGCGCAGCGACGGATTGTGATCGTCGTGAAAGGGGCACAGGCCGACATACTCGCGGCCGCGAGGAACCAATGTGACCGATTCCCCAACCAATTCAACCAAGTCGGTACGCGAACGAACCAGTTCCTTAAAATCGATCGAAAAGCCTGCCGACACCAGCGTCTCCTGGAAAACTGTACAGAGGGAATGCCTTGCGAGAATGGTGGCGGAACCCCGGGACGGGCACAACCCAACCCCCACAAGGTGGCACCCCCCGGACCGGCTTGACAAGTCAACGTATGTTTATCTAACCACTGCGTCCGTGCTTTTCACCGGAACACCGCAATTCTACCCGATTGGGAAACAGTGTCAAGGAATTACAAAACGAGTTACGGCACGTTTTCAACTCGCAACTCTATATTCACAAGAATGTTAACAGAAACAGTAACCGCGCAACTCCCATACATTCGGCAAGTTTCCCGCACACGGCCCTCTCACCCCAACCCCTAGCCCCGCACCACTCTACGCCGGTCTGACCAGACGAACGGGACAGTTGGTTTATATGAATTTTGCCAGTTGTGAGCCGGCGGTAGTGTCCTAATTTGAAAATAATTTGAATGTTCAGGTTTGCGAGAGCAAGACGGCGAAGATGGGCTGACGTGATGGGGAATCGGGCGAGGGTTCATCATGACAAAGCCACCACTTCGGCTGGCAGGCCGATCAACAAGAGTGGGCACGGGTTGCCGACGCCCCGATCAACCCGGTCCTTGAGCTTTCGCCAGTGTTATTGCCTCGCCGAACTTGTCGGAAACAAACACCCGCGCCCAGCCTTTTGCGAAGCTCTTGTCCCTCGCCTCAGCATTTTCAATCAACCGTCGCTGTCGCATCGTTGGGTTGTAGTATTCGCCGAGATCGTTCACGGATTCGAGAGAGCGCGATACGGCAAAATCTTCGATGATCTGCCGGAGCGACTCCTGGAGTGACGTGCCGCGAGTGATTATGCCGCCAATCGATATCGATTTCGTGGGAAATTGACTCCTTTTCAACGCCGTCCACGATTTTCTTGATTTCAAAGTTGTGCTTTCCCCAGCCAAGTGCAGCCAAGTCGTTTCTAAGCCGCTGCGTAAACTTGCCCTCTCCGCCTCCCCCTTGCACGAGCTCTTCAACTGGAATAGAGGCAGCACGCAGAACAGTGCCGAGATCATGAACCGCCTCAGGGAGATCGTATTGTAGAATCGCTTCGGCGTGGTGAAACGGGACGATCTCAAACCCTCGGGATTGCAACTGCTCGAACATGGCCCTGCTGTCGCAATGTGGCTCAGCCTCAACGCATCTTGTTGTAGGCCGGATAGTGCGGTGGAACGTAGCTATCAACTTCATCGCCCCACTGGGTCCAGCCGTCCCGTCGCTCCCGTGCGAACAGTTCCAGGTACGGGCCGGGGCTGCACTGTTCGATAATGTCGTAGATTTCATCCGGCTTGCGTGAGTGCTCTCGTTTCCGCTTGGGGATCACGTTCACCTGCCGTCGGCCAGGAGCCAATGTTCGCATTGACCCTTTCACACCAAACAGCACCAGTTCGGTGACGTTGCGGAAGTAAAACCCGACACCCCGGCCATCCGGCCCGCCGTCTTTGCGAATCTTGTACCAGACAATGTTCGTCTTGTACGTGAATTCCCACGCTTTCATGATTTGCAGACCTTCGGCCAGCATGGCATTTGGGCACCACAGGTAGAGGTGGCTCTTGTCGCGAAGATATTTTTGGACGGGGAGTGCAGAGATTTCATCCGCAGTCATCGTTTTGTACCGGTGGAGCCTACGATGTTCAGGGGCGACCTTGCCCGTCCGGTTCTGAAACCGCCACGGGGGGTCAATGAGAAGCGTCGAAAACAGTTCGCCGTTCAGCCCGTCAAGATTTTCCATGATGTCTCCTTGCTTCGATGACTGAGGTAATCTTACTCACTCCGCAGTCGATTCATCAACCTTTCGTACCGTTCAGCCCGAATCCGCCGTTCTTCCATCTCCATCACGGCATCGTACAGATCGTCCATGCTCCACAACGTATCGACCACGCCGGCGGCCATTGCGGGCGTGCAAGCAAGCGTACCGTGCACGCGGCAGAAATTGTAGAAGCCGACATGCAAGGCTCAGACGGAAGCTGTTCGAAATCAATAGGTTCGTACCATCCCCCCCAACCTACCCACCCGAGGAAGTCACATGAAGGCTTCAAGACGAGGATTCACGCTGATCGCATTGTTGGTGGTGATCGCGATCATTGCGATCCTGATCGCACTGCTGTTGCCTGCCGTTCAGCAGGCAAGAGAGGCGCACGGCGAACTCAGTGCAAAAGCCACCGCCAACCCTGTCGGGTGGACTGTGCCTGTTCGGGACGCGAAACGGGTTCGTCTACTGCCTGCGGGCTTCCGACGGGGCGCTGGTCTGGCGATTCCGCGCCGCGCTGTAGGATCGGCGCCTCTTCGCCTACGAGCAACTCGACGAGTCGGTATGGCCGGTGCGCGGGTCGGTGCTGGTGGACGAGAAGCTCTCCGGCGGCGTGGCCACGGCATACTTCGCGGCCGGTAGGTCCTCTCACCTTGACGGCGGGATCCGCCTTGACGCACTGGAACGTAACACCGGCCGGTCGCCTGCTGGTTTTCGACGGCGGGCAATTCATCTACGGGCATGGTCGGATGGCCTATCGGGAGGGCGCCGGACATGTGCGTCCCCAGGCCGCGAGCGATTACAAACTGTTTGGCGAGGTCCTTGCGCCCAAAGCAGAATCCCCGGAAGATGCAAGAGACCAGAGGAGGACCTCCAAGCAATCACCGAGACGCCGCGAAATCAAGTGGGCCACGAGTTTACCTTTCGTGGCCCGTTCGATCGTGCTGACCTCAGACGCCCTGCTGGTTGCTGGCGGCCAGTCGCTACCCGGGAGTGTGGGACGCCACGCCCCGGGAACGTTCTGGACTGTTTCCCGGAAAAATGGGACGAAACACCAACAGTGCCAACTGCCCGCGCCCCCGGTCCTGGACGGCATGGCGTTTGCCGATTCGGGCGTATTCATCTCCACAATCGACGGGACCATCGCCTGTTTGCGAACAAAGAATGATGGATGAAAGGAACATGATATGACACCGCATCGAATCAATCACAACAATGCCAGCATGAACATGTCACGAAAGTGCATTTCAAAACCCAAATCGCTTGTAGCCGCGTTCGCCAGAACGCGGGTTTTCTCAGCATCCGACCGCCCTCTGGTGAGTGCAGCTACAGTCTTGAAACCGCTTGTACTGCCTCTTTCCGTGCTCGTCGTTCCGTTGTCTTTCGGCACACCTTTACAGGCCGTTGACCTGCTTCTGGAACTGCCGCTCTGGGAGAAGCCACCACGGGACCAAACGATTCGACGCGATGTCAAAGAGCAAGTTCGATCCCTCAAACCGCGACCGGGATCTCCACCCGGATTGAATCGCGTAGTCAGTTCTGTCTCGTCGCCGACCTATAGCATCCATCGGCCCCGAAATCCGAACGGGGTGGGCTTGGTGATATGCCCTGGTGGTGGTTTTCGTGACGTTTGGCTTGATCGCGCAGGTCACGATCTGGCAATCTGGCTAAGAAAGGACGCGGTAATTCAGCAAAGCTGCAGAAGGTTTCGATGGCGGACCG
>CAZGYE010000107.1:0-16313 GCA_964530165.1 uncultured Planctomycetaceae bacterium
CCGGCCGCTCAAAGAGATCATCAAGAACCTGTACTATCCCGAAAGCCCCTACGAGTTTTCCGTCCTGCCGGCCGACATTTTGGGACAGGTGTACGAGCAGTTTCTGGGCAAGGTCGTTCGGCTGACGAAGGGCCATCAGGCCAAGGTTCAAGAGAAGCCGGAAGTCAAGAAGGCGGGCGGCGTTTATTACACGCCGACCTACATCGTCGATTACATCGTCGAAGGGACGCTCGGCAAACTGCTGGAAGGGAAGACGCCGCAAGAGATCGGCGGCCTGAACAAGACGTGGAAGCCGTCCAAGAGCAAACGGCCCATGACGGTTCTCGACCCGGCGTGCGGGTCGGGTTCCTTCCTGATTGGCGCTTACCAGAAACTGCTCGACTGGCACCGTGACTGGTATGTCGATCACGATCCACAGGAATGGGCCCGCGCCAAGCACCCGCGCATCTACCAGGCGGGGTCCGCTCGTAGTGACCGCATTCATGCGGTGCGACCCGATGAATCGGGTCACTACAAACAAAACTGGCGATTGACCACTTCTACGACAAAAAACAAATGAGCTTCTGCGACGAAGAGGTCCACTTCACAGAGATTTTCAAACACCCTGGCAGGGTTGAGAGTGCTCTGATTCGGGCCCTCAACTCTCAACTTTCAACTCTCGACTTCCAGGCTGCGCTCACGCGAGGACGCCGCCGCTGGAGTCGATGGGTTTGCGGTCGGCGGCGAAGTAGCGGATGTCGACGGGAGGGTCGTCCGGCAGCGCGGTGCCGGTCATCATGCGGCCGATCAACGCGCCGACCGACGGGCCCAGCTTGAAGCCGTGGCCTGAGAAGCCGTTGGCGACAAAATAACCGTCCGGGCCGAGGCCCGCGATGATGGGATGCCAGTCGGCGGTGTTGACCGTGTACAACGCGGCATAACCGGTGACGTGGCCGCGGCTCTTCATGGCGAAGCGGTGGTGCAGCTTGTGCATCATCTTCTCGCGGAATTCGAGCGAGGAGTGCTCGTCGTAGTGGTCCGGATCGCCGACTGGCTCGCGTTCGTCCCTCGGGTCAGTCGAGCCGACGAGGAACTGCTGCCCATGCCCTTCCGTTCGGCCGTAGAGTTGGTCGGCTTGGCTGATGAACACGGGGATTTCGCCGGTGACGTCGGCCGGCCGATCGCGGACGGCGATCTGCACCCGGGTGGGCCGAAGCGGCATGGGCAGGGTGACGCCGACCATCTGGTTGATGCGCTCGCACCACGGACCGGCGGCATTCAGCAGCAGTGACGAGACAAACACCTCGCCGTTGCTGCAGTGAACCGCACGAAAGCCTCCGCCGGCGGCCGGTTCGATTCCAGTCACCTCGTGTTTGAGGAACAGCTCGACGCCGTTGTCTTTTCCGGCCTGCAGCAGGTCTTCGGTGGTCCCCTGCGGGTCGGCAAAGCCTGCGTCGGACTCCCAGAAGAGGCCCGGCGGATCGGCGCAGTCATGAGGGTTGCCGGTCATGTCCAACGCCTGCGTGCAGAGGTTCATGGAAGGGTAACGGCTTCGCAGATCGTCAACGGCACAGACCTCACCGGCCGCTCCCACTTGCTGGAATTGGCGTATCGATCGGGTCGACTCGTCTGCGGACTCCTCGCAGATCCAAACCACACCGACCGGCGAGAAACCGCAATGGTTCTCTGTGAGCTCCAGCCGTTCGCACCAATTCTGAAACGTTTGCAGGCTGGCATAGGCGAGTTGTACCAGCTCGACGTTGGCGTAGCGTTGCCGAACGACTGCCGACGACTGGCCCGTCGAGCCGGCGGCAACTTGCGGGCCTTTCTCAAGAATGGCGACTCGCGCCAAGCCCCGTCTCGCCAATTGATAGGCCGAGGAAACGCCAATAATGCCGCCACCGATCACAACGGCGTCGAAGGTTTTGTGTGCCATGTTCGATTTCTCGGAAGGTGTTTGAAAAGCCTTTTCTCAGTCCCGGAGGGACGTTCAATGGTAGCCCAAGGCGCGAGTCCTTGTCCTTACCCACATTTTTACACTTCATTTGTGGTCTCAGCTTGTCTGATGGATTGAGTATCAGATTGCGTTGTCACGAGTTAGGTCGTGTGTTGGTTTTTTGGTACGACGATTGCCGTTTGACCCCGATGACTGCCATGGAATGTGGGGCGGGATCGACTGACGTGCAACGACGGCGTCGCAGGAACGCCGTTGCGCACGGAGGTGGTCTTGTGGCCATGCTGGAGTTGGACATCAACAAATGGGCCGAACAAAACTTCGGAGAATATGAATTGGGAGACGCGCGCAGAACGAAGCGAGCGGTCAAACTGGCTGCGCAGGTGGTGTCCCGCCTCCCCTGAAATTGGAACGACCGGCCGGCCGCGCAGGTCGTCCCGCAACCGTGGCTTCGCATGCTCAAGGCACTTCGCAAAGGGAGACATCAACTCAAAACCGTTGGGGAATCCTTTCGATCACTGGCCATGCTCGGCGGCTTCCTCGGCCGCAAACACGACGGCCAACCGGGCTGGATCACCATCTGGCAAGGCTTCGAAAAACTCATCCTCTGCATCCGCGGTGCAGATACTATGTGCAAAAAATGTGGTAAGGACAAGGGCTCACGCTCTGGGCGATCTCCTTCCGCCCCTGCCGGGGCTTTTCAAACACGCTCTCAGCGAGGGTGCTTCGATCAGCCAAACGCGACCTTCCATTCTCCTGCGGCTGTCAAATGAAAAACCCGGGATCGAAACGCTGCCGATCCCGGGTTGGCCGTTTTGTGGTCGCTGACGGCGAATCGTCCGATCAGCGGACGGCTTCGTTGAGCATCTTCGTGTTGGGAACGGTGTGACGTTCCGTCAGGCCGTCTGCGCGCGTTTCGATGACCGTGGCAACCGGTCCGACTTCGCGGACGGTTCCCTCCAGGCCGGCCACGCTGACGGCATCGCCGGTGTGCATCCGCTGACGGACGTAGTAACCGGACAAGATGCCGCCGATGACGTCGCGGCCGCCCAGACCCAGCGCCAGCCCTAATCCGGCGGCGAGTGCACCAAAGGCGATCAAAATCATTTGATTCAACAACTCAAACTCGATTTTGAGCTGCTCGAAGGCCCAAATGAACGTCATCAGCGCCAGCACGTAGTAGCAGGCCGTTGCCAGCCGGTCGGCGTAGGAAACGCCCACACGGTCGGCGGTGGTGGCAATCACGCCCCGCAAAAAATTGGCGATCAGCAGGCCGATCACCACGATGGCCGTTGCCGCCAGCAAATTCGGGATGTACTCGACCAGGTTCTGCATCGTTTCGGAGACGCCCGGCAGACCCAAAATGTTGACGCCGGCCAGCAGGAACACGGACATCAACAGCCAGAAGACAATCTGCCCGACGATGGCCGGCACACTGCGCTCGATGCCGACTTTCTTCATGGACTCGATCAATCCACTCCGTTCGGCCGCCGATTGCAGGCCGATGCGGTCCCCCAGCGCTTCGATGGCCCGCGCCACGAACCGAGCGACCACATAGCCGATCGCCAGCACGAGCAGCATGGCTACCAGCGGGGCAATCATGTCGATGACCGGTTGGAAAGCCTGGCGGACCACGGTGACGTTTTCCGCGATGACTTGCCCGGTGTCGCTGGCCGCATTGGCCACGAGAAGATGGTTCAGTGAGTTGGCGAACATAGGAAATCCCTTTCGTTGATTTTGGTTTGAAGTCCCGTCTCGAAGGCTCGCGGGACGTGATAGTCAAAGTTCAAACGTGACACGTGTCGTCTTGGCGAGCGGCCGGCGTCAGCCGGCTGTTCCGACAACAGGGGACTGACGTCCCCCGCTCGCCCATTTTGTTAAGGAATCGATGGAGTATCGTCGCGGTCGGATTGCATGCGGCCCGTTATCGAGAAGGCAATCAAGTGGAGGACGCTCTCGAGAAAGACACCCAAAACCTGTGGAAACGCGCGAACAGCGAACTCGAACAAATGGGCCGCCAAGAGCACCGTGTTGAGCCGCTGAGAAAAGCAGGAATCGAGCTCGGCGGGCGCCGGCGGGACGTCGCTCTCGGCCAGTTGGCTGAACAGATCGTGTGCCATGATGACTCGCTTGCTGAGTCGAGAGTCGAGAGTCGAGAGTCGAGGGCCGGAAGAAGGGACGCTCGTTTCCGGTCTGTCTCTCAACTCTCAACACTCAACACTCAACTATCTTGGGAAAACGCTCTCTCAGTTTCTCGCGGGCCCGACTGACTCGCATTTTGCAGGCGCTCGTCGAGAGTTCGAAAATCTGACTCAATTCCTCATAGCGATAATTTTCGGCGTATTTCAGGATGACCAGCGCCCGGTCCTCTTCGTCGAGTGTTTCCAGCATTGACGTCAGGTCGAGCGATAGGCCTTCGCTGGCCGCCTCGTTGTGATTGGTTTGTTGTTCAAGGGCCGTCTCGGACATCGGCGTCTCACGTCGCTGTCTGCGTCCGCGACTGCGTCGCAGTGACAAACAGGTGCGAACCGCGACGCCGTGCACCCAGCTTGAATACTTCGAACGACCTTCGAACCGGGCCCGCCCCAGAAACAACCGCACGAAAACCTCCTGCGCTGCGTCGCTGGCATCGTGCTCGTTGCCCATGAGGCGGTAGCAGATACGCCACACCCGCTCGCGGCAGCGATCCAACAGGGCCATGAAGGCTGGCCCGTTGGAGCCTTCCCGTGCGGCTTCGGCAGCCAACTGCTCGTCGGTAAGTTCGGTTTGGTCCACGACGGCGACCACACGTTTCTGCCTCTTTCGCTACGGTGTACTCGGTATCCGGTCCATGAGTTGCCGGCGGCCGGGTCGTCGGTCACAGAAAAATCGGCCCGCCAGAGCGATTCGAGGCGCAAGACGTTGAAATCGAACGAGATGGGATGCGGAATTTTTTCCACACCGAGAGCGCGTGTTATAGCCGCTGACCTGCAAATTCTGCAAACCCGGTTTTCGTTCGCAGCAGTTTCAAAACCCTATCTGGGTGGCTGTGGTAGAGCGAAGCGACCCCACAGATGCTGCAAATCCTGGGGGCTCACGATGTTCGACCCCAGCCACGCATCAAGCTGATCGTGGTCACTCCTTTTTCCTTTGTACTTTCTCCTGGAATGTGTCGATCTTATCCCCTGCCGGACATCTGAGACGGCAGACAAGCTTCTCGTCAGATATTCCGACGGAGGTGCCAATCCTTTATAGCGCGGGCCGGGACCGTCTGCGGTGAGTGCCAGTCACGACCGGGTCTCCGCCCTTCTCGCAGCGACTCCACCGTCGCGATCGACGAGAAGTTTTCTTCGCCGCCGCGAGCCACCGTCACACGGGGCTCGCGGCGATTTTCGTCCCGGACCGCAACCGCAAGTACGCGAAGCAGAGGTCCCTTGTCCGGAATGACGAATGTCGAAACGCTTGATGGCATTCGAGGCGCGTCATTGATTCGTCATTAGTCATTGGGCAGTCGACATTTACGTGATAATCGCGACTGGGAAATCGCGATTGAGCGCGAGACGCTCCATTTGCCCCTCCCCCCCGGGGAAGCTGCTCCTATCGCGATGGTGGAAACCGCGCGGCCCCGAGTGCATCAATTGGGCCAGCGAAGCACTCTTTCCGAGTTTTTCTCACCTCGGACGTCCGAAAATTCCGATAAAACCGATTGAACCGATTATACGGATTCTTTGCACAGACGGAACTGCACGTCGCGGCGTGCCGGAATCAGGTGTAATCCTTCATCAATCTGGTTGACTTTCAGAGGGGAAAAGCCGTTGGCCGCTGTAAAAATGCGTCGGAAACCGTTGTCCATCGCCCTGAGCAGCCTGCTTTCTGTTCTCGTCGTCCTGGCTGCGGTGTGGACGATTGAAGCGGCGTCGGTGCGCTGGCCGGTGAAGAAACGTCGCTCACCGGCAGAGAACCATTCGGTTGCACCACGTGTCGTTCGCGCGACGCAGCAGCGCGAATCCAAGACCGTCACCCTGAATTACTACGGCGCCGGGTGGTCGAAGGTGCTCGAAAAAGTTGCCGAGGCCACCAGTTCCACACTGGTGATGCACGAGACCCCACCAGGCCGTTTTAGCCGGCGCGACCGAAACCGATATCCCCGCACGGAAGCTGTCCGTATCCTCAACCGGGAATTGGAGCAGCACGGGTTCCGTCTGGTTGAGCAAGGTAAGTACCTGATCGTTCTCAACCTGGACATGTTGCGGTCACGCTATCGGCGGCCGATCGCACGTGTCCCCAGCAAGACCTCTGACGAACCAAAGCCGATCGCTGAGAGATCGCCCAGACAGCGGCAATCTGAACGCAGGATCGAGACAATCGCACCGCAGAATCGTCATCCTGCGCGTCAGTCATCGGCTTGGCAGCCGTCCCGCCGACCATCGGTGTTGCCCGAACCATCGCTGGAGCAGACGCGAAACGTTACGGGGCCCATTCGACAACTTGGTTCGTCCCACGCCCAGCCGAACGCCGCGATTCAGCGGGTCGTCAGCGCCAAGAACCCGAGCCAAATTGCACGCAATTTGCAGCCTGCACTGGACCGTCTGGTCGCACAAACGACCTCGGTCGCCACACAAACAGATCCGCAGCCCGCAGAGTCCACAACGGATGCAAACGCGCACCGCGCTGGGAACGACAAGAAGAGCACCGACCAGAAAAAGGGTGCGGATGAGCCGGTGCCTGCCAAGAAACCAGAGGCGACTGGTCCGTCTTTGCGGATCGATGGGATCAAAGGTCCGGTCACCGTTCAGGAAATACCCGGAGTCGGACTGGTTGTGACCGGAAACAAAGAGGATGTCGACGCGGTGATCAGAATCATCGAAGAGCTTGACAAGATCGGGAAAGGCACGACCCCGGACATTCATTTGTTGCTGCTCAGACACGTCAATTCCGAAGCGTTGGCCGAGCTATTGAACTCCGTTTACGAACAGCTCGACACGCTGCGGCGGCGCGGGACCGGGCAGCAGCAACAAACCGTCTCCGTGCTTCCGGTCGTGAAGCCGAACGCGGTTCTCATTCTGGCGCCCGGCGCCGAGATGCAGTCGATTCTGAAACTCGCCGACGAATTGGACCAGCCGGTCGATCCCGATTCGGAACTGCGGGTGTTCCCCTTGCGAAACGCCATCGCCGCGCAGATCGTCGAGATGATCGAGAGCTTCTACGAGGAGCGAGGCGGATTGGGAACGCGTGTCACTGCTGTTGCCGACGTGCGGACAAACTCGGTCATCGTGCAGGCTCGGCCGAGAGACTTGGCCGAGGTGGCCGCGCTGATCCGCAAGATCGACCACGGCGAATCCAAGGCGGTCAATCAGATCCGCGTCTTTGAGTTGAAACAGGCCGTTGCCGATGAACTGGCGGAAGTCATCAACGAGGCGCTCCAGAGCGTTCTGAACCCAACCTCGCGAGCAGGACAAGTTGGGGGACAGATTACGGGAACAACCGCCGGAGGCAACCAAACCTCTCGCCAATTGCGGGAAGCGAAATCGGTCGTCCTGGAATTCTTGGCAACCGACGGGAAAGCGGGACGGCTCGTCCGGTCGGGCATTCTAGCCGACATTCGCGTCACGGCCGATACCCGTATGAATAGCCTGATCGTCACCGCGCCGGAACAAAGCATGGAATTGATGGCTGCGCTGATTCGACAACTCGATCAGCCAACCTCGACCGTAGCGGAGATCAAGGTCTTTTCGCTGGCCAAGGCCGATGCAACGGCCATGGCGGAGCTGCTCGTGGCTTTGTTCGAGCGGCAAGACGAGCAGAACCAACTCGGCATCCAGGTTGCCGGGGCGGAGGACGCCAGCAGCGGCTTGATTCCGCTGCGTTTCTCGGTCGATATCCGCACCAACAGCATCGTCGCCATCGGCGGCGCCGAGGCGCTCGCGGTGGTGGAAGCGATCCTCTTGCGGCTGGACGAAAGCGACATCCGTGAGCGGGAAACCACTGTCATCCGGCTGCAGAACAGCCCGGTCGTCGACGTCGCCGACGCCATCAACCAGTTCCTGCAATCGCAGCGAGAGCTGGCTCAGCTCGATCCGGATCTCATCAGCAACATCGAGATGCTGGAGCAGGAGGTCATTGTGGTCCCCGAAGAGGTCACCAACAACCTGCTGATCAGTGTCACGCCGCGGTACGCCGAACAAATCCAAAAACTGGTCGCCAAACTCGACGAAGCGCCTGCGCAGGTCATCATTCAGGCGCTCTTGGTGGAGGTGGAGCTTGACAACACCGACGAATTCGGCGTCGAACTCGGTTTCCAGGATTCCCTACTCTTCGATCGCGGGCTGCTCAACCTCGACAACTTTAAGACCATCGTCGAAACTGTTTCGGACCCCTCGACCGGAATTCAAACCACGACCGAGAAGATCGTCAATCAGGAAACGCTTCCCGGTTTTCTGTTCAACAACCAAACATTGGGGAACAATACGGCTGTGAACTCCAGCCGTGTCGGCACGCAGGGCTTGAGCAACTTCGCGCTCGGGCGGGTCAATGGGGATCTCGGTTTCGGGGGACTGGTTCTCTCGGCAAGCTCCGAGTCCGTCAGTGCGCTCATCCGCGCCCTGGCGTCGAAACGCGACGTCCACATTCTCAGCCGGCCGCAGATCCGCACGCTCGACAACCAACTGGCCCAGATCCAGGTCGGCCAGCAGGTTCCCATTGTCGACGGCGTGACCGTGACCAGCAACGGAGTGGCCAACCCGAATATCGTGCAGGATGACGCCGGCATCATTCTCACCGTCACGCCGCGAATCAACCCCGACGGCATGATCGTGATGGAGGTCGTCGCGGAAAAAAGTCAATTTGGCGGGCAGGGCGTCCCCATTTTTACCGACGCCTCGACCGGCAACGTCATCGAATCACCCATCAAGGACATCACGACGGTGACCACCACTGTCAGCGTGCCGGACGGACAGACGATCGTCTTGGGCGGCATGATCACCAAGACCGACGATACCTTGGAGCGAAAAGTTCCCTGGCTGGGTGACATCCCGGTGGTCGGTCTCGCGTTTCGCTACGACGCAACGATGACGCGCCGAACCGAGCTGTTGATCTTCCTCACGCCGCGGACGATCAAAAACGATTCCGATTCCGAGCTGATCAAGCAGATTGAAGCCGAACGCATCCACTTCTTCGAGCAGGAGGCCGAAGAAATCCATGGTCCAATTTTCGCGGTCCCGCCGCAAATCGAAGGACAGGATGGTCTGCCGTCTAGGCTGCCCGCCGACGGGGTCTACCCCGCGCCGCCAGTGCCGGACGACAATGACGTTCCCACGACGACTCTGCCGGACGGCGCGTTTCTTGCTCCTGTGGTCAACCCACGCCAGCCATGAGAAAGATTTTTGAACTGTTTTCGACGAAGTGTTTGGCCGCGGGCTGCCTGGTCCTAGTGCTCTCAGGCTGCGCTGCGAGCAACCTGTTGAAATGGAAGAAGGATAAGGAGCCGCAAGCTGATGCGCAAAATCCGGCTGTTAAGATTCTTTGCCTGTGGCAGCCGGCCGAAGGACACCGGCCCGACGGCCTTCCCGCCCGCGGTTTCGCCGGCCAGATTTTCTTCTTCACCGGGCGGAGTGCAACGCCGGCTGAAGTGAGCGGCGACGTCCGCGTCTACGTGTTCGACGACCAGGGGACCCGAGAAGAACAATCAAAACCCATTCATCAGTTCGATTTTCTCAGCGACGCCTGGAAAGTGCACCGGCAAGAGACAGATCTGGGGCCGGCCTATCACGTCTTTGTGCCCTATGTCCGCAAAGGTCATCATCAGGCGCACTGCGCATTACGGGTCCGGCTCAAGCCGGCCGAAGGCCCCGTGATCTTCTCCGAGATGGTCAACGTAACTCTGTCAGGGACAACCGAGGAATCGTCGGAACAATCGCTCAGACAGACATCCGCAACCGGCCACATTGACAAGAAGAGCTTCGCAAACTTGCATTTCGAGCAAGAGACACCACCCGTCCCATCAACTCGGGACCGGTCTGCCGAACAGCCTTTGCCAGCCTGGAATCGCCCGACGTTCGAACGTCCGGCGGCCGGGCCTGACGCGCACCGCCGGGCGCCGCCCGCAGAGTGGTCGGGGAGTCGGGAAGGCCCGGAATCCGCCGATCGGGGCCGTCATGACGATCTCTCCGGCGAGGCTCGCTCTGAGCCGGCTACGCGCGGCTCTCATTCCAAGCGTCGACACAAATTCAAGAGCTACACGATCCAAGTGCCACGATGAACGCACTTGACCGGGTTTCAGAACTTATGGCCGCACGAGGTGAAATTGGCGCTGTTTCGGCGCACCGTGCGCGGTATACTTGATGAGGCGGCCGAGTGACTGCCGTCTCGCTTGCCCTCTCTTGCAGGCGATCCTCTTCTCTTCGGGGAGAAACGGGCATGCATTGTGTTTCGCGCATTTGTCTCTCGGGTTTAGTTTGCGCATTTGCATTCTGTGCGCTATCGACTGCTGAGGTTCGCGCTCAGTCGAAAAGCCTGTTCGGCAACCGCGGTCCAGCCGGCCAATCAGGCGCCCGGTCTGGAAGCGGGACAACCGGCCGATCGCCGCTGACGGGATCGGGATTGGGTCAATCGACGGTTGACATCACGACCAAACTGGGAGCGTTGAGCGCGAACGTCGGACAGGGCTTTACAGGCCGCGGGAACAATGCGGGCCAGTTCGTCGGCAGTCGGTTCGCCGGTCAAGGGAATGCACAACAGACAAACACCGCCCGATTGGGACGACTCGGCGGTCAGGGAAGTCAACGGAATGGGTTTGGGAATACTGCCATTTCGAACCAACTCCGCAATCGAGCCGGCCGGACGCGCCGGGTGATCCGCCCGCTGCAACGAATCGCGTTTTCGTTTCCGAAGCCGGAACCGTCGTCGATCAGCAAGTCTCTGCAAACGCAGCTCGGAAAGCTCGCGAGCCGGGGCATCGCCACGAGTGGTGTCACGTTGACGCTTGATGAGAACGGGCAGGTGACGTTGCACGGCGAAGTGGATTCCGAGCGAACGCGAAAGCTTGCGGAAATAACGGTCCGCCTCGAACCGGGCGTCCGCGCGGTCCGCAACGAGCTGACGCTGAAGCCCAGCGGTTCTTCCGGCTAGAGCGGCAGGGTGGTGGGACTTTTCCACATCACTTGATCAGCGCGAAAGTCTTTTTCATGGGTGCATCGCCGTTTCGCGGACGAGGCGACGACGTTCTCGAGGGTCGGCAGGATGCCGGCAAGCCGCCGCCTCGCCGTCGGCCCGTTACCGCCGCTCTTGCGGGCAGCGCGATCGTCATTGCCGCAGCGGTCTTTCTGCTGAATACGCGACACGGGAAGCAGGAAGTCGACTCGCCGAGGGTCGCCCTGGTGCCGATGGATGCATTTCCCGACGTCAAATTCACCGACATCACCGCTGAGGCGGGCATCGACTTTCAGCACGTCAACGGAGCGGAAGGGGAACTGCTGATGCCGGAATTGTTCGGCAGCGGCTGCGCGTTCTTTGACTTCGACGGGGACGGCGACCAGGACATTCTGTTGGTCAACTCCCGCCACTGGTCCGAGGAACAAGGCGGCGATCGTCCGCCTCCCACGACAGCGCTGTATCGCAACGACGGGAACGGGCACTTCGACAACGCGACCCGCCATGCGGGACTGGACGTCGTGCTTTACGGCATGGGAGTCGCCATCGGCGACTACGACGCGGACGGCTTTCCCGACGTGTATCTAACGGCCGTCGGAGCGAACCGGTTGTTCCACAATTTGGGAAACGGAACGTTCATCGACGTCACCCAGCCAGCCGGCGTCGCCGGCGGCGAAAACCAGTGGTCGACCAGTTGCGGTTGGTTCGATTACGACAACGACGACGATCTGGACTTGTTCGTGTGTACCTACGTCGATTGGTCGCGCGAGCTGGACCTCTCGATGATCCACGAATTGCGGGGGGCACCCAGTTATCTTCCGCCGGTCCGCTTCGACGGCGCCTATTGTTTGCTGTACCGAAACGAGGGAAACGGAACCTTCGCGGATGTCTCCGCCGCTGCGGGACTGCACGTTGACGACGCGGGGGGTGAAGGACCTGCGGCCAAGGCGCTGGGCGTCTTAGGCTATGACATCGACCAGGACGGGTGGATTGACTTCGTCGTAGCCAACGATCAGGCGCCGACGTTTTTGTTCCACAATCAGCGTGACGGCACGTTCCGGGAGATCGGTGTGCCCAACGGAGTGGCCTTTGATCGACTCGGTCGCAACCTGGCCGGGATGGGAATTGATCTCAACGAGCTTCCCAACAATCGCGGATTGGCGATCGCCATTGGGAATATCAACAACAAAGAGACCGGCGTATTCGCGTCGCAAGATACCCGTTTGCAGTTTCTGGATGAGGTCGTGGAGACCGGCCTGGCTGCCGAGACCGGGCCGGTAACGACATTCGGCCTGTTCTTTTTCGACTGCGACCTGGACGGACAGCTCGACATGCTGCAGGCCAACGGTAGCATCAACACTCCCGAAGGCTCTGCGGTAGAAGGCTTCGATTATCTGCAGCCGACACAGCTCTTCTGGTATTACGGAAAAGAACCAGCGCCGTTCGCTTTGGTGCCGGCTGAAAAGTGTGGTGAAGCCTTGCACCGCCCCATTCTCGGGCGCGGGGCTGCGTATGCCGACATCGACGCGGACGGCGACCAGGACGTGCTCATCACCGAAAACGGTGGACCGGCGTTGCTGTTGCGTAACGACCAGAGGATGGGACGCCACTGGATTCGGCTAAGACTCGTTGGACAGGGCGGAAACCGTGAGGCCATCGGCGCCCGCATTCAGGTCCGCCTGGGCAAGCTGGTTCTTTCTCGGCAGGTCCTGCCGACACGAAGTTATCTGTCGCAGATGGAGCTTCCGGTGACGATCGGACTGGGCGCTCACACTCGCGTGGACCAGGTGCGCATCATCTGGCCGGACGGTGCGACGCAAGTGATCGGTGACATACCGGTAGACGCGCTGACGATCATCCATCAACTACGCTGACGCCTCACAGCTCAAAGGCGGCGTGCGTTTCTCTACGGAACGGAAAACATGAGCATCGGCCGTCGTTGTCACTGTTGCTGCTGGGACGCGTCGGAACAATTTAGCGAACAGCGATCAGGAGGTTGCCGATAAACGAGAAGGGGGATAACCTGAACACAGTCGACGTCGCCGTCCACTTTCAACCGTGGATGGGGCGTCATCGAAGCAGTGACATCGAATGAACAGCACTTCCCCCGACCGTGCTCAACGGCGGCCAACGTCCCGCCGGCTCTGGCGATGCTTCCGGTTGATTCGCATCATCCTGAAGCGCTCCGGCTTCCGCCGGCGGGGAGCCGCCGCACGGCGGCGGCGAGCCCGTGTGCTTCGTCACAGACTATTTGGCTGGAAGGCGCAGAGACTCGCCGCCGTGGTGGTTGTTCTCGCCGCGGCATTGGTCGCCGCATGGGCGATCACGTTCGAGGTGGCCATGTGGCGTGGATATGCTTCCCTGGAGGCTCGCCAGCACAAACGGGCCATGCTCTGGTTGCGATTGGCCGACATGCTTTCCTCTGAAAAGGCCGAATTGCACTATCTGCTTGCTCGCTGCCATCGGCGGCTTGGCGAGTTTGAAAGCGTGAAATTTCATTTGACCCGAGCGGCCGAGATGGGTTGGCCAGTCGCGCAGCTCAGACGCGAGCAGTGGTTGGCGCTCGCGCAGACGGGGCAGTACGACCAAGTCAAACGTTATTGGCCCGTACTCTTCGAGAATCCGGGGTCAGACGGCCCGGAGATCTGCAAGGCCTACGTCACGGCGGCGTTCGGCCTGTTTCGCATCAAGGATGCCTTGGGCGTATTAGACGGCTGGGAGAGAGACTTCCCGGATGACCCCGAACCGCACATCATGCGCGGGCAACTCGCGGCAACGCAGTTCGAT
Organism: uncultured Planctomycetaceae bacterium; assembly: GCA_964530165.1. Taxonomy (GTDB): domain Bacteria; phylum Planctomycetota; class Planctomycetia; order Planctomycetales; family Planctomycetaceae; genus CAZGYE01. The sequence goes on from CAZGYE010000107.1 coordinate 13,847, forward strand.
TGGGGGCAGGCGGTCGGACATTACAGCCGAGCCTTGGAGCTGGCCCCTGACCGCACCGATGCGCGATTTGGGCTCGCGAAAGCCCTCATCAAGCAAGGCGAAATCAAGAAGGCCTCCGAAGAGCTCCGCCGCGTCCTCCGGGAAGAGCCGACGAATCTGGCCGCAAAGGTCTCCTCTGCCGAGTGCATGGATAAACTTGGCCGGAGAAATAATGCGAGAAAGCTCCTCAGTCAGGTTCTTAAAAAGGAGCCCGATAACGCCGACGCACTTCTGGCGCAGGGCAACTTGGAGCTGGCGTCGGGCCAATCGCGCAGAGCGCTGAGCCGGTTGCAGCATGCAGCCAAACTCAGGCCGGAGAGTCGCGAGGTCGTCTACGCGTATGCCAGGGCGCTGCAAGCAGAAGGCAGGGCCGACGAGGCCCGCAAACATTTCGAATTCGTTGCCGAAGCCACACCAGCACTCTTACGGCGGAAAAGGCTTGTCGACCGGCTGTTGAACAGCCCGGACGATGTCGACCTGCGTTTTGAGATTGGGGCGCTGACCTGGCGGTACAAGTCTCGTGAAGACGGGGTGAACTGGTGGCGCAGCCTGCTTTTAATCGATCCTGACCACCGTCCGACGCACGCCGCTCTGGCCGAACACTATGCGTTGCTGGGCGATCGAGAGCGCGCCGCCCACCATCGAGCCTTAGCCGGCGACAGCCGCTGGAACGTCGATAGGGGCGCGAAAACGTCAGCCGCTCCCAATGACCACCAATCGAGGCCTCGCGGCCGTGACAACATGACAAGACAACGGCCCACAGAGAAAGGTGAGAAAACGGCACTCTCCCCAATGAACACGGCTGCGCGGTTTGTGGATGTGGCCCCCCAAGCTGGCCTCGAGTTTGTTCCGCGAAACGGTCGGGAGGCAAATCACGCGACACTCTTGGAGACGCTGGGCGTCGGCGTCGCGCTGTTTGACTACGACGGGGACCATGATTTAGACGTCTTCTTCCCTGGGGGCGGTTATTTCGGTGACGAACGAGAAATACTCGGTCTGCCCCCGGCCCTGTTTCGCAACGACGGCCGTCTGCGATTCACCGAGGTCACGCAGCAGGCCGGAGTGGCCGCTGCACCGTTCTATTCTCACGGTGCTTTTGTTGGTGATTACGACAACGACGGTACACCGGACTTGCTGGTCACCGGATACGGGGGACTGCTTCTGTATCGCAACAATGGCGACGGGACTTTCACGCAGGTCGCCGAGCAAGCCGGCTTGACCGACAGTAGCTGGAGCACCGGCGCCGCCTGGGGCGACATGAATTCCGACGGCCATCTCGATCTGTACTTGGCGCATTATGTGGACTGGTCTTTCGACAATCATCCGTTCTGTGGCCCCAGTCCGGAAGAGCGCGACACGTGCTCGCCGACACTGTTCAACGCCCTTTCGGACAGGTTTTTCCTGAGCGGCGGCGACGGGACGTTTCGCGACGCCACGAACGAGGTCGGGTTGGTCGAGGGCGGTAAAGGACTCGCCGTACTCGCTGCCGACCTGGACCTTGACGGCGATCTCGACTACTACGTGGCCAACGATGGCACACCGAACAGGCTGTATCGCAACCAGGGCAAAGGGCGGCTGGAGGAGATCGGCATCATGAGCGGCGCCGGCCTCAACGAAGAGGCGGGGGCGGATGGAAGCATGGGCGTCGATCTCGGCGACTTCGACCTGGACGGCAAGCCCGATCTGTGGGTCGCCAATTTCGAAGACCAGAGCTGCGCTTTGTACCGCAATCAAGGAGATTGCCTCTTCCAGTACGTCAGCAGTCAAACAGGCGTCTCGAGACTACGCGGAGTTTACGTCGGTTTTGGAACCGTTTTCTTCGATTTCGATCGGGATGGAGACGAAGACATCTTCGTTAGCAACGGACACGTCGTCTATCATTCGCCCAATGCGCCGTACCGCCAGCGCCCGCTGCTGTTCGAAAACCAGAAAGGGAAACAGTTCGTGAATGTCGCGCCGCAAGCCGGCGCCTACACGCGGGCGCCCCATGTCGGACGCGGAGTGGCCATGGGCGACCTCGATCACGATGGAGATGTCGACCTCGTGGTGGCCCACACGAATGAACCCGTCGCCCTCTTGTCGAACCGGTCGAAAAGCGAGGGACATTGGCTGCGACTCCGGCTGATTGGCTTGACGAGCCATCGCGACGCCGTCGGCGCCAGAGTGCGAATTCAGATGGGGCGGCGCACACAGACTCGACAGGTCAAGAGCGGAGCGAGTTACTTTTCGTCTAACGACCCGGCTCTCTCTTTCGGGCTGGGACAAAGGAACGCCATTGATCGCATAGAAATCGACTGGCCATCCGGCCGGAAGCAGACCCTCCCAAGTCTCAGCGCGGATCAAACCGTCATCGTTCACGAGCCAGCAGAATGAAACGCTTCGGATTAGCAGTCTTTTGAAAATTGTTCGTAGTAACCCGATTCATCGG
>CAZGYE010000108.1:0-1660 GCA_964530165.1 uncultured Planctomycetaceae bacterium
GCCGTCGCCGTGCGGGATGCCGAAGGAGTCCGTGGGTCGCGGCAAATTCGCCCCGGCCAGAACCAGACCCGACAGCACCAGCGGGTTGCGTCCGGCGAACGTGGTTCGTTCATGCATCCCGAACGTATGAAACCGCTCGAACTGTTTCGGATCGAGCTGAAGTGCCGAACGAAACTTTGGGTCGGCAAAGAACCCGTGGGTGGCGAAATGTGCCCAACGGGCTTTGGGAAGAGCCTCCAAAACCTGAGCTGTGCTGGCGGCCTTTCCGGTGAACCGTACCAGCTCGCGGCTGCCGGCGAGCCGGTCCAATTGTGCCAGCTCGCTCTTCGTACCAGGCAATGCCGGCCAGTGAATTTGGTGTTCGCCGCGAACGGCCGATCTTAACCCGGCGAGTTGCTCCGGTGTGACGTTGGTCTGGGGCCGGTCGTCGTAGCTGACATCGCCGACCAACAGACCTTTTCCTGACTTGTGCCGGGTACGTCCCTCCGCCGTCAGTTGCTGCCAGAGGAATTGTCCGTCGGGGACAATGGCGAAGGCGTATTGCTCCAACAGGACGCTCCCCGGCTTGTCGCCCGCCAAAGCGCCCCACGGAATCCGGGTCAGTGCCCCGTCCACACACAGGAAGACCTGCTTCGTGTCGGCAGCCACGTGCTTGCCGATCGGCTCCCAAACCAACCGCCGCAACTGGTCGGCAGCAGCATGCGGTTTTCCGTCCACAATCTGTTGACGCCAAGCGGCCACGGCGGCGTCGATGGGGTCGGCTGGGCCAAGCTCAACCCGCAGCAGCGGCTTGCCGTGCTGGAGCAGGAACGCGACATAACTGCGGAGTCGCCGTTCTCCCGCTTTCCCTGGGTGATTGGGATCCCACGTGAAGTAAACGTAGCCATACACGTCGATAAAGGTTGTTTGAAGGGGCAGGCTATCGACCAGTTGCAGGTGTGTGCTGCGCCACGCGAGGAGTTGTCGGCGGAATTCGGGAACGCTGGCAGCCAACTCGCGTTCGAGGCGTTCTTTCTGCGCGCTTAGCTCTTGCAGGCGCCCGAGGCGGGCCGCCGCCCGTTTCGGATTCGCCTCGGCGGGGGCCAGCGTCAGCGCGGCGAGCGTGGTGCGGGTATCGAGATATTCAGCATAGCGCTTTTGTAACGGCTGGTTGTGGAGGCTGGCCAGCGCTTGCTGCCGGCTCCTGCCCGTCCGCTGTATGGCGCGACGGCCCCGCCACAAAGAGGCGTAGAGATCCTCGGCCGGTGCACCCAGTTCCCTCGAAACGGAGAGCAGAGCATCTTGGGTCAGCGGCAGTGCCGCCGTAAAGTTGACGGCTTCGGCTTCTGAGGATGCCGCGCAGAACAGCTCGGCCAGGTTTTGGGAGATGGAAAGTGCCTGCTCGACATATTTGCGGGCTTCGGCGTATTCGCCTTGGGAAGACAGAAAGCCGCCCATGCTGTTAAGGCTTTTGGCCAGATCGAGATGCCCATTGGGGTAGTGCTTGGCGGGGTAGAGCCGGCGTGTCATTTCCAGGGCCTGCTCGTAGTACTTGCGGGCCTCGGCGGATTCGCCTTGGGAGTCGGCCAAGACGCCCAGGTTGTTAAGGCTTGTGGCCAATTCGGGACACCCGTTGGGGTACTGCTGTTCGGAGTAGAGCCGGCGATTCATTTCCAGGGCC
>CAZGYE010000108.1:1760-16136 GCA_964530165.1 uncultured Planctomycetaceae bacterium
ACACCCGTTGGGGTACTGCTGTTCGGAGTAGAGCCGGCGATTCATTTCCAGGGCCCTGCTCGCAGTACTTGCGGGCCTCGGCGGATTCGCCTTGGGAGTGGAGCAAGGCGCCCAGGTTGTTGAGGCTTGTGGCCAGATCGGGATGCCCGTTGGGGTACTGCGATTTGGGGTACAGCCGGCGTGTCATTTCCAGGGCCTGCTCGAAGTACTTGCGGGCCGCAGGGTATTCGCCTTGGGAGTCGAACAAGGCGCCCAGGTTGCCAAGGCTTCTGGCCACATTGGGATGCCCGTTGGGGTACTGCTCGGAAGGGTAGAGCCGGCGATTCATTTCCAGGGCCTGCTCGTAGTACGAGCGGGCCTCGGCGTATTCGCCTTGGGAGTCGAGCACGGCGCCCAGGTTGCCAAGGCTTGTGGCGAGATCGGGATGTCCGTTGGGGTACTGCTGTTCGGGGTAGAGTCGGTGGAACATTTCCAGCGCCTGCTCGTAGTACTTCCGGGCCTCGGCGGATTCGCCATGGGAGTCAAGCAAGGTACCCAGGTTGTTAAGGCTTGTGGCCAATTCGGAATGCCCGTCGGGATACAGCTGTTCGGGATAGAGTCGGCGTGTCATTTCCAGGGCCTGCTCGTAGTACTTGCGGGCCTCGGCGGATTCGCCTTGGGAGTCGGCCAAGACACCCAGGTTGTTAAGGCTTGTGGCCAATTCGGGATGCCCGTTGGGGTATTGCTCTTCGGAGTAAAGCCGGCGTCTCATTTCCAGGGCCTGCTCGACATAATTGCGGGCCTCGGCGGATTCGCCTTGGGACTTGAGCAAGGCACCCAGGTTGTTGAGGCTTCTGGCCAGATCGGGATGCCCGTTGGGGAACTGCTGTTCGGGGTAGAGCCGGCGCGTCATTTCCAGGGCCTGCTCGTAGTATTTGCGGGCCTCGGCGTATTCGCCTTGGGAGTCGAGCACGGCGCCCAGGTTGTTGAGGCTTGTGGCCAGATCGGGATGCCCGTTGGGGTATTGCGTTGCGGGATAGAGCCGCCGACGTATGTGTAGCGCTTGCTTCAAACCCATGGTCGCGGTCGCGTAACGTCCTCGTTGGTAGAGTTGGACCCCTCTGGCGTTGAACCATGCCGCTTGCTCTTCGAGCTCGCGGCGTTCCGCAGCGGTCTGTTGAGACGACTGCGTCTTAAGGGCCATCGGTTTGTCGGCAGCGGCTCCGACGGAATGAGGCACTGCCAGGCCAAGAGCGGCCGACAACGAAATCAGGAGCGTTAACGCACGTGCTGATTGAGCCATGACGTCACCCCTTGCCAAAACAAACATTGATTGTCAGGCAGGCTCTTGCCGTTACTCTCCCCGGTTGGCAAAACTGACCGCACGGAGCAGCGGGAAATGTGGCTTCAGCCGCTTTTCCAGACGCTCCTGGGTGGTCAAAATCGGATCATCGATCTTTTGCACATTGAAGAACTGTGGTGATCGGTTTCTGTCTTGTGTGATTTTCCCGTCGTCGAACCACACGAGGGTCTGTGGATGTTGATGCGGCTGGGCCGGGAAACCGCTGAAGAGCTCTCGGAGGTCAATTTCTTCAGATAAAGGTGTTTTGCGGGCCAACAGGACGAGCGTTTCCATGCCTGCTGCTCCGTGCATCGGCCAACCGGCGTCGCGCTCTTCCGGGAGTGAAAGCGTTGTGACTGTGCACTGTTCGGCTGGAAACTGGTCCCAACGTCCGTCCTTCCAGGGATAGACGGGGGAGGCTTGGCCGTCGGTGCCGATCCACACGAGGTACACGTAGGCCGGCGGAGTGACTTCGGCTTCGACGCGAATCTGGTCACCGGCCTGGAGCGGCAATGCACCGTAATCTGTCAGCGCCAGTCCCCGCCGCTGCTTGTTGTCGGGATCCCACACGCGGACATTCACGGTACCCGTCAAGTGATGTGGTGCGCTGTCGGTCACTGACCAGAAGGATTTGTAAGCCGCCCATACCACAAGCAGCCCGACGCAGACAGCAAACGTGAATACTATTCGACGAGGCAGGCCCTTTCGGGGTTTGGACGAGACTCGCCATTTCCGTAGGTCGTGGGCCAAGTCTTGTGCCGTGGCGTACCGGTCAGGGATGGACTTCGATAAGCACTTGAGCGTGATCCGCTCCAGTTCTACGGGCACGTTCGGAGAAACTTGGCGAGGCGGCTTCGGTTCCTGGTTCTGAATCTCGTCAAACAATTCATCGTAGTTGCTGCCGCGAAACGGCCGCCGGCCGGTGAGCATCTCGTAGAGTATCACTCCGAGGGACCAGATGTCGGTTCGGCCGTCGAAATGGTGCACTTCACCACGGACTTGCTCCGGGGCCATGTAGGCGGGGGTGCCGGAGATTTCCCCTTTGCGCGCCCGCTGGAAATCTTCACGAACGGCCAACCCGAAGTCGGCAACATGGGGCTGTCCCTCTGAATCAATGAGCACATTGGCGGGCTTGAGATCACGATGGACGAGGCCCTGCTGGTGAGCATACGCTGCGGCGTCGCTGATGCAACTGATCAACTCGGCCGCACGCTCCGGAGAGACGGGCTCTGATTTGAGGGCTTCTTCGAGGCTGTGGCCCTCAACGTATTCCATCACGACGAAGACCGTGTCGCCGTCGCGACCGACATCGTAGATGGTGACGATGCCGGGATGCTTGCGGAGGCTGGCAGCAGTCTGGGCTTCCTTGAGAAACTTGTCGCGATCCTCGGGCGTCGCGAAGCGATGCGGATGCGGCACTTTGATGGCGACGTCCTGCTTGAGTTCGTCATCCAACCCTTTGTAGACAACGGCGAAACCACCCTCGCCGAGCTTCGCAGTGACGCGATAGCGTCCGAATCGCTCAGGCAGTGGCGGAGCGTCGGTTTCGAAATCGGATTGATCTCCCATCAGGATCGTGGGGTTCAGATTGAACGTGGCTGAAAAAGCCTTCGCAATTTCGGCAACGTCATCCGGAAAGCGATCGAAATACTCCTGCCGAGTCGGCTCTTCGCCGGCTTGCCTGCGGCCTTGGAGTTCCACCGTGATGAATCGCACCACGAGTCTCTTCGCATGCGGCTCGGGGATGTCAGCGGGGAGGTAGTGTTCAATCCGGGGACGCTGTGCCGGGGTGTCAGCTTCCTCAAAGGCCTCTTCGAAACGAAAGGCAATGCGCTCGATGAGCTCGACGAGCAGACGATCTCGGAGCCGGTCGGAGAGCTTGGCGAGCCACGGCATCACGGGACCGCCAGGCTCCCACTCCAGCTCGAACTGGTCGGCAACCTCTTCAATCTCGCCCAGCGCGTCGAACGTCAGGTCGTTGTCACTAATTTCGGCAACGATATCTGGAAATCGATCAAGATACTCATGCCGTGTCGGCTGTTCGCCGGCCTGTCTGCGGCCTTGGAGTTCCAGCGTGATGAGTCGCACCGCGAGTGTCCTCCGATCCGGCTCGGGCATATCGTCGGGCAAGTAGTCTTCGATGCGAGGACGGCCCGCTGGAGTTTCGGCTGCCTCAAAGGCCTCTTCAAAACGAAGAGCGATCCGTTCTATGAGCTCAGCGAGCATGCGACCTTGAAGCCGAGCGGAGAGCCTGGCGAACCGCCGCTGTGAGAAAACAGCACAGCCGACAGACCGAAGTTCAAGCCACGTGGAGACCTTCGCGAGCCACGGAGTCACGGGACCGCCAGGCTTCCACTCCAGCTCGAACTGGTCGGCAACCTTTTTGATCTCGCCCAACGCACCGGGCTCGCCCAACGCACCGGGCTCGCCCAACGTGTCGGGCGGCAGGTCGTTGTCACTGGGGTCGGCTGAAACGTTCGTCATGGGTGGCCCTTCCCCTTGTTGCAATCATGGCAGGCAACCGTCACATCCGCAACAGTGCTGAATGTTTCCACCGTTCGGAAATTTCAGAATCATCACGACGGCCGCGCGTTCAACTCTCTTTCGCGTCGGCCATCAGGACAGCCAACAGCAACCGCAGATTCTCGTCAGCCTCACTGCGCTCGATTCCTTGCTCAACGAGGTGCTCGACGCCTTTCTCAAATGCCGACTGAAAGTGGACTGCCTGTGATTCAGGGTCTCCGGCACGGCTCCCGTCGCCTTCTGGCGCCTCTGAAGCCCCTGCGTTTCCGGTCTCGTCGGCGACGATTTCCAAAGCCTCTTTGTACCTCGAATCGGTAGCAATTTGCGCGAGCCGCTCGTTCAGTTCCTGCTCGTCCGACTTCCCCAAGAACTTGATCGGAATGGCAATTGCGGCAAGGGCCAGAACAATCAGCAGGCCCGGAGGAAACATATAGAAGAACGGCTTACTCAACTCTCTTTCTGACTTGTTCAGCAGCAATGCAGCCTGACGGGGCTCCAACGGCGAATAACGGTCGCCTTGGTATAGGCAGAGTCGTCCATCCCACGTCCAGAGGTCGAGCCAGAATACACCAAACGAGCGGTACTTGTATCCAACAGCCCAATTGCCCGATAGCTTCTCCTGCAGGATTGGCTTGATTTCAGGCGGTATGTCCTCGACGTGCTTGATGTCCTCACCCCAGGTGATCACCACCAGTCCCCGGCCCCGGGCATGCGCCTCAGACGGACTGAGTGCCACGACGGCTAACGCGAAGAAAAACGGTAGGGTAAACAGACTGCGATGGAACATCGCTGGTCTCCTTGAAGTTGTTGGGGTCGGACCGTTCACCTTGAACCGCTCACGCCGGCAAGTTGACATGCCCGCCGCACGATTCGGGCGTTGGCCAGATCCACGTTCCCGCGCAATCGTCGCTCCCCATCGCCTTCATGCTACTGAGGCGAAACCGTGAAATCCACAATCTCTTGGATACTTCCCCATTTGAGAAATGCAGAGGTCTCACGGTTCGTGGGACGCTTTTCAGGTTCTTCATTTGTCTATCTCATCTTCCCCGTTGTCCTGACGGTCTGTCTCGTTCTCCAGTCGCGCGTGGAGACTTTCTTGGGGACTGTCGTGATGTGGATGACGATTTCCAATCGATCCAGATGCCAGGAGCCGTGAAATCGCCGCCCATGCAGGCGGTGGTCAGGGGGCTTCGAACCGAATCAGCAAGAGGCCTTTGTGCCTTGAATAAGCTGGTTTACGCCTTTGCGGGACAACGGTCTCTGGGAGCTTGTCAGCGTCTTCCGACTTGCTCGGCTCGTCCGATCCGGACTTTGCGGGTTTTCCCTCGGGTTTTGCCCGTGGACGATTCTCCACGGGAATGGGCTGCGACGCTCGGCCGATAAGGAACCGAAATGCCTGGTGTGAATGCACTGTTTCCACCCGTTGCCAGCCGTCTACGGCGATGAAGAATTGGACGTTCCCTTCGGCGGCGGGAACCCAAAGGACAGTTCCGCGTTGAAGCACTCCGTAGCAGCGTCCGGCAACGTGGACGTGGCATGGCTTGCCCGAATGGTTCTCGACCTGAACCCAGATTGTCCGCTGTATCAACCACGGGCCGCACGCGGCAGCAGGCTGGGCCAAAGCGGCAGCCAATACGGCAGCCAACAACGTCGACATGTACGTTTTCATGACCAGCTCCCTGTCGTTCGTGTTCAATGGTTGTTCTTTCCGACCAACTACAGATTACGCTGCGGGATTCGTCTGAGAACCCGGTTGAGTTCCTGGGAGCGTTCGGGACTGCAGGAACTTCTCGACTTTCTCTCGGATGTTCGGACGCGGACGTCTGCTGAAGCCCGAATACTGACCCTCCAGTTCCAGAATGCGGAGCCCGAGGAGTGCTGTGTGCTTACGCATCGGCAGCATGTCGAGGACCACTTTCGGAGGCCTACTTCTACCGACAGCGAGAACAACTTGCCGGACTTCCGTGATCTGTTTGGAAGTCGGCATGTCATTTTGTCCGTCTGTTTGCCGAGAATTGGTCGAGTTCGTCTTTCTCGGTTCATGACGAATGACGATGTCGATCCGGGCATACATTCGAATTCGACGTTCAGCGCGCCTGGTCTCATTCATTTGATCACTTTCCTCCAGCCATGCAGTCGGTTGAATTATCGTCGGTGAGAAGGGACAGGGTTCACTCTTAACGCTTGAGTCGAAGTGATCCTGGACGAACTTAAATGCCAACGGGCGTTACAGCGGCTAGCCGCGTTTCTCGCTGAATCCGGCGAGGCCAGGCACCGCCGGCGAAACCTCGCATCAACAACTTCAGTTCGAAGCATGCCGCGCCGGGTTCGCCGGCCTTGGCGTACGTTTCAGCGTTCTGGAGTCGGTTGACCTCGACGCAAAACGTCTCGGTTGTCAGAGGCAACGCCTCGACAATGTTTCGTGCCTTGAAAAACCCATTCGTTGGCGCGACGCCGGTGGGAATCCCTTCGATCAGGCATCCGAGCTGCTGAAGCAACTCGACCAACATGTCCGCACACTTAGGTGTGACTGCGTGCTGCGTCATGGCACGACTCCCTTGCATTCGTGTTCACTTTTCCAACGGGGGATCCGAAGTGGGACCTCGACTAACGGTAAGTCGAAGGGCCATCCACTGAGCGATCGGGACGTAGCGCGCACGGGTGAATTTGAACAAGCATCGAGTCGGGTGCCGGTCATCGCCGCTGTGGTTGGTTGGCGACGCCTCGGTGCGGTCGTGTGTTCGGCTTCACGTGCGATCCACTAAAAGCAGCTCCCCAGAACGGGCTCGAAAGCGACGCGTTTTGTGAAAAAACTGCAGTGAAATTGAGAATTGACACGTGGTAGGGAATGCCGAGGGGTTTTGTCGCAAGAAAGGCGCCACGTGACGGCCAGTGCCATGCGCTGACCGTCTGGCGTGACGCCTTCAAAGTTCATCGGAGCTGTAACGGTTCTTTCCTGGCCACCTCGACGGGGAATACATCCCAGTGCCGATTCCCTGCTTCGTCGAACCAGTGGCGAAATCCGAAGCTTGCTTCGACAATGCCGGGGCCAGGAAATTGCTCCGGCGTGCCCAGCATTCCCCGCATTTTCTTTCGAAGCGGGTCGGGATAAAGGTGGTAGACCGTACTCCGGGCGTAGATTTGGTGATTCCACAGGATGTCTCTCGACTGTTGGTAGCCGCGGTGGCCTGGTCGAAGCGCCACGCGGAGCCGCTTGTCGTCTGGCGGGATTCTCACGACGGCGTGGCCGCCGCCAACCAGGGGGACGAGTCCGATCAGCTCACCGCCTCGCGTCGGGACTGCCACGGTGATGCCCAGGTTATTCAACAGCCCTTGAAATTCGGTGGTGCTGGCGTAAGGCGGGTACAAGTAGTACCAGTGTTGCGGTTTTGCACCGCAGCTCAGCCGCTCCGCCGCCGTAACATCGCCTCCCGGTACTGCTGCGAATACGCTCGCCAGCGTTATCGCACACAGCATCCCTCTTTTCAGGTTCTTCATGGCGTCCTCCTCCGATTTGATTGGTCTGGGTTTGTTGTGTCACGGAACAGAGCCTGCTGGGCGACGGAATCTCGGTGACGTTCCGCGCCTTCACGTGCCCCATCATCACCAACGTAAACGGTCCAATGCGCCTGACAAGCCGGCTCGGTTCCTCGGTGCTTTGGGGAACCAAGGAACCATCATCTCCTGGTTGTAAGCCAGGTGCCCTCGCCGTTGGACCACGGGACTGCGGGCAGCGAACCGTGTGTCTGGCTCGCTATTGACTATTCCCCAAAACGGTGTCGAAAGCGACGTGTTTTTCGGAAAAATTCCAGTGGAATGGAAAAACCGGATTGGGGGACAGCGAGTCCTTCCTATCGACCCGGACGGCAGTTGGCGGTAGGTATCGTCCAGTCTCGGCAAGCATCCGGTGACGTAACGTTGCAAGGCGGTCGGAGGGACGCGAGAGGCGGAGCTTACCGAACATGCCGCATCAAGGCTGCTGCGGTGGGGGCCGTGTGTAAAGCTTACCGCGAGGCGTACGGATATCGCTTTTGGTACCAGGCGCCACGGCGGCTGGTGAGGACGACATGAAATCACGAGCTACGGCAGCGGCGGACGTTCCAGTTCCTGCAACTGCTTTTTCCGACTGCGCCACGTTTTTGCATCGAGAAAAGATTTCGCGCCAGAATCATCAAGTGTCATGCCGATGACGACGTTGGTCCAGAGCGTCAAATGAGCCGGGTCAGATTCCGGTGGGTGAGGAACTTGCCAAAGTACAGGGAACACGTTCCTGGGGTCGCCCTTATCCCTGTCCTTTGTTATTTCACCAGTCAGAAGCTGTCGACCATCGGGGCTAAAAGCAGTAAACCTGACAGCCTTGTCGCGCTCAATTGGCGGACCGATTGGCTTTCCGGTTGCGCCGTCCCAATAACGTACACCATTGACGCCGCCGGTTGCCAGCAGGTTGCCCGTCGGGCTGAAGGCAGCGGAAATCACCTCGGCATCGTGCTGCAATGTCGAGCTAATCTTTTTTCCCAGGCGGGTGCCCAAAAACTGAACCTCCGTTCCAAGTCGAAAAGGATTCCATCTAGCCATTCTGTTGCAGTCAGGACTGAACAACAGACAATCTGTTTCCTCCTGGACTCGCGGGAGGGGAACAGACACTGGCTGCAGCGAAGGGACTTCGCAGAGTTGAAGAGCCTTGGTGGAATCCATCGTGACGAGTCGCTTCCCATTCTGAGTAAAAGCGAGGCTGTAAATCGGATGCGCGAAGTGGCGAATGGCCAGCGTTCTTGACGACGATAGCTGCCGTAACCGAACTGTCCCGTCATCGGTCGCTATTGCCACGATTGTGCTGTCGGGACTGATGCATCCGATTACGATGGCGGCACGTTGCCGCTCCGGAACATCGATCGTCTCACCTGCCGTAGCGTCCCAACACTGGGTCGTGCGCTCGTCAATTTTCGACAGCACGATTGTTCGAGCGGGACCACTGTTGACGGCCAAGAGCCTTCCCTTGAACTTAATGTTTGCCCGAAAGGGCTCTCCATCGTGCGCCTTCCAAAGGTGGACGATTGCGGCCAGTGAGCCCGATTCGCTGTTACTGGTAGCGATCAACGTTCCGTCGGGACTGAAGGCGACATCGCAGTCGAAGTGCGAACCCTGCGGTGGAACACCACCGAATACAAGGCTGGAGAGGCTATCAGAGTCTGCCCATTCATAGCGGAGCTGAAAAAGGCAGTTGCGCTTAGCAATAGACCACAGACGAGCGGTGCCGTCCTTGGCTCCCGTCAGAGCACATTTTCCGTCCGGACTAAATGCAACTGATGTGACTTCATCTGAATGTTGCAGCGCTGCAATCAGTTCGCCAGTGCGCGGATTCCAGAGGCGGGCGGACTTGTCCGTACTTCCAGTCAGCAGAGTGTTCGAGTCGCGACTGAAAGCCAAGGAGCTTACGGGAGCATTGTGTTCGAGCGTCGCGATGCAATTGGCTGTGTCGATGCTCCAAATGTGGACAGTGGATCCACCCCATGGGTCTACCGTCGCGACGCTCTTCGCATCGGGACTGAATACAGCTCGTCCAACTTCTTCATTGCGGTGGAACGACACGTCCGGCTCTTCGGCGCCAGCGAGGGAGCGATCGATTCTCCATACGCCAAATGTTGCATTTCTACTATCGCGTAGCATCATCGTGCCGTCAGAGCTGAAGAAAACACCGCCTTTCAACGTAAGAGCAAGCTCTCCCGAATCGGCATACCAGAAGTACGTGGCTCCAAGACCTTGTGCTACGACGGCCTTGCCACCCAATACGAACCGAACGTGGCAACCACCAATGAGATCATCCTCATCCTTACACGCAAAAGATTGGCACATGTTCGGTTGTGCGCCTAAATCCCACAACTCGATATTGCCGTAGCTCGCGATCAGCAGCTTTTTCCCGTTCGGGGCAAATGCTACATCGGTGATCGGGTGTCTGGAGTAAATGCAAGCCCCCAGGAATTCATTTGTACCGGCGTCCCAGAGCCAAAGTTCGTCGTTCGCTACTGTCAAGAAAGTGTTCCCGTCTGGGCTGAAGGCGGCTCCACTCAGCGAATCAAGGTGCTTGAGGATTTCCGCAACTTCTGCCTTTGACGTCCAGAGCCTGGCTGTCGCTCCCTCGGTAACACCAGTGTCCGGTTTTCGCGAAACCCACATCGAGGATGTTGACCAGCGCCAACCATCGCCATGCAGTCCAAGCACCTGCGGAGCACCGTGCACATCTGCAGGAAAAGAATGCCGCACCGGAAGCAACGTATGTTTGTCGCACTTTACTGGCCCGCCGAACGGTTCTGCATGCTTTAGAGACCAGACTCGGAGCGTGTTGTCGACGGAAACGGTAAGCAGAGCACTGTCCCCCGGGCTAAAATCAACTATGTCGACCTTTGCGGGGTGGTGTAGGCGGGGGCCGACTGGTGCGGCGGTGCCTACGTCCCACAGTTGGACAGTCCCGTCGGTACTGCCCGTCGCAACCATCTTACTATCGTGGCTGAACGCCACGGCCGAAGTACCAGTAAGTATCTCGTGGCTGGACCGGCGCAAAGGGAGGCCGATTTGCTTGCCACTTGTCACATCCCAAAGGTTCGCTACGGCGCCAAAGTCAGCAGGAATACCTTGACCACCTGTTATCGTGAGCAGCGTGCGGCCATCTGGGCTGAAGTAGACTTTGGACACGACGTCGGAATGCGTGAGTGTGACAATGGGCTTGCCACTGTCCGCGTGCCAGACGCGAGCTGTCTTGTCGGCGCTTCCAGTCGCAACACGTGTGCTGTTCGGGCTAAACGTTACGTCGAGGACTTCGGCATCATGCTCAAGAGAAGCAATCGTTTTCTTGGTGTCGATGTTCCACAACTTCACAACTCGCTCGCCCGTGCTAAACAGGGAGCCCCCGGTCTTGCCTATCGCGGCAATCTTGCCATCGGAGCTGGAAGCAATGACATAGCCATCGCCTTCCAGGTTGTGCTCAATAAACGGAGACGCCTTTTTTTGAATCTCAATGGTCTTCCCATTCGGGCCGATCTCGACTCTTGAGCCGGCAGGGCCAAACCCCTCGAACGCCCCTGCCCCTTCAAGGCACCGAGTTGCTATTGTAGTTCCGGCATCGATGTCCCAAAGGCGCGCAGTGAAGCTTGCAGCGGGCACGAACGCGACGAACGGACCTGGAGATGCCGGCACTGCGTGATTCTTCTGTTCGGATGGCAGGCGGCTTGGTACTACCGGTGATTGGGACTGCTCCTGCTTGTTGCCGGTGCCGGGGACAACGAGGCCACCAGGTTGTGGCGGCCCTGTTTCTTCCGGCGACTTCGTTACAGTCAGCACGGTGTTTCCAGTCGGGGCAAACTTCGCTTCCACGATCGGTTCTGAGTGCGGGAGTATTGCTTTAAGCCGATACAAGACCTTTGACCACGTAGCTATGTTGCACCGAATTGCATTTTGTAACGTTGCGTCGTCGGTGGGCAACGTTTCCAGACTTCGCACGAAGAACAGCATCCCTAAGCCAACCTCTCCTTGTTCACACTGGGAAAAACCGTGATTGAGGTAGTTTTCGGCGAGCCGCACCTGCACATCCTTACGGTAATGGTCTGCTTTACGGCGTGCCTCGTCGGCCTCTCTCGCTTTGTTTTCGGCAACCTTACGAGCGTCATCAAGTTCGATGTTCTTCCGGACCAGGTCGCTCTTCGCATCTTCCGCCTGTTTTGCCCAACGGACAGAAACGACAGTCGAGCCAAGCAGTGCCAGTAAAACCGCCACAATTGTGCCGATCCGGACGGCAATTCGGCGGAAGTTCCGCTGGGCCGATGCTTCCATCATCCGACTTTCAGCCTCGGTCCAATCTCGTCGGCGAGTGGAGGTGCGGATGAGGAGGTGTTCCCACCAGTCGGGTAAGTGGCGTTTGTCCGGTTTGGCTTCCCACAGTGCCGCGCGCTCGGCAAGCCACAATTGCATGCGGCCGCGTCGGCTTCGTTGCTGCTGGCGAGTCAGCCACTCCTGAATTGACGGCACGAGATAATCGTGTGTCAGTTGATAGCAACACTCGTCTGGATCGGGTTGGCAGGAGCCGTCGCTGGCAAAATCGAGGTTTTCAGGATCAACGGGCGTGATCAGGCGGAGTTCCTGGTCCAGAACGTCCAATATGGATTCGAACTCTGATTGGCGACCGGCGTACCCCGACGCTGCCAGCAGTTCGCCATACGACCGGATGTGGCCCCTGATGGCGGTCGGCTGCGCGGGAAGGAGCGCTTTGAGGATGGCCTGGGCGGCTTTGCGATGAAGCCGATGTTCGGGCGCCGCCGTTCGACCGGTGAACGTTTCTTCGAGAAAGGCGATGCCGACGCCTTTGGCGCCGCCCAACGACTCCAGAGTCTCTGGCGTCCAGTCTTTGGATTTGACCATTTCGCCAAAAAGCGCCAGACGAACCGGAACGACTTTTCCATCCTGCGCCAGGCCGGCGAGGGCTTGTTCGACGAAGTCTTCTTGGTCCGTCGTCAACGGAGTGCCTTCTTCTGGTAACGTGCCGTACGCCCGGCCGAAGGCCCGCAGCACCTTCCGCGCATGACGCAAATCGAAGAGGTCGACAGCCGCCGAGTTGCGCCCTTCGGAAAGAGGGATTTCCAGCTCGCGCATAAAGCGCGTGGCAGACATCCAGAAATCGTCGCGAACCAGGAGCAGGCATTGCAGATGTTGGCCGTCGCACTGTTTGAGGGCTCGGACGAGTGACGTGCTCTCCTCTGCGCGATGAGCATGCAGCCATTGCTCGAATTGGTCCAAAACGAGAAGCACCTTTTTACCCACTCGCGGCACCTGACCACGCCGAAGGGCGGCGAGTACTTTCGTCAGACTGGCTTCCTCGTCGAGGGAAGGCAGCGTTTGCCGCAACCCGCTCACCAGGCGAGTCTCTGTTCCCTCCGGTCCCGCTTCGATGTAGACAACGGTCACGTTTTCGGCAAGTTGGGGGAGAATCCCCGCTTTGACCAGCGACGATTTGCCGCAACCGGAAGGGCCGTAGATCAGTCCCACCGCGAAGGTGTCGTCGGGGTCTGTCTGTTCGATCCGAGTTTTCCAAAACCGGACACTGTCCGGAAGCCCATCGCGATCACGAGGGCCGGGTAAGAGCTCCAAAAAGAACTCCGCATCTTGCTTGTTAAACGACCGCAGGCCTTTTGGAATGATCCTCACCAGCTCTGAATCGGGAACGGGCGTCGTACTCGGGGGAAGCTGCGGGGTGCTCGGCAGGTCTTTCGGTCGCGTGTCTTGAAGAGAAGCGCACAAATCCTCGTGTAGGTCCTTGGCCGTGGTGTAACGCCCTTCGATCCGCCTGGACAAGCATTTCAGGCAGATTCGTTCCAGCTCCTTGGGTATTTTGTCATCAATCTGCCGTGGCGGCCGCGCATCCTGGTTGACGATCTGCCAAAGGATCTCATTTCTGGTTTCTCCCCGAAACGGTCGCCGGCCGGTCAAGAGCTCATAAAAGACCACACCGAGGCTGAAGATATCGGAGCGGCCATCGATCCTGTGTCCTAACTCCTGCGCCTGTTCGGGACTCATGTAGATGGGCGTGCCGACAAACTGCGGCCCTTTACCAAGATCCTCTTCCTTCATCGCCAGGCCGAAATCGGCCAGGTACGGCTTACCCTCAGAATTGACCAGAATGTTCGCCGGCTTGACATCCCGGTGGACCACGCATCGGGGTGGGGTGTGGGCGTAATGGAGCGCATCGGCCACGGCCGCAACGAGCTTGGCCGACTCGAAATGTGAGGGGCGCGCATGGGAGATGATCTTCGCCAGGTCCATTCCGTCGATGAATTGCGAGACCACGTAGCATTGTCCATCGTCCATCTCACCCGCATCGAGAACTCGAACGATGTTTTCATGGTCAAGCCGTTCTGCCAAGAGCTTGGCCTCATTGATCAAGGCTTCACGATCGCGACGATTCTCGCAACGTTCCGGATTCAATACTTTGATGGCGACGTAATGACCAAGGAAACGGTGCCGTGCCTTGTAGACGGTGCCGAAATTGCCTTGACCAAGTTTCTCGACTATTTCGTACTGTTTGATGTCAGGAGGTGGCGGCTCAAAGTCCCCGGCCTCCCGGCGGGCACGAGCCCAGAACTCTTGAAAGGACGGAAGCTGGGCAGATGACGCTGCGAACTCCAATTCCTCGAAGTCGGGGACATATCTTTCGATTTCAGGTACCTGGCCGTCTAGTGATTCCGATTCGAGACGGATGCAAAGCCTTTCCATCAATTTGGCCAGAAGGGCCTTTTGCAGCTTCGGCGTTTGCAGCTTCGGTGAGACCTTCAGCCAAGGCATCACCGGCTGGCCGGGCTTCCACTCAGTCTCGAACCGATCGGCAACCGCTTCGATCTCGCCCAACTCGTCGGGCGTCGGGTCGTCGTCACTGGAATTCTCGGCATCGTTCGTCATGGGTGGCCCTCCCCGTTGTTCCGAACACGCGGCATGCGCCTAACCCAAGTTGATCAGTTGCAGGGCAGAATTATTTTTTTGGAAGTTTTTTT
>CAZGYE010000109.1:0-16078 GCA_964530165.1 uncultured Planctomycetaceae bacterium
CGCCGCCGTCGATGACGTCATCCCCGGCTCCGCCGACAATCGTATCCGGCCCGCCACCGCCGTTGACCGAGACCAAAATCGACGCAGCCGCTTGCGGCTTAGCATCCACCAAGTCGGCCCCGCGGCCCGCGTCGATCGTGATCTGCTGTAGGTTCCGCACACCGGTCAGATCGTCCACGGCAATCCGATCCGCCCCGCCGTTCGAGTCGATCGCGAGAATCTCAATCGTTTCGGAGGTAATCGTGTCGCCCACCGGATCGCTGGGAATGCGATGGTGGATGGTGAATTTCTCATCGGCCGCCCCGACGGTAATGCGATCGTTGTGCGTCGCGGTGTTCACCCGCAATTCGTCAAACCCAAACCCGCCGGCGACCCGGTCGGTCCCATCGCCGGTCTCCCAGGTAACGGTATCGTTGCCGGCATCGCCCAGCAGGGTGTCGCTATTCTTCCCACCGTCGAGCAGGTCGTTGCCGAGACCGCCCGAGAGTGTGTCGTTGCCAGCGCCACCCTCGACGATGTCGTGACATGCGCCTCCGTTGGCCACGTCGTCGCCTGCGCCGCCGTTCAGCGAGTCGTTACCGTCCCCGGCCCGCAATGTATCGTTTCCGGCGCCGCCCAAAAGTGTGTCATTGCCCAAGAAGGGCACGTTGCAGCCAATCGGCAGTAATGGGGCTACATCATCGAGGCCCGGGAGAAGAAAAGGCAATGCGGCAAAGTTGCTAGGGTCTCCCACCAATCCGGTGTCGGAATAGTCAATAAAGAGCAGTTGGCCGAAACTGCTGGCGGCAAACAGATGGCCGCGCCCATCCAGGGAAAATTGATCGAAATTGGGAATTATCTCCTCAAAACCTGCAAAACTTCGATCGGAGATGATGTTTCCGGCCAAGTCCAACTGGGTGACGTGGTCCGAGCCCGTGATGACAATGGAATTGGTAAACGGATCGTACTCGCCTCCGTGTGCCGCGGGGAGGAGCGCACTTCCGATCGACCCTACGGGTCCGTGCAGCTGGCTCGTGGTCGCTGTCGTGGAAGACGTGAATGTCAACCTGCCGAAGGTTCCGAAGCCGAGACTGGGACCCGTGGTGTAATAGAAGCCGACGGGTGTCGTGATCAACTCTGTGATCACCGTATCGTCCCCTGTAATACTCACGAGCGTGCCCGGCCCCAGCGAACCGTCGCGGTTGATTGGATGTCTTGCTAATTCACCCGGAATATCAGCGGTAAATAATGTCCTTGCGTCTGGTAGTTCCAAGTGATGCGGGAAGGCCGGGCTCGCAAAGCTTGTGAACGCGCCAGTACTCTTGCTTACGTTGTGAATGACATTGTTAACTCCACCAACGATCAGGAGGTCTGAGTTCTGCGGATTTTGGGCAATGCCATCGGCAATTGGTGGCGAACTAAGAGGCTCTGGCGTACTTAACGTAAAGCTTTCACCGTCAAATTCAGCTGAGACACTACGAACCGTATCGGGAAAAGTACGTCCTGTCGTGATGAAGAGTTCGATGCTGACAATCAACATTTCGCTTTGAAGAAGATCGTTGCCCGCGTTCCCTTCCATGAAGTCATCACCAGTCCCTCCAGCGATCGTGTCATCGCCGCTTTGGCCGCGGATCGAATCATTCCCAGCACCCCCGTCTAGCGTGTCCGAGCCTGCGCCCCCCAGCAGACTGTCGTCGCCGATGCTGCCGTTAAGAAAATCGTCACCCATATCACCGTCGAGGGTATCAGCTCCCTCGCCGCCGTTCAGGACGTCTTCGCCGTCGTCGCCGCGCAGCAAGTCGTTGCCGATCGAGCCGTCGAGCGAATCGTTGTTGACGCCGCCTTTGAGCGTGTCGTCGCCGTCTCCGCCGTCGAGGGTGTCTCGGCCGGCGTTGCCGCTGATGCGGTCGTTGCCGGTGTTTCCCAGAAGTCGGTCGCCGTTGGCGCCGCCGAAGAGTTGGTCGTTGCCGGCGCCGCCGTCGAGCCTATCGGAGTTGAAGCCGCCGTTGAGGGTGTCGTCGCCGGCATCGCCGTTCAAGGTGTCGGAGCCGTTTCCGCCGAGGATGTTGTCGTTGCCGGTGCCGCCGTCGGCCGAATCTTCGCCGTCGCCGGCTTCGATCACGTCGTCGCCGTCGCCGCCGTCGATTACGTCGTCGCCGTCTTCACCGATGAGGCTGTCGTCGCCGGCATTGCCGGTGATCGTGTCGCGGCCGTCGTCGCCGTTGATCGTGTCGTTTCCGGTGCCGCCGTTGAGGACGTCGCCGCCGTGTCCGCCGACATAGAGGCCGCCGATGGGGCTGGCGAAGATCGTATCGGCCCCGCCCCCTGCGTCCACCTGAATCCCCGCGCTACCGGTCAAAGCGGTGAAGTCCGCGGCCGTCACGCCGGTCAGATCGATGTTGTTGTCCCCTTGCCCGCCGCTGATCGAGATGGCCGCGACGTTGCGGGCCTGCAACGGCCCGGTCTGGGGTTGGCCGCCGTTGACGAACACGTTCCCGCCCGTGTCCACGGTGACGGCCACATCGTCGCTGGTATCGGTGACGATCATCAGCGTGCCGGTGGCCAGATAGAACTGCGAACTGACGCTCAACAGCGTTCGATCTTCCAAGCGCTGGACGTGCGCGTTGAGAGGGCTAAGCCGCAAGCGGCTTTTGTGTAGAGAGTTGCGCCGCGAGCTGTCCCTCGCAGAATTCCTCGATTCACAACGCACGGTGGACTTCAGGCAACGCAGCCAGGGGGTCAAGAGCATGTCCGTTCTCTCATCTCAAAGACATTTGACTCGGCAGCACAGTACATATCTTATATTGTGCAGAATTACCATATTAACAGGAGCCGGGGTACGCACGTGAAAAGGAATCCTCTGCACTCGTCGGGTTTTCCGGTGATTTCCGGCAACAAGCCGATACGACCCTCTCAAACCGCACGAGCGGAGCACTCCCCGCAGAGGTCGCAGAGGTTCGCAGCGAATGAGGGGGGAGTTGTCGGCCTCTGCGAACCGGCCGCGTTTGAGATTGTTTGAACGGAACACAACGTCGCGAACCAAGCCGGTCGATCTGGCCAAGTCGACGATGCCAGGCTCGATTTCTTGATCGTCCTGGACGACGTCGATCAACTCGACCCGGACAAGAGTTGACACGACAGGGTTTCCGGCGACAATCAATGGCACGTTGAGAGTTCCGGTGCGTATCCGGGCAAGGGTTTTGTGGGTGAAAAAGGGGGCAGGTCCAATTTGCCGGGACGGCCCGCAGGGTGCTACGCACAAATTGGACCTGTCCCCTTTTTCACCCGGGAGGAGAACCATCGTGATGAAAAGCTTGAAGTCTTCGAGATCAGCCATGTGGGTGGTGGTTGTGACGTGCTTGCTGTTGTCGGGGGCGAATCGATCTTTCGCACAGGCGCCGGAACGCGTCACGATGCCGACTGCCGGAGCGGTGCTGCGGATGCGTCTGGCGCTGAAAGACAAGAAGCCCACGCCTTGGGACGGCAAGATCACGCTCTCCGAGGGTCAGGTGCTGGAGGTGGCCGTCCAGCCGGCGCGAGCCGGTCAGGTGCGACGCGATTCTTGGGAGGTCACGGCCCGCAAACCGGCCAAGCCGCCGCGGCGCAGTGTTCATGATCCCAAGCTGCCGACGCTCGACCGGCCGGTCCTGTTGGTGACCCTCAACGCCCCGCCGACCGCCGCCGTCTCGATCACCACGAAGCAGGGCAACTTCTCGTTCGCGCTCGGCGATCTTCACCAGGGCAAGCCGCGAACCTTCTTGGACGGGCAAGTTCAAGTGGAGGTGTTGCCCTTGACGGTGCGTTTGACCGACGAGCCGGGTGACGAAGACCTGCCGGCCGCGGCCAAGGGAGCGAACGGATCGGTTTGGGTCGCCTACATGGCCTACAAACACGCCCAGCCCTTGAACATCAAGGCCATTTACGAAGAGAAGAAATTCGACTCGCTTCTCTCGACCGGTCACGGCGATCAGGTCCGCCTGCTGAAGTTTGACGGCAAAGCGTGGAGCAAGCCGCTGGATGTGACCGAGCCGCAATTGGACGTCTGGCGTCCTGCGGTGGCCCTCGACGGCGGGGGCGCCGTCTGGGTCATTTGGAGTCAGAACGTCAAGGGGAACTGGGACCTCTACGCCCGCGGCTATCAGCCGGATTCGGCCCGTTGGTCCGACACGATCCGACTGACTCGTGATCCCGGATCAGACATCAACCCCGTGGCCGTTACTGATCCCACCAACGGTGCGGTCCACGTGGTTTGGCAGGGATGGCGATCGGGCAGTTTCGACATCCTGCTGACTTCGCTGACCAGCGGCAAGGCCGGGCCTGAGAAGCGATTGGCGGCCAGCCCGGCAAACGAATGGTGTCCGGCCGCGGCGATTGACTCGGCGGGCACGCTTCACGTAGCGTTCGACACCTACGAGAACGGCAACTACGACGTGAAGCTCATCTCCGGCGCGACAAAGTCGCAGCCCCGCACGGTCGACGTTGCCGTTTCGCCGCGGTACGAGGCCCGGCCCAGCGTCGCCGTGGACAAGACCGGCCGCGTGTGGATCGCTTACGAGGAGGCCGGCGTCAATTGGGGCAAAGATACCGGCATGAAATGGGAGGGTCGGCGAGGCAGCCAGCTCTATTTCCAGCGCGAGATCGTGCTCCGCTCAGTGGACGACGGCCGGTTGCAGCAGGCTTCCGGCATTGTGCCGTCCGATCCAATCTCGCGAAACTATCCCGACGCCAAGACCCGCCGCCTGAGCCTGCCGCGTTTGACGGTCGACGGAGCCGGCCGGCTGTGGCTTTTGGTTCGACGTCACCCCAACAACACGGGCGGCGGCGAGATGTGGGTCAGCTTCGTCACCCACCATGTTGGCGATGGTTGGGCTGAGCCGGTCCGGTTGGCCCACTCCGAGAACCTGATGGACAACCGCCCGGCCCTGATTCCCCTGACGGACGGGGGCGTCATGATCGTTCACAGTACGGACGGCCGCACGCGAGGCACCCGATCGGCCAAGGAGAACGACCTGTACTGCTCGGTGGCCCGGACCGGCGACGAAGTCAAGTCGCCGGCGCTCATCGCGCCGCCTAAGATCGACGACGTGAAGATTCCGGTGCATCCGAACGAGGTCGCGGACGTCAAACGCATCAGAGAATATCGCGCGACCGTCGGCGGGAAGACGTATCAATTGCTGCGGGGCGAGTTCCACCGGCATACGGAGCTGACCAGCCACCGCGATCAGGACGGCACGCTGGAGGAGATGTGGCGCTACGCGATCGACGCGGCCAAGATGGACTGGATCGGCAACGGCGACCACGACAACGGCTACGGCGTCGAGTACCTGTGGTGGCTCGTTCAGAAGCAGACCGACATCTACCATCACCCGCGGGCATTCATGCCGATGTTCACTTACGAACGGAGCGTGAGGTATCCCAGTGGCCACCGCAATGCCATGTTCGCCTATCGAGGCGTCCGGCCGCTGCCACGGATTCCCGGCGGGAAGGGACCGCTGTATGGCACACCCGAAGAGGGCTCGCCGGACATCAAGACGTTCTATGCGTATCTGAAGCACTTCGGCGGAATTTGCGCCTCGCACACCAGCGGGACCAGCATGGGCACCGATTGGCGCGATAATGACCCGGAGGTCGAACCGGTCGTGGAAATCTACCAGGGGCTTCGGCAAAGCTACGAACACGAAGGCGCCCCGGCGACCGCCAAGGACGCGCAAGACAGCATCGGCGGGTATCGCCCGCTCGGTTTCATCTGGAACGCGCTGATGAAGGGCTACCGCCTCGGTTTCGAGGTCTCCAGCGACCATTACAGCACACACATCAGCTATGCGGTTGTGTATGCCGAGGAACCGACGCGACAGGGCATTCTGAAGGCGTTCAAGAAGCGACACTCCTATGGCGCCAACGACAACATCGTTCTCGACGTCCGCTGCGGCGACAACATGATGGGCGACGCCTTCACGCTCCGCGGCAAACCTCGAATCGACGTCACCGTGATCGGCACCGAACCGATCGCCCGGATTTCCATCATACGCGGCGTCGGTTCCGAGACGCCCCAATACGTCTACGATACGCGACCAAACAAACAGGAAGTGAAACTCCACTGGACCGACGAGGACCCGGCATGGGGCAAAACGAGTTATTACTACGTCCGCACCGAGCAGGTCCGGTTCGCCGGCGGATACGGGGCATTGGCCTGGGCCAGCCCGATGTGGATCGACGTCCGCCGGTAAGACGAAAAAGGCAACTGTTTAGCCAAATGCAGTAATGAGGACATTAGGAACCCAGGAAGGCAGGAGAAAGACGATTATCGAGATTCCTGCTTTCCTGATTTCTTATTACGGAAAAAGCAAAAAGGAAAAAGTAAAGAGACAGAGAGAGAAGCCCCGCGTTGTTCCTGTGGCTTTCTCCTTTTTCCTTTTTACTTGTGCCTTGAGCAGCCGCGCAGGGAAAGCAGGTCTGCACGGGGACGCTCGGAGAGCTGATCTCGCAGTTCACTCAGCGCCGCCAGCAGCCGTTTGTAGTCTGGGTCCTCCTTATCCGCAAAGACAATTTCTTCGCACCGCCCCCAGCCGCCTGCCGAGCGCGCCAAGGGAGCCTGTAAGGTTCGGCTCATTTTGACGTCGCGGCGGTTGATGCTGCGCCACCATGTCCCGTTGCGGCCGTCGTCTTGACCGCCGTGACACTCGGCGCAGCGTTTCGTATAGACGGATTGCATCTCTTTGTCGATCCGGCCGGTGAAGACATGACGGTTGTTCGTGTAGGTCTCGTATCGGTCGTAGTAGACGCCGTTGGCATCGATCCAGCTCGTGAGTCGCTCCCATTGGTCATCGGTCAACGAGACGTCATGATGACCCGCCAGCAGCAGCTTCACCAGCCGCGAGGCGTTCGAGCCATACGTGTAGGGTCGCCGTGGACGAACATCGTCGGGATTGTCCCAGCGCATGGCGTTGGCGACGCTCAGGTAGGGCAGCAACTCTTCATAAGCGATGGTGAATTGGTCGGTCAGATCGTCGGTGAGGATGACGCCATTTCTGGTGCGGTCGTGGGCATGGCAGCGTACGCAGCGGTCATGGAACAATGGCTGCACGTCACGCAGGAAACTGATGGTTTGCGTCCCCCACGGCGGCGGCTTCGGACGACTGGGCGGGCTGAAAGACGCTTTGGCCAACCGATTGGGCGGCGTCTGCGTGCGAGGCTCATGGCAGCCGATGCACGTGCGCCGTTCGTTCGGCTTCAGACAAACGACGCTCCGCATGCGTTGAATCTCCAGGCGGTTCTCGTCCAGCACTTCGAAGTAGAGATTGCGGTTGGCGGGAACCGTGAAATGGGCGGAGCCGTCCGCTTCGATCCCAACGGTGCCGAAGATGCGTTTGACCGTGTAAATCTTCGTGCCCGATGTGCAGATGACGCCCCCTTGGGGCACGCCCTTGCGAGGCACGTCCTCCAAGATGCGTAGGTACTTCGCCACGCGACGTGGTACGTCCGGCAAACCGCGATAGACGTCCAACAGCAGCAACGTGGCTTCGGCGTCGGGCGCGTCGGAACCGGGCGCCGCGGACGTGAGAACTGCAGGACGCGGATGCAGCACGAGCGGTATCGGCTCTGCGCATGAAATCTCCGGATCGCGATAGACGAGCCCCAGGTTACCGTGCCGGTCGCCGACGTAGATGGCCCAACTGTTTTCCAGCCAAGGCAACACGGTCGGCGTGAAGGAACAGAGATACGTCGTCTCCGAGAGCGGCCTGGGGTCGCTGTACCAGCCTCGGCGGCTGTCCTCGATTTTTTGGCCTATGACGGGCACGCCGGGCGTCATCACGGTGATCGGCGCCGAGCCGTCCACGCCGCGGCCCACGTCGATCAGTCCGATCGGCCCGTGCGTTTGCCCGTGGTGACCTGTAAACAGTGCCATGACCTTGTTCGTTCCGGGCACTGCGCGCGGAAACATAATCACGTTGGGACGTATCGTCGCGTTCCCATAATAGGGGGCGGCATGCGTGCCGTCGGGATGGATGGTGAATAAGTCGTGCAGCGAAGTCACGCTCCGCTCGTTGTATTCCCAGCGGTTGTAGATAATCCGCCCGTCGGGAAGCACCGACGGGTTGAACTCGTTGAACACGTTGAAACCAAGCTGACGGATCCCGGACCCGTTTCCGTTCATCGTGAACAAGCTGGCGACGTGGATGTTGCTGCCACACATCACAACCTGCTCCGCCCGGTCGGAGGTGAAACCGATTTGCCCGTTGGACAGATAAAACGGCTCGCAGTCATTTTTGGGGCTAGCGGTGAGCTGCCGCAGGCGGTCGCCGTCCACGCCGATCTCGTACAGATTGTAGTTCTGCCCGGCAACCACCTTGCCGAGGCTGTGGCCGGGCAGCGGCCGGGCCCTGTCCGAGCCGTTGCCGAACGAAAATACGATCCGGGTCGCGTCCCAGTGCAGACACACGTCGCGGTAAATGCCTTCTCCCAGTGAGTCGATAACGGGTGTGACCGTTCCGCCGGGACGCACCGGCGAGAGCGTGTAGATTCCACCGCCGGGACGGTTGTAGCAGTGGTGGGCGTCCATAAACGGCTGCTCGGAGAAGAACGGTTTTCGCTTGACGAACAGGAGCCGGTCGAAATCGATCCGCTGCAGCAATAGCTGGTCTCGCAACGCGCTGGCCTCGATAAACAACTTCCGCCACGCGGCGCCGGCCGGGGTGAAAAAGTGGACAGGTCCAATTTGCCGGGACGGCCCGCAGGGTGCTACGCACAAATTGGACCTGTCCCCTTTTTCACCCATCGCCTGCGTTCGCAACTGCGCGAGTTGCTCCGCTGCCGCCTCGTCCGGTGTGTCCGCCAGGATCTGCTCGACGCTCCGCAGCACTGCCGGCACGTCTTCAACGTCGCTCAGCAACGGAACCCAATACGACTTTCCCGCCCCGTCGATCGTCAGCACCAGCAGACCGCCTCCGGGCGCTGAAAGCCCAACCGAAAACGGCACGGTCACTGTCGCACGTGCTTCCAGCGTGATGGTCCGTCGAACGAGCTCATCTCCCTGCGACGGTGACTGCCGCTGGAACAAGCGAGCCCGCACGTTGAGCGTGAGAGGTTTGTCACGGACGTTGCGCAGCACCATGGATATTTCGTTTGCGCCCAACTGGGGATCCCACGGTTTGCTGAGTGATAGCGCAAACGGCGCCGGCTGTGGACGAAAGGTCGTCAAGCGGTCGAATTTCCGCTTGTAACGGTGATACCACTGGTCCTTGTCGCCGCGGCCCGGGTGCTGATAGCCACGAACGGTTTGACCAGCGACGACGGTTGCCATTGGCTTGTTGCGACCCGGTGCGAGACGCTCGACTTCCACCTTGTCTCCCGCAAGCAGCAACTGCACCCGCATCCCGGCGTCTTCGGCGGGTATCAGAGCGAGCGGTATCGGGTTGGGCCAGACGACCGCCCGGCCGTCAGTCGGAACGGGAAAAACCGGCGTCCGCTGAGCGTCCGGGACACCGGCTTCCCAACGCGTGAGAATCGTTTCCCAGTCGTCGACGGCGATGAGCGTCTCGCGGAAGTACCAATCACGCCGGACGGTCTCGCCGGGCGGCGATGCAGCCAACAACGGGGCGGTTGCCAGAATCAGCAACACGAAAGTCGAACAACGCTGGATGCAAGTACTGGCACACATGCTTCTTTCCCCCGTCGCGTCTCTCGTATCAGCGAAAAGCGAACCTGTCCCGCTTTTGCTCGTCTGTGTACTTTTTCCTTTTGCCTTTTTTCTTGACAAGGTTCAATTGCCGCAAACGGGACACTTGGGATTTCGTAGAATCTTGCGTTTGCGGAACGTCATGTCGCGCAGGTCGCAGGTGAGCAGATGGCCGGCAAGCGGTTCGCCGAAACCGGCAATCACCTTGATCGCTTCCAGGACTCCCAGACAGCCGATCGTCCCCGCGACGGCCCCGAACACCGGGAACTCCCGCTTCCAGGCCGGCGGATCGTGCGGGTACAAGCACGCCAAACAGGGAGTCCGGCCGGGAAGAATCGTCGTGAGCTGCGCTTCGAGATCGTACATGGCGCACTCGATGAGCGGTTTGTTCTGCCGGACCGCTTCGCGGTTCATCAGGAACCGTTCGTCGAACAACGGCGCGCAATCGACGATCAGGTCGACCCCCCCGATGATGCGCCGGGCGTTCTCGGCGTTGATGTTTTCGCCGATCGCTTCGACTTCCAGCCGCGGGTTCAATTCGCGCAAGCGGCGCCTCGCCGATTCGATGCGGGGTTTTCCTATGCCTGAGTAGGTCATCAGCAGTTGTCGGTTGAGGTCGCTCGGCTTGACGTTGCCGGCGTGCGCCAGCACCAACCGTCCGACGCCGGCTGCAGCCAACTCATAGGCCACGACGCTCCCCAAGCCGCCACAGCGGGAAACGAGAATCGACGCCCCCTTCAGGGCCTCTTGTCCCGCCTCGCCAAAGTCAGGGACCCAAATCTGCCATTCATAGATGGTCCGTTCTTCGTCTGTGAGTTGTTTGGGGATTGCCATTTTTTTCAAGTAAAAAGTAAAAAGGCAAAAGTAAAAAGTAGAAGAGCAAGATAAGCAAGAGTGTAAACGGAGAAGCGTGAACCTTTTTTCCTTTTTACTTTTGCCTTTTTCCTTGATCAGCCGCCGGAGACAGGTGACAGCAGCGTGACGACGTCGGACTCGTGCAGGGTCACCGGCGCGTCCCCGCGGACTTGATCGTCGCCCACGAACAGAAGAATCGACGGATGCAGTCGTCCTTGGCCGTCGAGAATGACTTGCTTCATCGTTTCTCCGTGCAAATCGGCCACGCGGCTGACAAGCTCCTCGACCGAACTGCCGTCATCGAGCTGGACGGTCTCGGAACCGATTCCCGCCGCTTGCTTGACCTGGGCCGCATACTCGACGGTCACTTTCATGCGAAATCCACCTCCCCCTTCATGGCCGTCTCAGACCGGCGCGCCATTGAAAACCGACGTTCTCAAAGCGGCCGCGTGAGGAATTGGAGGTGATCGCGTCGACCAGCCGATTTGTCAAATACGGGTACTTGGTCGTCTTGCTGACGGCGATCGGCTGGGTTGCAGCGGGATCGCCCTGCGTGATCGTAATCACTTCCAGCTCGTCCTTGACCATCGCTACGTTCACCCGGTACACAACGGCCGCGTCGAGGCCCCCGGCTCGCAACTGGTTGACCAACAGATCGGCGGTCGGCGTACGGACGCTGATGTTCGGTTGGATGGCTTCGTACAGGTTTGTCCCGTCGACATTGAGCTTTTCGAGCAGCCGTCTCGTGAGCGCACCCAAGGCACTCTGCTTTTCGTTGGCGACGCCCAGTTTGAGACCGGGCTGTGCCAGGTCGGCAAGTTTTTCGATCCCTTTCGGGTTGCCTTTTTGAACAATGACGACCATGTCGGTCCGCGATATGGTCAACGGTTGCCGAAATTTATCGCGAACCTGAACCATGTAGGAGGCATCGCAGGCAAAGTAGGCGTCGGGCTGAAACCCCGCTTTCATCTGGCCGACCAGAATGCCACAACCGTTGAAAACAATGTTGAGTTTCACGCCTTCACGGGACTCGAAGTGCGCGAGCGTGTCCTGGATGGCCAGCCGATTCACGCCCCCGCTGAACAACGTGATGGTGGGGGCCTCGGCCCAGGCGTCGCCGTCGAGCGATTCATAGCCATTCCGTGCAAATTCCTTCTGCCCCCGTTCCGGCGCCTGCAGATACCGGGCGACTTGCAGCGCGGCGGCCGAATGTCTGCATGTCTTGAGAACACCGATGGTGATTTCCTGCTCAGCCGCGTCGAATTCGGGCGTGTGCACCATGTCCAATTTCGGGATCTGCTTGACAGTGGCGCTCCAGACGACGCCGGCGTCGACGGCCCCGATGAGCACGTCGGTGGCGACGTCGTTGACCGTCGGTTTGAGGACCTTCACGGCCGCGCGGACCGCTTCCCACTCGCCGGTCTTCTGGAGCACCTTTTGGGTGGTCTTGCCGACCGACGCCGCATCGGGATTCGCCAGAGCGAACTGCACGTCGTCCCGCAGCAAATCCTGGACAGACCGGATGTTCTTGGGATTGCCCTTGCGGACCGCGATGACCGGCCGTTGGCGTCCGAGCGGAATCGCTTCGTCCAGCAAGTTGTATTCGCGGGCCAGCTCGATATAGCTGACGTCGGCGGCGAGATACAGGTCGCCCTTTTTCGCCACCCGCAGGTTATTCAGCAGCGTTCCGGAGCCGGCGTACTGCAGTTGGACGTCGATCCCCAACTCGTCCTGAAAAGATTTCGCGGCGGCAGCGACCGGTAACTTGATCCCGGCAGCACAGAACAGCAGCAGCGATTGCTTACTGCCGTCTTTGTCGGTCGGTTTGGTCGCTTCGCCCCCCTGAGGGCCGTTGCCGTTTTCGGCCCGGCCTGTCTGCTCCGCCGGCCTGAACAACAACGTCAGCAGAACGGCAAGCAGCACCACGGAACCGAGCAATATGACCCACATATTGCTGATTCTTCCGGCATTTCTGTTCATGAGTCAGTCTCCAAAAAACGAAAATCGGTCATCACTTCCTCAGACGAATGTCTCCACCCTTACCTTATCCACACACCGCGACGACCTCAACGCTGCGGATGCTACGCCGGGCAGTGGGTCAGTTTGGCTTAACATAATGGGTGGCTGGGGTCGAGCCGTAGGCGAGCCCCCAGAATCGACGGTCTGTGGGGTCGCATTCGCTCCACCACAGCCACCCTTTAATCAAAACTGACCCACTGCCCTACGCCGGGGCGA
This sequence comes from uncultured Planctomycetaceae bacterium, assembly GCA_964530165.1. GTDB lineage: Bacteria > Planctomycetota > Planctomycetia > Planctomycetales > Planctomycetaceae > CAZGYE01. Next base: position 12,746 of record CAZGYE010000109.1, read on the forward strand.
GTTGACCGTCGCGGATGTCAGTCACTCGCTGCGCGAATTCGACGGCGTGGCTGTCGTGAGTCACCAACAGCACGCCGCCGCCGGCCGCGACAAATTCTTTCAGGTAGCCGAGGACCGCGTCGGCGTTTTCGCGGTCGAGGTTGCCGGTCGGTTCGTCGGCCAGCAGCAGCTTCGGCCGATTCAACAACGCGCGGGCCAGGGCCGTCCGCTGTCGCTCCCCCGTGCTAAGCTCCCCCGGCACGTGACGGATGCGGTGTTCCATGCTGAAGTGGCGAACAAGCGCGTGCGCCCGGTCCTGCGCATCGGTTTCACCGGACGCAATCGCCGGCGCCAGCACATTCTCCAGGACGCTGAGATACGGGATCAGATGAAACTGCTGAAAGACGAAGCCGACGTTCTCGGCCCGAAATCGCGCCCGCTCGTCGGACGGCAAGTTGTAAGGGTTCTGCCCGTCAATCTCAACGTCGCCCTCATCTGGCGCCAAGAGTCCGCCGGTGATCAACAGCAACGTCGTCTTGCCGCAGCCGCTCGGCCCCTGGACGGCCACGAACTCGCCCGTGTCAACCGACAACGATATGCCGTCGAGCGCACAAACCTCCCGGCTGCCGCTGCGATACGTTTTGCTCACGTCGTTGACCGCCAGCAGCGCCATCCGGGATTACTCCTCCTGTAGAACAACGGCCGGATCTTGCCCGGCGGCCAACATCGCCGGAATCCAGGTCGCCAGACCCGATAGCAGCGGCGCAACGACCGGCGTCAAAAACACGACCAGGAGAAGCAGCCGCGAGGCGAACAATTCCGCCCGCGCCTCCGGCGTGCCCGGCACATCTCCAAACGCCAGGCCGACTCCCAATCCGGCCACACAACCCACCACGGCCCCCAGCAAGCCCATCAGCAAAGCCTTGCCGAGAAAAATCAACAGAATCTGTCTCGAGCGGAAACCGATCGCCCGCAGGATGCCGATCTCCGAGTTCCGCTGCCGGACGTTGCCGAACGCCAACAGGGCGATCCACACTGCACAGCCGACAAACACCAGCGGAACCAGCACCGCGGCGAATTGTTCGCGGCGCTGCTGGAACTGCGTGCGGTTTTGTCTCTCGCTTTTTAACTGGGCCGCCCCCGTTTGCTTCTCTCGCTTGAGCGCCTCCGCGGCGGCTTGCCGGGCCTTGTTGCGGGCCTCGGCGCGAGCCAGGGCCGGCGGCCCGCGTTCGATCACTCGGGTGCCCGGCAGGATGCTGGCGATCTCCGCGCGAATCTCGACGACACGATCTTCCGTCGCACAGTTGCACTCCAATGCCAGAATCGCGTTGACGAGGTTCTCCATGCCGAGCATTTGCTGCGCCTCGGCCAGATTGACCCAAACCGTGTAGTCGTCGACCGTGCCACGCTCTTGGAGAAGTTTGGTGACGGTGAACTCCCTGCCGAGCAGCGTCACTTTCTCGTCCTGGGTGACCTTCTTCTGCGAGGGATCACTCGGCGAGTGCAACTGATAACCGACAACCATCGTCCCTTTGGGCACCTGGTCTCGCAACGGTTGCTTCAGCGCGCGATGCATCAATGGCACTTCACCCCGCGTACCGGTCAGAATAATCGACCGGTTCATCTCCTCCCAATGGAGCTTCCTCATCACCAACGGCAGCAGATGGTTGATTGTGACGATCTTCGAATTGGCCAGCCGATCGACCAACTCCTCCTTCATTGTTTCAGAGAGCGTTCCTTCCACCTGCAATTCGTTCAGATCCTGCTCTTTGGGCAGGACGAGGATGTTGAAGCCGAGCCCCTTGGTGATCTTCCGCATCGCGTCTTCGAGTTCCTTGCCGGCCGCCTCGACCTCTTGCTTTTTCTGCGCGACGCGCTGCGCGACTTGCTGCTTGCGCTGGATCAGTATTTCCCGGGTGCGAATGTCGTCGGCCCGCAACAACGTCAGCGCCCCGACCAGACAGCCGACCGCGACCGTCACCGAGAGCAGGCCCAACACGAAGTTGAGCTTCCGGTGGGAGATCTCACGCAGGACCAGTCGCCAGAGTCTCATGGTTGTTTTCGAGAGATCAACAGGAAGCTTGCCCCTGCAACGACGATCACGCTGATGCCCGCAACCAGCAAGATGTTCCGCAACAGCGGACTCACGCCGACGTCGACGGTGGGCGTCGGGGCGTGGCCGGCATCGTCGGTGAGGGCCGTTTGCGTCGGCGCGTCCGGAACCTGTTTCGGTTCGGGCTGAGGCCCGGGCTGAGGCTCGGTTTCGGCCGTTTCGGTCTCCTCGCCGTCGCCTGCCGGCGGCTTGGCCGCAAAACTGCCCAGGCCCATCAGCGGCGGCAAGGCCTGGTCAATCTCGATGGTCGGATCGATCAAGGTCTCCCAATCGACCGCCGTCAGCAAGTCGACGCCCGGGTTCATGTCCTTCACCTGACACGAACAGGGACCGGACAGAAACATGCACGCTTCGTCGATCGTGTCGTTGTTGATTCCCGCCCCGATCAGAGCGTACAGCGCTCGACCACGGCCGAAAATCGGGAAGGCCATTGGCTGGTTTGCGAATTCCGCGTCTTTGAGGTCCTCTTCGCTGCCGAGCAACATCTCGATTAACAACTTCTCTTTCGGGTCTTTGCGCGAAAGACGCAGCAGCGCGTAAGACAACTTCAGGTTCTCCGGGTCGACGTCGATCAACCCTTGGGCCACATCCTGCTCGTCGATTTCCGGCAGCGCCAATTCCTTCTCCAAATAAGCGAGTCGGCCTTCGAGCAATTTGTAAGCCGCGTCGTCCTTCTTTTTGTCGCCGCCTTCCAGCAGCAGCCAGACGACCGACTCCCCTTTGAGCAGCAGCCGGGCCACCTCCTGGCGCAGCGGCGAGATGAGCAGCCCCTTGACGATCTCCTGCGAGAGCGGACCGGCCCACACGTCCACCGGAATCCGGGTCGCGATCGGGTACTTCACGACCATCCACGGCAACGTGTCGGTCTTCTGCGCCTTCCACATCGCCAATTGTTCCTTGATCGGCTTCGCGTCCAGGTCGACCATGTGCACCCGCACGTTGGCGTGCTTTTCGCCGGCCAGACCTTCGGGCGTCAAGTCGTCGACGATTGACTGCTGCTTCTCGGTCAGCTTGCCCCGGTGAAACACGACCACCTCAAAGGGATCGGGCCGCCAGCGTTCCAGCGCGTAACGGAATACCGGCACCGAACATGCCCACAACCCAGTCGTGACCGATACCACACAGCTCGCAATCACCAGCAGGATGACACGTTTCACGGTGGTTCTCCTCATTTGTCGCCCCTCGGACCGGGTGAAAAAGGGGACAGGTCCAATTTGCCGGGACGGCCCGCAGGGTGCTAC
>CAZGYE010000110.1:0-16072 GCA_964530165.1 uncultured Planctomycetaceae bacterium
AATCGGCCTGTTCCTGGAGTGTCAGCGCATCGCGGGACTTGCCGCGCGTTTGCTCGCCGATCTCGGTTGTTTCCTGCTTGATCTCCTTCTGTCCGGCAATGAGCTCGTCCAAATCGCCGGTTAAATCGCGTCTGTGCCTCCACTGGGAGAGCAGCCCGAGCATCGCATCGAGCGACTCGAGCACGGCCGTCTGGTTCTCGCGCGCAGTGGCCAGCGAGGCGGCTTGATCGGTCGCGTCGGGCTGCGAGGAGGAACCGTTCTCTCGACTCGTCTGCCGGGCCTGCACGGTTTTACGAGCCTGAGTCAACTGCTGCTCGACGACGGGAAGAAGCTCTTCACGGAGGATCGCCAGTTCCCCGGCCATCTGTTCCAGCCGATGCTGTGTTTGGGGATCGTCGATGCGGTTGTTCTTCAGTTCCGAGAGCAGGCGGTGCGAGCGAGACTCGATTCCATCGACGGGGTTGAGCAGGCGGGACGAAATCTGGCGCTGGTCCAGCTCGATCCGCTTGAGCATGTCGACGTCTTTGGAGCGCAGCCAGCCGACCTGGCCCAATTGCAGCAGCAGTTCGCCGACCTGATCGCGGGCCTGCTTCTGCATCTTGAAGATGCGCTCCAACTCCTCAAGCAACGTGGCTTGTCGCGAGGCCAGTTCGTCGGATTTCTCTTCCGGAGAGACGATCGACAGCACGCGAGAAATGCTGCGGCCCACGTGTTCCGGGCCGAGGTTGTAATCGTCGGTGGCCTCGGCGTGATAGACAATCCGCATCCCCTGAACCAACGGCAGTTCCTTGAGGTTCCAGTCGTGCTCGACGGTGAGTTGAGTGGGGCGTTCTTCGCCGGTCCCGAGCGGAATCGAAACATCAGCGGCGTCATCGGTTTCGGTGAATTTGTAATGCAGGCGAATGTCCTTCAAACCCAGGTCGTCCTTGGCCACCACTCGCACGGCGATCTCGGCGTCGGCGGTGACCTGCATGTCGGAGGCGGGGCGGTCGATGTAAATGTCGGGGGCAAGATCGGCGATGCCACGAATCTCATACCGCGGGGCCTGACCGTTCTCGAAACCTTGCCGATCCTTCAACTCAAACCAGTATGAATAGGTTCCGGTCTGCTCGATGACGAACGAGGTCTCCAGCCGGCATCCATCTGCCTGGTTCCCAAGCGGGAGCTGGTTCCCAAGCGGGAGCTGGTTCCCAAGCGGGAGCTGGTTCCCAAGCGGGAGCTTGGGAACCAGATCGAGTTGAATAGGCAGCGGCGGCTGGTCCTTGATGCGGAGATAAGCCGACCGCAACGGTTTGTTGACGCCCGCTTTGACGTCGACCCGTGTTCCCACCAGCCCCTCGACGCGCCCGACGCCGGCAGGCGGCTGCTCGGCGTCCCTGCCGGAATAGGCCGGGGGCGTCAGTGTGACCTGGAGATCCTCAACGCGTGGTGGCGGAACGACGTGCAATGCGTGCCACGGCATGCCGTCGTCGTCGCCGCCGACGGCCCGAAACCACATGGGGCCTTTGACCACCACCAGCGTCGCCACGCCCACTTCACGCGTGCGTCCGCCCGGGTCGCGCAGCGTCGTTCGGCGGAGCCGTTCAGAGATCACGCGCCCTTCGGCAAAGTCGTACTGCATGGCGACGTCTTCGGGCAGCGGACCCTTGACGTTCTCGACGAACAGTTCGAGCGTGTCGCCCCGCGCGATTCTGAGCGGGTCACCGGCGTCGTGTTCCAGCGGCTGAAAATCGGCGTCCAGCAGTCGTAACCGGTACTTCTTCGGCCAGGAAGTTGCAGAAAACGGAAACACCAGCCGGTTCAACGCCGTGGCCGCCGCGGCAGAATTCAATCCGACAACAATCCCCACCAGCAGACAGACCAGAATGGCCGCCCCCGCCACGCGCCGCGCTGCGCGGGTGGTCACGACATCGGAAACGTCCATCCGCTCGATCTGGGCGACCGTCTTCTCGATCACCCGGCGCTGAAGCTGGGGCGAGCCAAGCCGCGGATCGGTCCGCCCGGCGAGGAACTGAACCGCGCTGGTCAGGCTGTCCTGGAATCCGGGAAACCGTCCTTCGATGCGCATGGCGACGTCGACGTCGGAAAACCGGACCAGAAGCGGCGCGATGAGAAACGTCCAAGCAACCCATCCCCCGCCGGCGAGAATGCCCAATCCCAAAACGAGCCGCACGCCCGGATCGTCCAAATGCAACAACCAGTCCAGCACACCGGCCGCCAACGTTGCGCCGAACACAACCGCGACGAGCCAGCTCAGGCCGTACAGCAGGAGCACCTGGTGAATTCGGCGGCGAATTCGTTTCAGCCTGGTTTCGAGCGAAGCAGACATGTCTGAATCATATCAGCCGACAGCGTTTCCGCAAAAGCCATTCTGAGAGCAACAGTAGCGCGAACAGCAGCAGGATCTCCCAGCGGTTCCACAGGGGAAGCGGGTCCTGCGTTTCCAGCGGGACCGGTTGACCGGGCGGTATGTCGCGGGGAAGCTCCTCGATGTTGGTCAAGGTGTAATAGCGTCCGCGAGTTGCTTTCGCGGTTTGCATGAGCTCGCCGCGGTCGAGGCTTCGTTTTCGGAGCTCGCGCAGCGGCGTCTCGACGCGAAAGTCGGTCGAGGGCGGAACGTCCTTGAACGACGGCGTGACCACAAAGGCATGGTACGAACCTTCGCGGGTGTGACTCAGCTCTCCTTCGAACACCGTGGGCGCCTGCGGAAGCCGCGACAACTTGACGGCCCGGCCGACGTCGCCACGACGTTCCACCATCACCGTCACGCCGTCCTTCTCCAGAGGCGCCAGCCGTTCGTCGCGAAACCACAATCGGAGCTGGACCGTCTCGCCCCGCTGATAAACCGAACGAACGGAGGACAGCTCGGCTGTGCGGTCTTTACCGAGCAATTTCGAACGGCTCAGGTAGCGAATGGCCTGGATCCAATAGCGGCCGTAGTACAAATCGCCCACACGGAACCTCCAGCGCCACAATTCGTCGGTCGCATGAAACAGCACTTTGCCGGCCCCGTACGGCTGCATGACGATCACCGGCAGTTTGCCGTCCTTTCCGGTCCGTATGGGATGCTCGGCAAAGACTCGGGCGCCCGGCTGCAAGAAAGGGGCTTCCAACAACCAGAAGAGTTTCGGCAGATGGTTCCAAATCTCGACACTTTCCGCTTCACTCTCAGCAAACCGGAAGATCGAGCTTCCCGCGCGGCCTTCCAGCGTCAACAGGGGGCGAAAGCCCTCCGTGACGCTCTCGTCGTCAGCCGGAACGGATGCCCCGCTCAGGCGGATCGGCAGCAAGACTTCCAGCGGCGTGCCGCGATACGACAACGGATTGTGCAACGGGCCGGCAACCATCACCAAACCACCGCCCGATTCCCGTACGAAATCACGCAGATTCTCAAACACACTGCTGCTCAGGTATTCGGGGTTCACATCGCCGAGAATGACGACGTCGTAGCGCAGCAACTCTTCCCGCTTGACGGGAAAATGCGCGAGCGCCGTCATGTCCTCTTGGGCATATCCCAGGTCGGCATCTTGCAGCACCGTGTGCAATTCGATCGTCTTATCGCGTTCCAGCAAGTGCTTGACGTAACGAAACTCATAGCGGGGCGCCGAGTCGGCCAGCAGCACCCGAATCTTCTCCTGGCGAACACTGACGTGGCGAGTTTGGGTATTGTTGTCCTCGTTGGTCTCCCCCGGCAGAGGAGTCGCTTCCAGCACGTAGTCGAATTCGCCTTCCAACGGCGGCGTATAGCTCAGCTCCACCTTGACCGGCCGTGCCTGGTTTCCAAGTTGGAGCTTGGGAACCAGAACCTGCTTGTCGGCCAACAGCTCGTCGGAGCCTTTTTCTTTCAAAGTGATTGTGACCATCCGTTCGGAGTATCCGTAGCCTTTCAGCTTGGCGACAAAGGGAATCGGGTCGTCCACGAAGGCCACTTCGTCGGCCAGCAAATCGTAGAGATACAGATCGCGGGCCGGCTCTTCACTGCCGATGCCCGCGGTGAAGATCGGCACCAGTTTGCTCAGGGCCAGCTCGCTGACGCCGGAGAGCTTATCGGCGTCGGTCGTGCTGGTGATGCCGTCGGTGAAGAGGACGATCGCCGACGGCGGGCTGCCGCGCAGGTCATTGAGTATCTTGCGAACGGCCGGACCGGGACGCGTTTGATCGCCCTCGGCTTCCAGGGCCTTCAGCAACGGCAGCAGCTCGTCGATTTCCTCGGCGCGAAGATACTCGGGCCGCCCCACCGGAACCGCCGTCTCCGAAAAGCGATACACGCGAAGCTTTTGCTTCTCGGCAAGTTGTCTCAGGAACCGCCCGTTCTTCCGCGTCAGCACGGCCTTCGTCAGATTCAGACGGGTCATGCCGGCATATTTTCCCTCGGCAATCAGCTTGTGGGCCCTCGCTTGGGTCTTTTCGTCGGAGTACTGATCTTCTAGGCCCATGCTGGCCGAGTCGTCAATGACCACGGCGATCGACGGCAGACCGGTGCGATCGACCGAAAGCGTCAATTCGGTCAGAAACAACAACAGCAGAACAATGGCCGCCAGCCTCAGCCCGATCAACAGCATCCGCGAGCGCAAAGACACCGATTTCGCGTCCCGCAAGTAGACTCCGACTACAAACGTCCCAACCGCCAAACCCAACAACAGCACGCCCCAGTCCGGCAGCCAAGCGGGCCAGGGAGGATTGGTGTGGAAGTTCCAGGCGGTCCCTTGCCCCGGCTCAGCCGGAGGAACGCCGAGATACCATTCAGCCAGTCGTTTGAGAACTTGCATCGCAGAGAGTCGACGAATGACGTATTCCTTCCGCCCAAACGCGGCCGCCCCCAACGAACGCGGCCGCCCCTGAAGATTATACGCGCCGGCGGCGATTCTGTCCCCACTGGTTTCGCGGCAACGGCGAGCGGGGGGCGTCAGCCCCCTGTTGGAACCACAAACGGGCACATCTACAAATCAGGGGGCTGACGCCCCCCGCTCGCCAGACACACTTCTGAGAAACTCTTCAGAAAGGAACGACCCTCGCGCGCCTTGACAAGTCGAAGCCACACAGAGATTAGATGGCTGCTATTCAGGCCATCTCGCGAGCGGCGCGCTCGCCGGCCGGTCGACGGCACGTTATGCTTGGGGTATTGCGACGTATCCGGGAAGCCGTGGGAACTCGGATGATGTGTGAACTATTCGGCACTCTGATCGGAGTCGCCGTTGTGGTGACCCTGATAGCGATTGTCGGCCACGGGTTTTGGCTGGCCGGTGCTGCTGTTTTGCGCGCACTGTTTAGCCCGCCGGATACTTCCGCCGACCGCCTGCGAGCACATTGTCCGCACTGCGGCGCCAAATTGAAAATCGTCCTGGAACGGTGTCAGGCATGCGGCTACCGGCTGGGTGATCCGCCGCAGTTCACGCTGGAAAGCGACCTGGCGGCCGTCGAGCGTCAGCTCCATCGAATCGGCCGCTCCGGTGAACTCGACCCCCTTCGGCGGTCCGAGTTGCTCGAGATCGTTCGCGATCAACAGGCGCGACTCCTCAGGGGTGAAACTCTAGGCCCGGCCGAAGAGGCGCCGGCACGCGACGTCTCTCCGGCCGGCCCGCCAGCGCCGCCCTTCCCAACCAAGTCGCCGACGGAAGTGAAAGAAACACCCGCCGCGCCGACCGCGCAATTCGGCAACCGCCTGGAACCGGCCACCGAGGAACTCACACCCGGCCGAAAGCAGGCCGGGATCAGCCTGCTGCAAGCGTTCATGGAACAGAAAAACATCCGCTGGGGGGAGCTGATGAGCGGCCTGTTGATCGTCATCAGCTCCATCGGCTTGGTGATCAGCCTCTGGGCGACGTTGAAGGAATCCATTCCCTATTTCCCGGCGCTGTTGTTTCTGCTGGTGACAGCGGCGATTCATGGCGCCGGTCTTTACACACTGCGCCGCTGGAAATTGGAGTCAACCAGCCGCGGTTTGCTAATCATCTCGACGTTGCTGATCCCGTTGAACTTTCTGGCGGCGATCGCCGTGTCAGAAGAACACGAGAGCAACGATCCGTTGTACATCACAGCCGTGACGGTCGGCCTCTTGGCGTTCGGAGCGATCAGCAGCTCGGCTGGACGCGTCCTGCTGCCGCGACGTTGGTGGCTGTTGCTGATTGCCGTACTCGGGCCGTCCGCCGGTCAACTGGTGATCGACCGGCTGGCGATCCCCGGTTTGTCGACTTGGTGGTTGACACTGCTGTTCGCACCGGTCGTGTTGTCTTACCTGATCGCCACCGGCGGTCAATTGTGGACGGCTTTTCGTCGGCGAAATCTGAAAGAATCGGAGGCCGGTCAGCTCTTCCTGCTGCTGGGCGTCTCGGCGTTCGCATTGCTGACGCCCCTGGGATTGCTCGTCTGGAAGACCGAATCGATTCGCACCACACTGGCCGCCTTGTCGCCCTGTCTGAGTCTCGCGGCGGTCGTGGTGATCGGTCTGGGACTCGTCGTTCACCGCCGCGTCACCGACGCGGACTTGGCAACCACGCGGATGGCCGGAACGTGGCTGGCCCTGGTCGGCGCGACACTGATGCTCGCAGCCGTCGTGCTGGCCTGGCCTCAAGCGGAACTGCTGGTTGCGGTCGGCGTGGCCGATTTCGTCACGTTAACGGTTCTGGCCGTCGCGGCCGAGCTGCCGATTCTGCACACTAGCGGACTGGCGGCGCTGGCGCTGGCGTATGTGGTCGGTTTCCACCTATTCCGAGGCCATCTGTCGCCCGGCACAGCCACGACCGGCCGACAACTGGTAGAAGTGTTGCTTTGGGGCAGCAGCGGAGCGGCGCTGGCGGTGCTCTCGATCATCACCGCCACTGTCGCCGCGCTGTTGAAGCGATTGGGTGGCCGGGGTTGGAGCGATGTCGGGCGCGAAACCCCGGAAGCGGCGATCCGGGGCTTCCCTCTCGTTGTTCGGTCCAGTCCCGGCCACCCGGCCGCTTATCTGTGGAGCACGGCAGGGATCGGCGCCGTCGCGATTGTTGTCGCCGTTTATTCGGGCTTTCGGCCGGGCGTCGAACCAGGACTGGCTACGCCGGTGCTGGCGCTGTATGCGATGGCCGCGTTGGCGGCCGGTCCGTACATCCGCCTGTCACGCGTCACCTGGTTCGGATCGGGGCTGCTGTTGTTGACACTGGCTCATGGGCTGGTCCGAAACCCCGAACTCACGCGTTTCCTGCAAGAGTCGGCAATGATGCCGGAACACCCGTTCGTGGTCGCCGCTCTGCTGCACGCAACGCTGGCCAGTGTGATTTCACTGCTGACCGGACGGACCGTTCCGCGTTGGAGAAATGAGCCCGAACTGGTCCAGAAATTCTCAACGCCGCTGGGCTACTCGGCGCTGGTATCGTCGGCACTGGTGCTGCCGACGATCCTAATGGTGGAAGACGCCCAGTTTGCCGCGCATTGCGGCTATGCGTTCTGGGCGGCCGGTGCATGGCTGGTGATTGCGCTGGCGCTGGACTCACAACTGCTGTTCACCGCGTCTCAGGCGCTGGCGACGGTTGCCGTCGGTTTTGTCGTCACTGCGTTCTGCCGAAATCAAAAGTGGTGGGCCAACTCGTACCTCGATCCGCGTTACCTGCAATTTCAACTGGGAACGCTGGCCGTCTGGAATGTGATCTGGCAAGCGACGCGAATGCTCGGCGGCAGCTTTCCGCCTCTGGGCAAGCTGATGCGGACGGAGTGGCCGGCCGTCGATCGGATCGTTCTCGGCGGCGTGGTCGTGGGACTCTTCGGGCTGGCGGCGTCCGGTTGTCTGCCGGGAATCGGCGCGGAGCTGGCGACGGCTTCGTCCCAAACGGGGGGCGCTGCGGGGCTGGCCTACGTGTTCCTGCTCATCTTCGCACTGACCATCGGTGTGCTCCTGGCCGCTTCGCTCACGTCGTTGCACAAACACGGGGCCGCTTACTTCTTCCTCGGCTTGGCGGCGACGTGGTTGATTGCGGTGTTTGCGGCCAATTCCGGAATCGGGCGGTTCTGGAAATTGGTTGGCGCCCCACAGGAATACGCCTACGGTCTCGGCACCTGGATTGTGCTGGGACTCACGGTTGCGGCGCTGGTTGTTTCTCTATGGGAGCGATTCTCGGCGACGGCCGTTTCGGGGCTGGTCTGCGCCACGGCCGCAATTCCACTACTCGTCGCCGGACCGTTCGAGAAAGAATTGGCGGCCGCCTCGGCGCTGCGGTGGAGTCTGGCGGTCTATGCGGTGATCGCCGCCGTGCTGATTTGCTGCCGCGCTTCAATCTCGGCCGGCGCAGTTCGGCTTGGTTGGCCGCGGCGGCAAGACAAATCGCCCCATTGGCTGGAACCGGCCCGTGTGCTGGTCCTGGCGGCTACGATGTTGCCGATCCTCGCACTGACGCTGCGCTTCACCGTCTCGGCCCTCGCCGGCGACATGCCGAGAGGCCCGGTAGCCGGCTCGTTGTTCGACCGCATGGGCGCGGCGTTCTCGTACGCCGGGCCGCTTTGTCTACTGGCAGTTGGGCTGAATCTGTTTGCCGTTCGCGACCGGCAGCCGATGTTCGCGCTGGCCGGGTCGATGCTGGTTCAGCTCGCCGCAAGCCTGGCTGACATACTGCCGCGGTGGATCGCCGGACTGCGGTGGGGCTTTCCGCAACTCATCGAGTTGCTCTGGTGGAACGCGCTGGCGCTGGGCGGCTATTCGCTCGTTTGGCTCACTTGCCGCCGATGGATCGAACCCACGTCCGAAGAAGAGGAACCGACAAACTGGAGATCGCTCTCACCGTTCGGTGTCCAGATCACCCTCACGCAGGTGGTGGTCTTGCTGCTGTCGGTCTGGGCGGCCGTCGTGATCGTGCTCTCGCCAGGAAGCCTGCCGGCGTGGGTGACACGTCTAGGCGCACTCAAGGGACAACTGGCATTGGTGCTGGCCGGGGCCGCGTCCCTCTGGTACTACCGCCGGCAACTACCCGAGTCAATCGTGCACGTCGTTGTGCCGGTCGGAATGGCATCGACGGCGCTGTTGGCTGCGTCAACGGCCTCTGCGGACATCGCGGGGAACTGGATCAGCTATCACGCGCTCATGGCCGGATGGATCGCGATGGCCGGACTCGCCACGGCGGTCGCCTGCGTTAGCACGTTCCTGATGCGGACTCAGTTTCCTTCCGATCAAAGCGATGCCCAGCCGGGCGGCACAGACGCGCGTCGAGTGGCCGGGTCTGACGGGCACCGCCCGCAGGGTGGTCGGGAAGGCCCGGAAGTCGCCGATCTGGGCCATCGCTTTCGCTCTGACCCAGCCACCCACATTCGAAATCTGGAACGACTGAAATTGGAATCGGTCGTCGGCGCCGCAGTTCGCTGGGCCACGGTGATCGGCGGGGTGGTCATTCTGCTGGCGTTCCGCGGCGAGTGGAGCGATCCGGCTCGCCCCGTCTGGTCTGTTGTCGCGACGGCACTGGCGGCCGTTTTCGCGGCGGCGCTGGCCGTTCGTGGTCGAACGCAAAAATTCGCCTATGCCGCCACCGCGCTCGCGGCATGGGCGACCACGTTTGCTTGCCTGAGACCGTGGCTGGACCTCGGAGAGCAGGCGACGCGGCAATCGTTGGTGGTGCTCGTCGAAGCCAATGTGATTGCCGTCGCCCTGGCCGGCGTCGTTTGGCTGGTGGTTGAGCTTTTGTGGCAATTTCGCAAGGGTGTGGTCTTTGATCTCCGTTCTGTCAGTCCCCCGGTGCATCATGCGGCGGCACTGGTTGCGCTGGCCGTTGCAGCCGTGCTCGCGGTCGAATGTCTGTGGATGAGGACCCTCGGCGACGGCTTACCTCCCGATGTGAGCAACCCGGGCGGCTGGTTGATGTTGTCGGGTCTTGGCGTGTTGCTGGCCGGGTCATTGTGGGACTGCTCCGCCCGCCACGCCGTGGGAGGGCTGTATGCCCTCGGCCTGGTCGCGCTGACGGTGCTGCTCGACAGTCTGGAATTGTCGCCGCGGAATCTTGTGTTCGGCGCCGCGTGTGCGGCTTCCGGTTACGTGCTGCTGACCGGGCTGATTTGGTCGCAGCGAGCCCGAATCGCCGACTGGCAAGAACGCTTCAAGATGCCCACGTCCGGCCTCGACGCGGACCGCACTGCGGATTGGCTGACCGCGGCGAATCTCGTTCTGGCGGCAGCGGTCGTCGCCGTCGAGTTCTGGGTCGTGCTGACCTTCGACAGCCGAGCGATGCGGCTTTACGGCGCGGCAACCGCCGCGCTGCTGGTCCCCGGCATTGCGCTCTGGGCGCACGACCGCCGCAGATCGCTGTTGAAGCTGTTGAGTCTGTTGGTGGCTGCGGTCGCGGCCATTGACTTCGGCTGGGCGATCATGAACGTGACACACGAGCGGTACTTCTGGTTGCAGCGATCGATTCGTGTGATGGAAATGCTCGCCCTCACCACGTTCCTTTACGGCGTCGTCGGGGTCCGGCTTGTGCCGAGGGCGCGCAGTTGGTTCAACTCGATAAGAACGGCGGCGACGGTGGTGGGTGGCGCGTCGCTGGTTTCGCTGCTGGGTGTTCTGTTGCTGGAAGCGATGTGGTTCAATCCGGATCCGGCCGCACAAACGTTGAGCGAGATGGGCGCCATCACCGGGCTGCAGATTGCAGTCGTGGCCGTGGTGTTGGTCGGACTCTCTGTAGCGTTGATCTCGCTGGCCGTTCTGCCCGGACAGGATCCGTTGAAGCTTTCGGAGCGCGGGCGCATGGCGTACGTTTACGTTGCCGAGGTGGTTTTGTCGCTGCTGTTTCTGCACATCTACTTGACGATGCCGCAACTGTTCCGCGGATATCTCGCGCCGTACTGGCCGTTCATCGTGATGGCGATTGCTTTCTGCGGGATCGGTGTCGGTGAGCTTCTCTCACGACTCAAGCTGCCCGTGCTGTCCGAACCGTTGGAACGAACCGGTGCGTTCCTGCCGCTGCTGCCGGCGCTGGGATTTTGGATCCAGGTCCGCGGAGCGGATGTTCGCGGCGAGTACTGGGCGTTGCTGTTTCTTGTCGGTCTGCTCTACGTCATGATGAGCATGTGGCGAAAGTCGTTCCTCTACGGCCTGGCGGCGGCGCTGGCGGGAAATGCCGGGCTGTGGGCCCTGTGGATCGACATCGGAAGAAGCATCTTCTCCCGGCCGCAATGGTGGCTCATCCCGCCGGCGCTCTCGGTGCTGGCCGCCGCCCAGTTGAACCGCAAACGTCTGGGCGAAGCGCAGTTGACGTCCATCCGCTACCTGGCGGTGACGGTGATCTACGTCAGCTCCACCGGCGAGATGTTCCTCACCGGCGTGGCGAACAGCCTGTGGCTGCCGATGGCGCTCGCACTGTTCTCGGTGGCCGGCGTGTTTGCCGGCATCCTGATGCGAGTGCGGGCGTTTCTGTATCTTGGCTCGTCGTTTCTGCTGCTGTCGATGATCAGCATGGTCTGGTATGCCGCCCAAAACATCGGCCACGTCTGGCCGTGGTGGGCGTTCGGTATCGCGCTGGGACTGGCGATTCTGACCATCTTCGGCCTGTTCGAAAAGAAGCGCAACGAAGCCCTGCAATTGCTCGACGAACTGCGGCAATGGGACCGATAGTGATAAACTCTCATAGAATCGACGTCTCGCCGAAACTGAGATGTCGAACAAGACGAATGGCGAGCGGCCGGTGTCAACCGGCTGTTCCGACAACCAGGGGGCTGACGCCCCCCGCTCGCCCATTTGGTGAGAGACTCTTACCAGGAACCTGCACTCGAGAAGGGGGAACACGCATGTCGGAACGAATTCGCTGGATGTTGTTCGGCGCGTTGCTGGGCGTCATGTCGCTGGCGTCGCTGGTCTGGATGCCGGTCGCCGGCGAGAGCGCCGACGCCGATGCACAAGCCAAGATCAAAGGTTGGAAAAAGGGCGCCGGTTGGGGCTGGATCTGGGGGAAAGACGACGAGGTCGGATCGCTCAACGCCATGACTGACGAGACCTCGCAAGCAGCTTTGCGTCTGGCGAAAGAGGGGCGGGTGTACGATCTGGGCGTCACGTACAATCGCAACAGCTTCAAGTGGCCCGGCCACAATCCGTGCGAGGTGATGACCTTCCGCAGCCCGGAGGGCGAAAAGCGACAGCTCGACCACGACTTCACCAAGCCCGACGTCAACAAGCTGGGACAAGGCTGGCACAGTTGTGCGGTGTTCATCAGCGACAACGTCGCCACGCAGATCGACAGTCTGGGACACATCACGGTTGGGGAGGACAACCACTGGTACAACCACTTCCGCGAGGCCGACTGGGGCGGCAATTTCGGGATCCGCAAGTGCGACGCCACGACGATTCCTCCCATCGTCGCCCGCGGAGTGATGCTGGACATCGCCAGCCTGAAAGGAGCCGACGTCTTGCCGCCGCACTACGGCATTACGCCGGCCGACGTCGATCGGGCGCTGAAGAGGCAGAACGTCGAACTTCGGCCGGGAGACGTCGTGCTGTTCCGCACCGGAACACTACGTTACTGGAGTCAGGACGGCGGCGACGTGGAGAAACTCAGCGAGTTCGATTCGGCCGGCATCACCCTGGAAACGGCCAAGTACCTCGTCGAAAAGTTCGGCGCCATCATGATCGGCTCCGACACCAGCGGGTTGGAGGTCAACCCTCCGGCGGAAGACGCCGCGACGCTCATCCCCGTGCACAACTACCTGCTGGTCGAGCAGGGCGTGCACATTGCCGAGTTCCACTATCTGGAGGACCTCGCCCGTGAGAAGGTCTACGAGTTTTGCTATGTCGCCATGACGAACAAGATCGCCGGCACGACGGCGGGCTTCACCATGCGGCCGATCGCCATTCGCTGAGAGGGGCGGTTGCGACAACCCGATCGGTCACTCCTCGGACGGCGCGGCCGCCGGTTCCTCGTCGTGCAGCAGTGGCGGCGTTTTCATGGCGAAGACGAGCAGCATTCCCACGACCATCAGCGCCGCCCCGCTCCAATAGGGGTAGGTGAAGTGCCACTCGAACAGGACGATGCCGACCAAGGGGCCGAGAATCCGCGCCAACGCCGAGACACTCTGTCCGAGCCCGAGCATGGCGCCTTGTTCCGTCGCCGGAGTGTGCAGCGACAGCAGCGATTGCAGCGACGGCGTCAGCGCGGAGAATCCGACCACGCCAACCGGCAGCACGGCGTAGAGCATTCCCGTCGAGTTGGCCTGGCCGGCAATTCCGACCAATACCAAGCCGATTGCCGAGAGGACCGTGCCGATCACGCACATGCGGAACTCACCCAGGTGCGGCACCAGCCGGCGGACCAGCACCCCCTGGCTCACCGACAGAACAAATCCAATGTAGGCGAAGACGAAAAAATTGCTGCGCTCGGCCAGCCCCAGCCGCTGCGTGAGCAACGGCAACGTGTTTTCGAACTTTCCGAACACGAAGGTCATGAGAAACGTCGTGAGCAAGATGAGACCAATGGCCCGGCTCGCCACCGCTTGGTGCAGGCTCCGGGCGTCGAGCCAACGGCGTCCGTCGAACCGGTGCGGTTCGCCGGGAGTCGCCCGTGTGTGTAACGATTCCGGCAGGACGAAGATCGCCGAGAGCATCGCGCAGCCGGAGAGCACTGCGGCCACATATCCCGGCGCGGCGCTGGGCGGCCCGCCGAGCTGGGCCGAGACGAACGCCGCCCCCAGCAGCGGTCCGAACGTAAACCCGATGCCGAAGGCCGCCCCGATGAGCGCCATGCCCTTGGCCCGCTCCTTCGGACCGGTGACGTCGGCAATATAGGCCTGCGCCGTCGGAATGGTCGCCCCGAAGACGCCGGCGCCGATCCGCGTGATGAACAGCCACGTCAGCGCGTCCATGCCGAGCAGCATTTCCTCCTTTCCTAAAGAGGTAGCGAGGCCGAACAGAGCATAAGAGGTCGTCGAGCCGGCCAACCCCAGAATGAGGATCGGCCGCCGGCCCACCCGGTCGGAGACCCGTCCCCAGATCGGAGCGAACAGAAACTGCATCGCCGAGAACGACGACATCAGCAGTCCCAAAGTCCAACCGCCGGCTTCGAAGTACTTGCCGTAGCGGGGCAGCAGAGGCAGAACGATGCCGAAGCCCAACAAGTCGATGAAGACCGTGACGAAAATAATCAGCAGGCCGGCTTTGTGAGATTTGCTCGCGTTCATCGGTCACCTGCGGACGAACCACCATGCCAGCACGCACAACAGCGGGAAGAGCACGAAGACCAGCAGTACGGTCAGCCACGTCGATCGCGCATCGTCCGGCCAGCGTGCCATGGTGCGTTAGGGGTTAGGGGTTGGGGGTTAGAGGTTAGGGGTTAGAGGTTAGGGGTTAGAGGTTAGGGGTTAGAGGTTAGAGGTTAGGGGTTGGCACAAATTGTTCATAGGCTGTCGTTATGAGACCGAAACCGACGACAGGTCGTCGGTTTGGGTTTCTTCGCGTTCCACTCGGGCGGCCGGCCGTCAGCCGATGACGTCGGGGTCCTTTTCTGGAACGGCGTCGCGGTTGTCGGGATCGAACCACTCCGGCTTGAAGACGATCCGCTTCTTGTGTTTCATCGCCAGGTTCGCGGTGAAGGCCATGATGGCATCGGCCATGGCGACGGTACCGTTGCAGAGCAGGCCGCCGTCTTTCGGCGGGCCGAAGTTGTTGGTGCGAATGCAGTGGCAGAAGTGCTCCATTTCTTCGGTGTAGCCGCGGCTGACCCTGCCCATGGCCTGCGCTGTGTTGGCCGCCGCCGCCGACGGACCCGTGGTCTCGTACGCGTCCAGCGCCGGTCCGCCGTCCTTGCCGCTAATCACCCACAGCCTTTGGTCCGGTCCGCCGCCGCCCGTGGTGGGACTGGCTTCCTTATACAGCAGGGCCTCCTGCTCGGCGTTCATAATCAACGTACCCCGGCTGCCGAAGACCGTCTCACCGTACGGCTCCAGGCGGTTGGTGTTGATCGACGAGTAGGTGACGATGCAGATGTCGTTGTGGTCTTCTTCGTAGTTGGGACCGGGGAACTCGAAGGTGACGTAGATGTGGTCGTCGATTTCGCGAGTGTCTTCCTGCTTGTCTTTGGAGCCGACCCCCTTGACGCCGTAGAAATTCTTGCCGCCGTATCCTTGCACGGCGAGCGGGTCCTTGTTGCCCAGAAAAATGCTGGCGGCATCCATCTGGTGGCTGCCCAATTCGGCCATCAACCCCCCGCCGGTTTCGTAGTACAACCGCCAGTTGACGAGCTTCTCCATCGACTCGTAGCCGTACTGATCGACCCTGCCGTCCAGCGCCGCGTCATCTTTGGCGTTGATCTTCTTGCGCCAGCTATCACGGTGGGGGAAGCTGTTGTTGCGGTGCCATTGGGCGCGAATGTACTTGATGTCCCCCAATAGTCCCTGGCTGACCAGGTGGTTGGCGTTGTCGTACAGCACGCTGTAGTGCCGTTGATGGCCGACCGCCAGCAGACGTTTGGTCTCGCGGGCGACTTGAATCATCTGCTTGCATTGGGAGACGTCGTGGGCCATCAGCTTCTCGGTCAGTACATGTTTGCCCTTCTTCATGGCCTCGATGGCCAGCGGAGCGTGCTGATTGAGCGGCACGGCAATGACGACCGCTTCGACGCGGTCGTCGTCCAGAAGGGCCTTGTGATCCGGGTAGAGCGAAATGTCGTAGGCTTTTTTCTCGCCCAGCTTCTTGACCAGGCCGATCCGGTGTTCGTTGCCGTCGCCGTCGAGCGCCCGCTTGAGGTTGGTGGGCCGAATGTCGGCGACCGCGACGATGTCCATGTACTCGGGCGGATGCTGCGTGATGAGAATGTTCCCCTCGTCGCCGCTGCCGATCAGTCCGACCCGCACCGGGTCGCCCGTCAGGTTGCCGTAACCGAAATACATCGCGCCCAGGCTCGCGACCCCGGCAGCTCCTGCGGCGCTCCCTTTGGCGACCTTCGTGATGAAATCGCGGCGCGAGAGGTTGACGGCCTCGTTGAAGTTGTCTGTGCCGATTTGTGTTTGCTCGGGTGTGAGCTGCATGGTTCTACCCCTTCGCAGGTGGAGTGCTCTTTTGCCGTGTGAAGAGTCGCCGCAGCACGCCGTCGATTCCGAACCAGGAGCCGGTGGGCAGTGCGGCGATCGCCAGCAGGGCGAC
>CAZGYE010000111.1:0-15959 GCA_964530165.1 uncultured Planctomycetaceae bacterium
GCATCGAAAGCTGCGAATCCATTTCAGACTTGCCGCCGAACCACGATTGCGTCCGTTGTTCCTGAAACTCGCCGGCAGAGACCTCGTGGCGCGCACGCCGTCCGGTCGAGTCCTGGAACCGCTCAGCCCGGATGCCAGCCTGGAACTGCCACTGGGAGAAGGGGGCCGGCAGTTGAGGATGCACACGGACTTCAAGGTTCCGGCTTCGCGATCCCTCTCACGGGCCGGCTTCGGAGGAAAACTGACCATGCAGACCGCTGCCGGAATGGAAAAAATACCGTTCCGCGACCTGCCGAATGCCGAAGGTGTGGCGCGGCGTCGGGGCGGAGTCACCCTCACGCTGAAGAGGGTGGCGTTCCGCGAGACCCGGGGCGCGGAACACGAATTGGCGTTGGAGGTCGGCGTGAGCTACGACACCGGCGGCCCGGCGTTCGAGACGCATCGCACGTGGATCTTTCACAACGACGTCTACCTGGAGACGAAAGAGGGGCGGCGGATTGAACCGGGCGGCGGATACGAGACCAAGCAGCAATCGGACGGGGGCGTGGCGGTCGTTTATCGATTCAAGCAGCTCAAAGGAGAGCCGAGCGGCTATCGGTTTGTGTACGTAGCGCCGACACTGATCATCAATGTGCCTGTTGAATTTGAATTCACACAGATTCCCATTCTGCCACTTGCCGACGAAAGGACGCGCCCATGAATGCGCGCGACGCGATCAAGAATATCATCAATACCGTTGAGAATAGGGGGTTTAGACAGGAGTATACCGACTCTTTGCGACCCCATTTCCGCTGAAACCTCATTTTTCTTCTTGACGACATCAACGTGGTCTGGGCAAAATAGATGATAAGGTTTTGCGCTCTGCTGTGTACATCCCTTGCGAGATCAACAGGAATCGCTCGGGCCAAGTTCCAATTACTTTTCAGTAAGGGAGGTGCGTCGTGTCAGGTCATCGATTACGTGTTCGCCGGGGCTTCACGCTGATTGAATTGCTGGTTGTCATTGCAATCATTGCCATCCTGGTTGCTCTGCTGCTTCCCGCGGTGCAGCAAGCGCGCGAGGCCGCTCGCCGCTCGCAATGTCAGAACAATTTGAAGCAGATTGGATTGGCGCTGCACAACTACCACGATCAGCACAAGGTGTTTCCGCCCGGTCAGATTGCCAGTCTTTTTCTCACAGGGCCAAACGGTTTTCAGACTACTGATCCCACCGAGGCCACTCTCAACACCGGTGCGGGTTTGGGTTTGCACGGGCACAGTTGGATGCTGCATATTCTGCCCATGCTCGATCAGGGGGTTTTGTACAACACCTGGAATTTCAACTATAACGTGTGGGGCAACGGAGATCTTCCGACCGTCGCAACCTTTCTGACTGGCATCGAGCCGCCCGCCCAGACCGAAATCGCAGCGTTTTACTGCCCTTCGCGCCGTGGTAAGGGCACCATGGACGTCAACAAATTCTCATACACGCTGAAGGTCGACTCGACCTGGACCAAGGGAGGCAACGATTACGGCGGCTGCATGGGTTCGGTGACCGGATTCGATCTTATTACGGACCCGTTACTTCGACCGACCTACCATCTCACACCGGATCAGCTCAAGATCACGACCTCCATCCCACCGGAGTCGCCGGAGCCGCGCAACCAGGGGATCTTTTTCGTCAACAGCAGCACCACCATCAGTGATATTGTCGACGGCACGTCGAACGTTCTGATGGTGGGGGAGGTCGCGCGGCTGAACGACCCGGTCGACCCGCTGCTGCAGAGCAGTGACGGCTGGGCGTGGGGCGGGGCGGCAACCATGTTCACCACCTGGATCGGCATCAATAAGGGATTCCAATTCGATGAACCCGGCAGCGAACATGAAGGGCTCGCGCATTTTTGCCTTGCGGACGGCAGCGTTCGCTCGATCAGCGAGAACATCGACTTGGCGACGTTTCAGAACCTTGGCAACATCGCCAGCAGAATTCCCGTCTCGGAGTTTTGAGCACACCGAACACGCTGGGATTCAAGATGGCAATCAGGTTTGCGTGTCGGTGTGGAAAGAAGCTCAAGGCGCCGGATGAGAAGATCGGCAAAAGGGTTCTCTGTCCTGCGTGCGGCAACCCGGTCACCGTTCCCGAGGAGAACACGGTTGCCGTCGAGGAAATCGCGAGCTCTTCCGCAAATCTTGCCGGCGACTTGCTGAGGCGCAGTGCAGAGACGAGGAAGTCGCGCCCCTTCGCGGACGACGAGGGGGAGGAATCATTCGGCTTTGACGTTCTCGAAACCATCAAGGCGTATAGCGTGCACGTGCTGCCCGGCGTCGCCGGCGTCGTCTTTTTGTTCTACGGAACGTATTGGTTTTCTTCATGGATCATGACAACCAAACCCGACCGGCCTGAATTGGGCGTGGTCACGGGAATCGTCACCCTCGACGGCAAACCGCTGGCCGGCGCCACGGTGACCTTTCAACCCGCCCGAGCGAAGCAACCGGGAAGCAGAGTCGGCGCTTCGCTGGGAAGAACCGACGGTTCCGGCAAGTATTCACTCATTTACGTTCGCGACGTCTACGGAGCCGCCCTCGGCAAGCACAAGGTGATGGTCCAGGCAACCGACGACCAGGGACGTGAGCGGCTCCCCGCCCATTACAACTCACACACGGCGCTGGTTTATGACGTCCAGCCGGGAAGCAACACGATTGATCTCAAATTGAAATCCACCAGGTGACGCCTCGTTCCCGGCTGATTGGAGTGACGCCCGCAAAGTGCGCGGCGACGAAAGTTTATGACGACTTGCGGTATCGATCCACAAAACGGCGAAGGCTGCTGTGCAGTGTGTCGGTGGCGGCGCGAATTTGCTGGGCTTGGGAGTCGTGCAGGAAAGTGAAGGCAAACAGCGTCAACAGGGCGGCGGCGGTGAGCGTGGCTGCTCTGACGCAGCGGCCGCCGGCCAGTAGTTTCACCAGCGGCGTGTACCAGGGGAGCGTGACGGCCGGCAGCGCCTGATTCGGTTCGGTGCGGGCGTCGAGGTTGAGGGTGCGGTCGACGGGAATGCGTTCGTCGCCGGGCCGCGCGGCGTCGAAGTCGACCCGGGCCAGCTCTGCGGCGAAGTCCGCTTCGGTTTCCAGCGCGTCGCCGACCTTGGACAAATAGCGTACCTGGCGCTCCAACGTGACCAATCGCACCTGGTTGGTGGAGCACTGATGGCGGAGAGTCAGATAGGTGAGAAACTTCGGCGCCAGCGACGCTGACGCGTACAGCCCGGCGGCGAAGAGCAGGCACAGCCAGAACGAAAGGGAAATCAGCCACGCGTGTTCGGATTCGCCGGGATCATTATCCGTCCGCACTCCGCATTCCGCATTCCGCACTCCGCATTCCGCATTCACGAGATCGTGCCGCCGTACTGGGCCTCGGAACCGAGCATCTCTTCGATCCGCAGAAGTTGATTGTACTTGCAGATCCGCTCGGTCCGGCTAGCCGAGCCGGTTTTGATCTGCCCAGTCGAAAGCGCCACCGCCAGATCGGCAATGGTCGTGTCTTCCGTTTCGCCGGAACGATGGCTGATGACGGACGTGTAGCCGTTGCGGGCGGCCAACTGGACCGTGTCGATCGTTTCGGTCAACGTCCCGATCTGGTTCACCTTGATCAGAATACTGTTGGCGATCCCGTTGTCGATGCCTCGCTGCAATCGCTCGACATTGGTGACGAACAGATCGTCGCCGACGATCTGACACGTTGAACCGAGCGCGTCGGTCAGCAGTTTCCAGCCGTCCCAGTCGTCTTCGTCAAGGCCGTCTTCGATCGAGCAAAGCGGATACTTCTCAACCCAGCCGGAGAACAGGTCGACCATGCCGGCCGAGTCGACCTTGTTGCCTTCCAACTGGTACGTTTTTGAGTCCGCGTCGTAGAACTCGCTGGCGGCGGGATCCAGCGCGAGCTTGACCTGATCGCCCAGCTTGTAACCGGCCCGCTCGATGGCGGCCAGGATGATCTCGATCGCATCCCGACTGCTCTTCAGATCGGGCGCGAAACCGCCTTCATCGCCCACTGCCGTGCTCATCCCTTTGTCCGAGAGAACCTGCTTGAGGTTGTGGAAAACCTCGACGCCGCAACGCAGCGCCTCGCTGAAGGCGTCGAAACCGAGCGGCACGATCAGGAATTCCTGAACGTCGATAGCGTTGTCGGCATGCTGGCCCCCGTTGATGATGTTCATCATCGGAACCGGCAACCGATTCGCCCCCACACCGCCCAAATAACGGAACAACGGTAGAAAACTCACTCGCGCGGCGGCATGGGCACAGGCCAGAGAACAACCAAGTATGGCGTTGGCGCCGAGCCGCGATTTGTTCTCGGTGCCGTCCAGCTCGATCATCACCTGGTCGATCGTCGCCTGGTCGGTGACGTCTAGCTCGATCAGGGCATCGGCGATCTGCTCGTTGACGTTGTCGACCGCTCGCCGGACCCCTTTGCCGAGGTAGCGGTCACTCGCATCGGCGTCGCGCAGCTCGTGGACTTCGTGCTCGCCGGTGCTGGCGCCACTGGGCACCGCCGCCCGGCCGAGGGTGCCGTCTTCCAGTTCGACGTCCACTTCGACGGTGGGGTTGCCGCGGCTGTCGAGGATCTCTCTTGCGTGGACCGCTTGGATGGACATGCTCATGGTTTCGACTTTCTCATTTTTCGTTCAACAAAGTTTTCACGCCGGTTGGCTAGCTCAATTTTACCAAATTGCAGGCATGGGTTTCCATGAACAATGCCGGCCGAACAGCGCAGACCGGAATCCCCGAGCCCGGACCAGCCCTTCTTCGGAGATATCGTCGTGCCGCAATTGTCGGCTTGAACAACCGGCCGGCGCGCCAGGCAACTCGGAAGTATCTCGATCCGCTTTCGACGGCTGTGCGGATTGTATAGGCTCGCCAAAGCCCACGGGCCGTGGCCCGTGGGATCCCGCTGGTTGCCACCGACGGGCTTTGACAGGTTCCCCTATCCATCCGCCAATGGTGTCGCGAACCCAGGGGCGGGAATCCAAGCATCCTGAGCATCGCGGCGAAACATTCGAACCGATAGAATGAACAGCCAACAAAACCGAGCTTTACAGAACAATTCCGTGGACACGCATGAATGACGTCGGAACCTGATGTGAAAGCCGCCGAGGAGACGGCTGGAGACGGCAATCGGTTGGAAACCGCCACGACGACGGCCGCCGCCGACCGACTTGCGCTGGAGCCGATGGACCCGAAGCTGACAAACATCCAGCCGGGCGGTGGTGTGGTCATCCGGCTGGAACTGGCGTGGGGCCACTGGCGGCGGTGGTATCTGAAGATGTTTCGTCGCGGTTACGTCGCTCGTATGGAGCGGCTCCGCAAGGGCCAGGAGAACCGTTGCCCGCACGAAGTCCTCGATCCACGCGATGTGAAGCTCCACCGCAATCAGGGGGGATATTATTGGAACAGGGAAGATGATCCGTTCACCTGGCGCGACCACTTGCCGTTTGCACGGGCTGGGTTGGCAGAGCTGGTCCTCTTTTCCGTATTGACCTTCGGCGGCGCGGGTCTGTTGGCTGCGACGGTGCTATATTTGCAGTGGCGGGGAGTTGCCGCTTGGCTGGGATGGCTGGCTGCGGCCAGCCTGCTCATGGCGGGCGGCCTGATCGTCTGGTTCTTCCGGGATCCGCGGCGCCGAGTGCCGCAGGGCGACGGGCTGGTCGTTTCACCGGCCGATGGGAAAGTGGTCGCCGTTGAAGAAATCGAACACGATGAGTTTGTCGGCGGCCCGGCGGTGCTGATCGGTATCTTCCTGTCGATCTTCAGCGTACACATCAATCGCATGCCGGTTGCCGGACGGGTGATCGGTTTGCGGTACAAACCAGGCAAATGTTTGAACGCGTTGCGGCCGGAGTCGGCTCGTGAGAATGAGCATCTGGCCGTCCGTTTGGAGGAGGCGACGCCGCCGTATCGCCGCATGATCGTTCGGCAGATCACCGGCGCAATTGCCCGGCGGATCGTCTGCTGGTTGAAGCCGGGAGACGAGTTGGCCGCCGGCGAGCAATTCGGCATGATCAAACTCGGCTCGCGGACCGAACTGCTGCTGCCGCGGCAAGAGGGTCTGCAGATCGAGGTGGAACTCGGACAGAAGGTCCAGGCGGGAACGTCGGTCCTGGCGAGATATGAGTTGAGAGCGAAAAGCGAATCGTGAGCATCCCGGAAGAAAAACAAATCACACGACGGCGGAAGATGTTCGCTGTTCTGCCGACGCTGCTGACGTTGGCCAATGGCGCGTGCGGGTTCGGCAGCATTACCTTTGCCGCGAAAGTCGGTTCCGAACCCCCAAACTACACGCAGGGGCATGACCTGCTGATCGCCGGTCTGCTGATCTTTCTGGCGATGTTGTTCGACATGTTCGACGGCACCGCCGCTCGGTGGACCAAACAGACGAGCGAGTTCGGCGCTCAGTTGGACAGTCTGTGCGACGCGATCAGCTTCGGCGTGGCGCCCGCATTCTTGATGGTGCAGTTTTGCCGCGACAAGTTCAATTTCGACGACCGGTTGGGCTTCACTTATCACCCACGTCTGCTGTGGGTGATCGGCCTATTGTTCGTGCTGTGTGCGGTGCTGCGCCTGGCGCGATTCAATGTCGAAACCGACGAAGACGATTCTCACAAGTACTTCAGCGGCCTGCCTTCACCGGCGGCAGCGGGCGTGGTGGCGTCGTTTCCCATCGGCCGGCGCGGGCTGAACAACCTCTTTGACGACAAACAGGTCGTCGACACAATCGCCGAATCAACCGCTTCGTGGCTCATTCCCGCCATGAAAATCGCGCTGCCGCTGATCACCTTGGCGGTAGCATTCTTAATGGTCTCACGATTCCGGTACGCACATGTGGCCAACAAATGGTTGCGCGGTCAGAAAAATCGGCGGCAGTTGATCCAAGCAGTGTTTGCGGTGGCGGTCGTGTTCATGGTCCGCGAATTGGCTCTGCCGCTCATCTTTTGCTGGTTCGCGTTTGCGTCGCCATTGCGGGTGCTGTGGACGGAAGTTTTCGCCCGGCGACTGGACAAATCACGTGAGATTTGACAAGGTAAGAGAATGGAGGTTTTTCTAGTTTGTCAACAGCACAGAATAACTCGACGCCGTGCGGTCGCGACGAACCGTGGGGCGTCGTTCCGTTTTGCTTCGGGCCGATGTGGGACATGGCGAACACCCTGATGGGCGGCGCCCGCTCTGACCCAGCCACCGACCGATCTATCAGATTGGGAGCTACTGAAACCAATATTTGAGGGAAACACGTGCAACAAATGATGGGCCCCAAACTTCACGACGCATGAAAGACGCCGAGCGACAAACGCGTTCCTATCTGATGGAGCTGTTCCGGCAGCACGGTTTCAATCCGCGAACCGATCTCGGTCAAAACTTTCTCATCGATCTGAATCTCGTCGAGTACATCGTCGATCGAGCGCAGCTTGGCCCCGACGACGTGGTCCTGGAAGTGGGCGCCGGCACCGGCGGCATGACCGCGATCATAGCTCCACGGGCCGCGGCGGTGGTCTCCGTTGAAGTCGACGAGAGAATGTGCGGGCTGGCCCGCAAGGTCGTCGATCGGCTGGAAAACGTGACCCTCCTCAAGTGCGACGCGCTGAAGAACAAGAACCAACTGTCGCCGCAGGTGTTGGACGTCGTGCAGGAAAGACTGGATGTGCATCCCAGACGACGGCTCAAGCTGGTTTCGAACCTGCCGTACAACATTGCCACGCCGATCGTTTCGAATCTGGTGGCCACCGAACTGCCGTGGGTGCGGATGGTGGTCACCATTCAGCTGGAATTGGCCCAGCGGATGACGGCCAAGCCGGGCCGCAAGCATTACGGGGCCTTGTCGGTCTGGCTGCAGTCGCAATGCCGGTTGAAGATGCTCAAGCGGCTCAGGCCGGCCGTCTTTTGGCCACGTCCCCAAGTCGACTCGGCCATTCTTCGCCTGGTTCCCGATGCCGACGCCCGACGCGCCATCGGCGACCGGCGGTTCTTTCACGATTTTCTCAGGCGGCTGTTTCACCAGCGCCGCAAGTTCCTGCGTAGCGTGCTGGTGAGTATGTACCGCAAGCAATTGCAGAAACCGGAAATCGACGCCCTTCTCGAGAAGATGCAGTTACCCAAAGAAGTTCGAGCCGAACAGATGGACGCTCCCACACTGCTGGCGCTGTCGGATCGGATCGAGACCGCAATCAGCGAACGCCACGATGTCGTCGTGAAGATCAAGGGTGGATGACAGACAGAACCAGTAGCGTGCCAAATAGTTCTTTAGTCAAGGAGATTGACACGATGGAAGCTCGAATCATATCCCAAGGCCTGACATTCGACGATGTCCTGCTGCAACCGGCCTATAGCGAGGTGCTCCCCTCAGAGGTCGATGTCAGCACACAACTCACGCGGAACATCCCGCTGAACATGCCGGCCGTCAGTAGTCCCATGGACACAGTCACCAAGAGCGACATGGCCATTGCCATGGCCCAGGAGGGGGGGATCGGCATCATTCACAAGAATATGTCGATCGAACGGCAATCGTTAGAGGTCAACCGGGTCAAGCGCAGTGAACACGGCGTGATCGTCGATCCGGTGACGCTTCCGCCGGAGGCAACTGTTGGCGAGGCCGCCCGGATCATGGACGAGCGAAACATCGGCGGCGTACCGATCACGAAAAATGGGAGACTCGAGGGGATTCTTACTCGCCGCGATCTCAGGTTCCTGGAATCCAAGGAGACGCGAATCTCGGAAGTGATGACGAGAGAAAATCTGGTCACGTCCGGCGAAGAGACCAGCCTCACAGCCGCCCAACGGATATTACTTGAAAATAAAGTCGAGAAATTGCTGCTGGTTGACGAAGAATATCAATTGAAGGGATTAATCACAATAAAGGACATTGATAAGAATTTACGGTTCCCTCTGGCTTCGAAAGATTCCCGGGGACGCCTGTGCGTGGGAGCGGCCGTCGGCATTCACGACTATGAACGGGCGCATAGTCTCGTCGAGAGTGGAGTGGATGTTTTGGTGGTCGATAGTGCCCACGGACATACGAAAAACGTGATCGACACGGTTCGCGAGATCAAAGGGCGGTGGGAGATTGACGTCATCGCCGGAAATGTTGCGACCACGGACGGAACAAAGGACTTAATTCAGGCCGGCGCCGATGCGGTGAAGGTGGGCATCGGTCCTGGATCGATTTGCACGACACGGATCATTTCGGGTGTCGGCGTGCCTCAGTTGACTGCCATCAGCAATGCGGCTCGGGCCGCCGCCGATACGAATGTTCCAATTATTGCAGACGGCGGGATTCGGTACAGCGGGGATTTCACCAAAGCATTGGCTGCAGGCGCCCACTCGGTGATGATGGGCGGCCTGCTGGCCGGATTGGACGAAAGTCCCGGTGAGAGGATTCTCTTTCAAGGGCGAAGCTTCAAACGATACCGCGGCATGGGATCGCAGGGAGCCATGGTCAAAGGGAGCAGCGAACGGTATGGACAACGCGTGGACGACGGCAAAACGGCTTCGAAACTGGTTCCGGAAGGGGTCGAAGGCCGTGTCCCGTACAAAGGTCCGCTACACAGTTTTCTCTATCAACTGATTGGGGGACTGCGGGCCGGAATGGGATATTTGGGCGTCCGATCAGTCGCCGAATTGCGCACGGCAGCGCGTTTTATTCAGATTTCAGCGGCAACGGTTAGGGAGAACCACCCCCATGACATCGCGATTACCCAGGAAGCTCCAAACTACACAGCAGAATACGCACCGGTCGATTTCAGCTAGACGGTCTGCTGTCGCGGCGGGCGTGATCTTGATGCTATCGGCCGTTCCAGCAGTTCTTGCCGACGAGGGTTCCGCGGCCGACGAGAATCCGTTTACGAAACCTCCGCCGGTTGACACGAAGGCTGCGGAGGCAGAACCGGAAACCGAGGCCGCACCGCTGCAGGACTTGAAAAACCGTTCCCCTTTCGAGCGGTGGTTTCAGCAGCGCGAAGGATCGACGAAGGATCGCTCGAACCGGGGTTCTCTTCACCTTGCGCCCGTCGGGCGCGCAAGCGACAAGTCACAGCAGAAACTGGACCCTCTGCTGCCGGGCAAGGAATTTCCGAGAGTCGGCCCGATTCTCGACGATCCGCTTCATGTGAAACTGCCCACACTGCCGAACCCCCCGCCGATGGAAGACCGGGTCGAGCCGGAGATGACTCCCAGCCAACTCAAAAAGTTGACGGAGATTCTCCCGTTTCGCGATTACGAGCCGGACAAGGATGTGCGGAAGGATGATCCGTGCAAGTATCTTTGCCCGCGTCCGGACGGCAAGCCGTGCAAGCCGCTGGAGCCGGGGGCGACAGTTCCCGATTGCCCCAAAGAGGTTTCTCTGGCTGAAGGCACGTACGAAGGACGATCCATTGAGGGCACAGTTTTCAACTGGGAGGCATCCAATCTGTACCACAATCCGCTCTACTTTGAGGACGCGCCGCTGGAACGCTACGGTCATACGCACCACGAGATCGTTCAGCCGTTCGTTTCGGCCGGCAAGTTCGGCGTACAATTGCTTGGCCTGCCTTATCAGATGACCATAGACCCCATCTGCAAACGCATGTATGCTCTGGGTTGGTATCGTCCGGGCGACCGTGCTCCGTACAAGCACTATCAGATTCCATGGAACACCCACGCCGCAGCGGTCGAAGGGGGATTCATGACCGGTATGTTCTTCCTGATTCCATAGTTTTTTTTCGATGCAAGAACAGACATCCATCCGCGACTCGCTGGCAAGTAGCATCGTTCGTCGCGTCGACGCTCTCATCGATGAGGCCCAACAGGCCACCAAGCCGCTGGAAATCGACCCGTATCGCAGCCAGTTGTTCGAGCTGTTCGTGACAGCCGAAGCAGCCGGTTTCGTCGCCGAAGATGCCGAACACGACCTGACCGCCGACGGACTCTGTCGCCGGTTGGCCGAACACTGGCAATTGGCCGACGCCACCCGCGACTCCTTCGAGAATCAGACGAAACTCCCGCCGGCTCAACTGACAAAGTTGCGGATGCTGTGGTCGATCATACGGATGTGGATGGAGTGGACCTACGCCTGGCAGCGCTGGCCGGAGTTCCGCGGCGAGGACGCGTAAGCGCCAACGATCAGGAACTCAACGTCCTGCTCGCTCAGTTTTCGAATACGGATTCTTCGGGCCCGATCAACCATGGCGGCGAGAAACCTCAATCAAAGCTGGTAGCGATCATCGTGCATGGTATCCGAGTGGGCGAACTGAAACCACACACAATTCCGGCTCTGCTGGTTACGCCGGCAGTGCCGAGCGTGCACCGACGGCCGGTGTCGGCCGGAACAACTGTTCGACCAGACCCTGTTCGCTGACGATTCCCGCGATCTGACTCTCGACGAAGACAACGCCGAACGCTTCGCCCGCCTCGCGCAGCGCCAGCAACGCTTCGAGCTTGCTCGCCGACGCGTCGATGCGCGGCATCGTGCGGATCAGGGGTGTACGGGGCTGGCGCGAAACCGCCAGGTCGACAACCCGCACGTAACCGTACCAGTCGTCGGCCGAATCGGTCCGCTTGATGGCAACGTTCGACACGCCGTAACGTCGTGCGAATTCCAGCATTTCTTCGCACGCCGCATTCTCCGGCACGCCGAGGACGCGGCCCGTGGGCGTCATCGAACTTCTGACCGGCTGTGCCGCCGTGTGCATCAGTCCGTGAACCAGACGGCTCTGCACCTCGGAGAGCAATCCTTCCCGATGCCCCTGGCTGAGGACCTGCACCAGCCGGCTTCGTCCGAGCACCAATTCCCGCTGTTCGTTCTCCAAATTGCCGAACCGTTCGAACAGCTTGGAAATCCAAATCAGCGGAAAGCTGACGACTAGAAACAACCGGTAGAAAACGGTGAACCACCTCGCATCCCGGCGCAACAGCGAAGTCGGTGCTCGGTAGTACAAGTTCTTCGGAACAAGCTCGCCGAAAATGAAAACGATCGGCGCCAGCAACAACGTGGCCACAATCTCCAGCCAGCCGGCGCTTGCTGGAAACAAAGTGACGGCGGCCAGTCCAATGGCGAGCGTCGTCAAGTAGTTCGCGACATTGTTTCCCACCAGCGCCGTGGCCACGAAGTAACTCGGATTCCGCGCAAACCACACGATTCGTTCGGCAATACGGTCGCCGGCGTGGGCGTCGATGCTCAAACGCAAGAAACTCACGCGGTAGAAACCTGTTTCGGCGCCGCTGAAGAACGCCGACAGCCTCAGCCCGAGCAAGAACAGGGCCGAGATTCCCACCATATTCAAAGTGGCCGACACGCTCAACCTTCCCCCTCCTTCGAGACTGTCACCCGCAATTGTCCCCGCCTGAACACATCGAATACTTGGAACCGATAGCCGCGCCACAGACACTCGTCGCCGACGACCGGGATGCGTTCCAAGCGGTCGTTCAATACACCGGAAACCGTCACTTGGCCGTCCGGTTCGGGTTCGTATTCCAGGTCGAGCCTCTTACAGAGATACCGCAGCGTGGTAATCCCCTCGACGTGATAGCGGCCGGGCGCAATTTCCAGCACCGGCTCACGGCGGAGCACGCGCTTGGCCCGGCTCGGTTGCGGAACGAGCACCGTGTCGATGATGTCCTCGTACGTGACAATCCCAATCGTTTCGCCGTATTCGTTCACGACCGAGGCGACACTACAAAACCGATCTCTCAACAACCCCAGCGTGTAGGCCAGGTTGGCGCACCACGGCACGTGCACGACTTCTTCGGCGGCCTGCTCGAGGTTCCGGTCGGGGACGATCGCGAAATCGGCCAGCGGAACGGCGCTGTCGACTTCATCCGTGCCCTGCTCCTGAATGATCAGGGTGTCACCGGGCGGCGCCTCGCCGTTCAGATCCCTCAGATGCACCGGGACCGACTGCGAAACATATGTGCCCCGCGGCCGCATGACCTCCTCAATGGTGATCTCCGAGAGGTCCAGAATGTTGTGAAGCACTTGCCGTTCCTGACGGATGACCTCGTCGCTCAATTCCGACGCCTCGACGGCCCGTTCGAGGTCGTCCGCTTGCAGGTACGGCTCGTGGACCACGTGCGGCCAGAATGCGCGCCGAGCCAACAGCGTCACATATCGCAAGCTGGGTGTAATCGGGTCGAGTAGCCGCACGGCCAACGCCAACGGCCAACTCACCAGCGAGGCCAACGACCGTCGAAAGACGACCGCCGTGCTCTTCGGCAGCACTTCACCCAGCAGAATGATTCCGAACAGGCTGGCGACGCCGTAAGTGTAAGCCGCCGCCGTCTGCCCCTCGGCGTCCAGACGTTGCGCCACGACCACACTGACCGCAAAGTAAGCCAGGTTGATCACCAGGTTCCAGAACAGGACGGCGGTCAGCAGCCGGTCTGCATCGCCCAGCAACGCCGCCGCCACTCGTTCGCGCGGCTTGCCGACACGAAAACTGCGCAGCTCATCGTGCGAGAGGTAAAACAGCGCGGTCTCGCTGGCCGAGAAAAACCCGGATCCGAGAATCAGACACAGCATAGCCGCCATGCCCGGAGCCCAGAGATGAGCTGATTGCAGAAAGTCGTTCATGGAAACCAATGACGAATGAGCTTCGTCATGAGAGGCATTGCGGCTGCTCACCCTTTATCCAAGGTCGTGCGTCCCAGGGCTACGTCGAAGTCGCTGACGGCCGGGACCAGCATCGCCACGGTCGTGAACCCGTAGGCCACCGAAATCCAAAAACAAACGCCCAGGCTGCCCTCCAGCAGGAACTCGGTGATGGAATAGAATGTCAGGAACGGAAGCACGCCGGCGGCGATGGTCAACGCGACGGACGGATTCTTGTGCGTCAGTGAGGCGTACAAACCGATGCTGCCCACAACAATGAACACCAGAAAACTCTGGAATTGCAGAACAAACGAAGATCGGGCCTCGACCAGCAGCATCAGGAAGATGAAGATCCCGATGAACAGAAAGAACATCGTCCCCAGACTGTTCGCAATGGCCGAGCGGGAATTGCCAAAGCTCAATCCCGCGTGCAGGCCCAGCATGGCTGCAAAACCAACCAGCACTAAGAACCCAATGACGACATAAACAAAGTTTTCCGGCGAAACCCCGCCCGCGAAAACGAAGTATCCAATCAGCGCCAGTGGCACCAGGATCAACTCTTTGGTGTTGTAAATGATGCCACCCAACTTCCCCCAAATGAATTCCATGGCCGTGACGTTCGTCACGAGTAAGAGTTCGAGGGTTTTGCCGTCTCGTTCGCTTGTCAGCGCGGTGACGGCCTGCGCGTTGATCAGCAGCAGACTCATCAGGCTCAAGCCGACGAATGCGAAACCGGCCGGCGAGATCATCCCCAACACCAGCTCGCCGCGACCGGCGGTCTCATAGAGAAAAAATGCCGCGAACAGCGCCAGCACGAGGTAAGCCAGCTTGATGGCGAAGATTCGCCGCCCGTAAGCGCGGGTCCGCATCTCCCGCCAGATGACCGGATTGCTCCAGATTTCTCGCGTTTTGGCCTTCCGCTGGACCGCGGGGACCTCGTCGTCGTCTTCGATCCGTGGAACGACTGATCGCGACGGATTCCAAACCCGCAGGCGCAGGACGGTGATTCCGCTCAGCACCGCCGCGAGCAGCAACAGCGCGAGAACCGATTCTTGAGCCGACACACCGGTCAGTTCCGAGCCGACATGCTGAGCGAACGGATCGAGAAGCGAGATCAGGGCGCGGTACGGATTCCACAGCGCCGCCCACCGTGCGGCTTCCGAACCGTTCCCGGCCAGACCAATGACGGCTTCGACAATTCCGATCGCCAGCACCGTCCCCAGCACGCTGATGGCCAGCGTTTGAAACGTCTTTTCCCGCCAGAAGGCGACCAGTGCGCCCCAACTGCCGGCCGCCAATGCCGCGGCCGCGCAAACGGCCAGCGACCACAGGATTTGGTCGAACCCGACGCCGCCCAGCACATGCACCAGCGCAAACACGGGCAGCGAGGCCAGAAGCAGCACCGCCACCGTCAACAGGCAGGCGAACAACTTTCCCAGCACCACCTCCCGGTCCCTGAGATCGGTCGTCAGCAGCAGGACCAGCGTCCCGCGGTCCTTCTCCTGGGCGATGCCGCCGGCCGCGAACAACAGCGCGAAGAACAACACCAGCGACAACTGCACGATCGAGAAGACCTGAAAAATCAAGCTGCCGAACCGTGCGATGTCGCCGATGTTCCGCACCTGCTGCCAGCCGAACACCGCCTGCCCGGCCGTGTACATCAGCACGAACAGCAACGCGACGTAACCGGACCGCATCAGATAGTGCCGAAACTGCCTCGGCGAGGTGAGCAGCTCTCGACCGAAAATGGGACCGACGAACAACGGCTTCTCCCGCGTGTGTCGCAACTGGCGACTCGAAGAACTGACGTGGCAACCAACGTGCTCCCAGAGAGACCATTATAGATCAGCGGCACCGGCCCGCCAAGTTGTGCCAGCGATCAAAGCCCCAGAGAACTCAAACGCCTGAAGCTCCTGAAGCTGAAAAAACCTTGCTCTCGGATCACCCAGCCCCGGTCCTAATTGCGCCTGGGGTCCTGCGCCCAAACCCAGGCGGAACTGTTCCTTGCGCTGCAAATTCGCCGGTTAATAGAAGTGCGAACGGGGTTGGCGCAAAAATGTTGCCCAGAAAATTTTTTTGAGGAAAATTTCATACCAAACAGCCCGACGCGGACCGCAGCGCCGGCCGATCCGCATTCTCACACTTTCGTCAGCAACGTGGTTTCCGTTGAGCGATCCGTCCGATGCGCGGCCACATCCTCGTCAGCCGCGGCGGGGTGGCGGGGCGTAAGGCTTTGCGTCGCCCCGTCGATGAGCGGATGGTGATCGGCTGGGTGGCTTCTATGAAAGCCCGTTGCTTGTCAAGGGGGCGAGGTGTTTTTGGGGTTGAGAACCGTGTTGCCCATGCTTCTATTCGAGCGTGCGGCTTTGGCCGGT
>CAZGYE010000112.1:0-15811 GCA_964530165.1 uncultured Planctomycetaceae bacterium
CGGCAGGCTGGAAAGCCTGCCCCACGTTATCGTGAGCGCGGATGACCGTGATCCGCTCGCCCACTGAGGGCTTTCCACGGCATTGGCCCATCAGTCGCCACGTGCCCGCCTTGGTACAACCCAGAAACAGTCCTTCCCACTTTCCGCCGGTCGCCGCTCGCCGGCCCAGCAGCCGAGCGGGGATGACCCGCGTGTCGTTGAGCACCAGACAATCACCCGCCTGCAGCAATTCCGGAAGATCGCGGATGGTCCGGTGAACTATTCTCCCCGAGTCACGGTCCACGACCAACAGCCGCGAATCATCCCGCCGCGCGCGCGGTTCGCCGGCGATGAGTTCTTCGGGGAGTTCGTAATCGTAGTTGCTCAGGCGATCCATATCGATCACATTATAAGTTGTGTGACCCTTTTCAAACACGCCGTACGGAGTGGGTTGATTTGTCATCCGCTGCCAGTCCGACCCGTTTGGCCTTTTGCATCACGGAACTCGATCCGGGCGGTGCGGAGCGGGCGCTGGTGCAATTGGTGACCCGGTTGGATCGTGCCCGTTGGGAGCCGCTGGTGATTTGCCTGTCCCCCTGCCTGCCGGTAGGCACGGCTGCCGGTGCGTTGACGGACGACTTCGAGCGGGCAGGCATTCCGGTCACCTGTCTGGGAGCACGCAGCCGAGCGGATGTACTGGTGATTGGCCGGTTGGCTCGGGAACTGCGGGCGTTCCAACCTGCCTTGCTGCAAACGTTTCTGTTTCACGCCAACATTGCGGGCCGAATCGCCGGACGCCTGGCCGGCGTGGGAAAAATCGTCTCCGGCATCCGCGTGGCCGAGAGACGCAGCCGAATGCGACTGTGGCTGGATCGCGCGACAGAGAGCCTGGTCGACCACCACGTCTGCGTCTCTCACGCGGTGGCCGAGTTCTCCGCGAGACGCGGCGGTCTGCCGGCCGAGAAAATGACTGTCATCCCGAATGGAGTCGATGCCACTCGATTCGCCTCGGCGAGAGCGGCAGACCTGTGGGAATTCGACATCCCCGCCGAGAGCCGGACGGTCTTGTTCGTCGGACGATTGGACCCGCAGAAAGGGCCGTTCGTACTGCTCGAAGCGGCGGAAGGTTTCCTCGCGACGGTCGACGACCTGCACGTGTTGCTCATCGGCGATGGCCCGCTTTCGAGCAGGCTTCAGGCATGGGTTGACCAGCGAAATCTCGGGCAGCGAATTCACTTTGCCGGCTGGCGAGCGGACGTGGCTCCACTGCTCAAAGCCGCTGACTGTTTGGTGCTGCCCTCGCGCTGGGAAGGGATGCCCAACGTCGTTCTGGAAGCCATGGCGTCCGGTTTGCCCGTGGTGGCCACCGAAGTCGAAGGAACCACGGAACTCATCCACAACCACCAAACCGGCTTGCTGATTCCGCCCGACTCACCGAGCGAGCTGGCTGGAGCGGTGGCTCGCGTGCTGGGCAACCCAGAACAGGCGCGGACAATGAGTTCAGCGGCGCAAAGCTATGTGTCGCATGCATTTACGTGGGACAAGTTGGTCCAACGTTTTGAGCAACTCTACCGGTCGCTACTCAAAATCTGATCGCCGTTGGGCACGCTGAGTCGCCACGGGCTCCCCTCGGCAACTCGAAAGAAAAAAAACTCAAAAT
Organism: uncultured Planctomycetaceae bacterium; assembly: GCA_964530165.1. Taxonomy (GTDB): domain Bacteria; phylum Planctomycetota; class Planctomycetia; order Planctomycetales; family Planctomycetaceae; genus CAZGYE01. Next base: position 1,640 of record CAZGYE010000112.1, read on the forward strand.
CGCAATCCCTAGAGCTAACAGGGACTAGCGCAAAATCTGGCGGCCGCCCGCAAGCGATTGTCACAATTCTCCCTTGACCAAGCGAGTTGCCTTGATAAGGTGGGGCCATGTGGTGATGTGTGGGGAAACGTGGTGACAGATGACGCTGACGGGGACGTATTCGAGAAGCCTCGATGAGAAACACCGGCTGGCAGTTCCCAAGCGGTTGCGGGAAAAATTCTCTGCGAAGGAATTGACCAGTTTGCACGTCGCTCCGGGAACCGATCTGTCACTGGCCCTGTATTCCCCGGCGGCCTTCGACAACTTGGCGGAACGTCTCTCGGAAAAGTCGCCGAATCGGAAGGAGCGTCAGAATTACATTCGGCTGTTTTATTCACAGGCTGAGGAAGTCGAGCTGGACAGTCAGGGAAGGATTCGGATTCCGGAGCGGCTGGTGGATTTTGCTCGACTCGAACATGACGTGATGCTGCTGGGCGTGCAAGACCACGCGGAAATTTGGAATCCCGCCCTCTGGGACGAATTTGTGGCGCGGAATGGCCCGGAATTCGACGAGTTGGCAACGCGGGCCTTTGAGTGAATGCGGTGGATGTTGAACTTTGAACACGAAGGGTTCTCGGGCGCAAAATTGGCTAAACCTGGGGCAACACCGGGCTTTGCGTCTGGAACCGAAGCGTCGATCCGCTGGCTGACCGGGCTAAAGCGGACAAGGCAGCCAAGGATGAGCTGTCCTTAAGGATGTGCGGTTGCTCTTGGCTTGGACCGAGCCAGCCGCAAGCGATTCGCCTCGACATGGCGGAATGGATGCCGCTCGAGGCGAATCGCTTTTTGTCTCGATGATTGGTCTTCCCAAGATTCCGAGAACTTCATAAAACACGCCTGCGGTCGAGTTCGCTTCCGAAGAATCATTTCGTTCTGGCTGGCATTCCATCCCGCACATGTCCGAAACATTGCCGGATTCCGGCGAACCCACTTCGGCGGTTCACAGACCGGTTCTGCTGCGCGAGGTGATCAGTCGCCTCGAGCTGGAACCGGGACAAACCGTTGTTGACGGAACCCTCGGAGCCGGTGGTCACAGTCGAACAATCCTGGAACAAATCGGTCCACAGGGGACACTGATCGGGCTGGATCGCGATCCGATGATGTTGCAGCTTGCTAGGTCGAAGGTGTCGGGCTCGAATTGTTTTCTGCGGCACGCCAGCTATGACGAACTTCTCGAAGTCCTCGAAGAGCTTCCAATGCAGCAAGTTGACCGAATCCTGCTGGATCTCGGATTGTCGTCCGATCAGTTGGCGGACGACCGGCGGGGTTTTAGTTTCCAATCCGGCGGGCCGCTCGATCTCCGGTTCGACGCATCTGCGGGCGAGCCGGCATGGAAACTCATCGAACAGAAAAGCGAAACAGCACTGGCGGATATTTTCTGGCGGTATGGAGAAGAACGTTTCAGTCGGCGGATTGCCCGGCGCCTGGTCGCACGGCGGGGAACTCGGCCTGTTCGGACGAGCCGGGACCTGGTCGAGGTGGTGGCCGAGTCGGTTCCCGGCACGGTTCTGAAGAAAGCAAGGAGACAACCGGCCACACGCGTCTTTCAGGCGTTGAGAATCGTCGTCAACGATGAGCTGAATCATTTGCAGCAAGCGCTCTCACACGTGTTCTTGACATCCCTGCGGCCGGAAGGGCGAGTCGTCGTCATTAGTTTTCATTCTCTCGAGGACCGACTCGTCAAACAGGCATTTCGGGGTGACCCACGATGGCGAAACCTCACACCCAAACCGGTCAAGGCAAGCCCCGCGGAACAGCGGATTAATCCGCGCTGTCGAACCGCGAAGCTTCGCGCGGCGATGAAGGCGATGAAACAGTGAACCAAGACAAAGACGAGAACAGTGACAAATCGGCCGCCGAAAACGGCCAGACAGATTCAGATTGGGGATTCTCGTCCGGGAGACAAGGAATGTCCAAAGAAGCCAAAATCGGTTTGTTTCTGATTGTGATCCTACTCGGCGGTATCGGCTTCGTGATGTACAAGAAGCTGAACAAGAATAACGCGATGCTCGCGAACCTCAAGAAAGCTGCAGGCATCGAATCTCTCGACCAGCAAGATCAAACGGCAGAAGGGGACGGAAAAAAGAAATCAGACGCGGACACGCCGACTGACGCCGATTCCGACAACGCTGTGGCTCAGCACCAGCACGACGGATTCGATGTCCCGCAGTCGGAGCCGAACGTCAATCCATCCGCTTCCGACAACGACTTCGGCCATTCGCACCGGCGGCGCCGATCCTCGAGGACCCACGGGCGACACAGCGCGAGATCGGAATTCGGTTCCGAGTCGGACAACGACCCGTTCTCCTCCGCCGACACCGCTCGCAAAACCGAGCAACACGAACCCAACGGGTTCGAGGACCAGTCGGAACAGGCGTTCGAGCAGGACGATCGGCATTCATCCGATTTCTCGCAACAAGATCCGTCGGCCGATCAAGACGATTCCCACGGTCAATCACGTTGGGATTTCTCGCAGTACGCGACACAAGAAAACGACCGCAACGGATCAGATCAGCCGGAACAGACCGAGATGTCCCGAGACCAACAGGGGGTTGGAGAGTCGCAGGACTCTTACAATCAGTTCGGCGATTCTGTCGAGGACGACCGCGGTGCCGCTGACTCCGAGGACACGACGCACGATCACCGGCACGATTCACGGCAGCAGTTTGCTGCCGAGAACGATTCTCGGGACGAATTCGATAGCTCGCGACAATCTGACGGCCGCGATGAGCTCGACAGCCAAGACAACACCTTCTCAAAGGACGACAACCGTTACGGCAGCTCCCAAGACGACAACCGCTACAACAATTCACAAAACGACAACCGTTACGGCAGCTCTCAAGACGACAACCGTTACGGCAGCTCCCAAAACGACGGCCGTTACGGCAGCTACCAGGCCGTCGAGACCGGTCAGGCACAAGCGGGCAGCAGCACGGTCGTGCGGCAGCCCGGCGCGGGCGTGAGCTCGTCGGGGACAGAAGACAACAACTCGCAATACTCCTCACAGTACTTTGGGCGGAGTGAAACGTTTTCCAAGGTAGACGTAGCGAACGATCCCAACGTGAGCGTCTACGTGGTTCAGCCGCACGACAACTACTGGTCCATCTCCAAACAGCAATACGGAACGGCCCGTTACTTCGCGGCCCTGGATCGTTACAACCGGGGCCGAATTCCCGATCCGAAACGGATACGCCCGGGAATGAAGGTCCTGGTTCCCAGCCGCGAAACACTGGAGACACGCTATCCCGATTTGTTCGGCCAGCGTCGTGCCGCGCAGCGATCCGGTGAGGAGGGTCAGACTGCTGCCGGCCTCGCGCCGGGGTTCTTCTACAGCCAAAATAGTGTTCCGATGTATCGAATCGGCGCGGAGGACACACTGACGCGGATCGCCAAGCGACATTTGGGACGCGCGTCGCGGTGGGTCCAGATTTACGAGTTGAATCACCATCAGCTGAACAACCCCAACGACCTGAAAATCGGCATGGTTTTGCGTCTGCCAAGCGATGCCAGTCGAGTCAACCTCGTGCAGAACCAGCCTGGCATCCGATAGTACATTCGGCATGTTCTTCCGATTTGGCAGCGCAATCGTTCTGGTCGTCTTGGTTTCCGTGGTCGGGATTGCGCTGGAGAAGCGTAATCTCGGAATTCGCCGGCAGATCAGCCGGCAGCACTATCGCTCCGAAGTGCTCTTGGAGACTCACGCCAAGCTGCGTTTGCGGACCCAACAGTTGGGAGCTCCTGTGCGTCTGATCGATACTCTGGAGCACGGAAAATTGGACGTGCGCCAACCGCAAGAACCGCCCGACACCGCACCCCAGACCGCACCGCTGCTCCGCTGGCAACAGGCAACACCTTTTTGAAAGGCAAAAGGAAAAAGAAAAAAGGTAAGAAACAAAAAGATTCATCATTTCCTACCGAACTGTCCGTTGAAAAAGACCCAACCGGGCCCGAAGCGCTAGCGAGGGCTGCTGGTTTTCAGCCCTTGCTTGCACGGCGGGCTAGTTTTTCAATGGACTGCTTAGCGGCGGCTGACTTCCTATGGATGAACGCGCTTGGTCAGACACCTCAGCATCGCAACCTTTCCGAAAGGCCGGGCCGCGTACGCATTCCTTTTTCCTTTTTCCTTTTTCCTTTTTCCTTTCCGACTGGCGACTGCGGTCTCTCAAGATGGCTGTCGCGTTGATCTGGCTCGTGCTGGCAGGTCGCTTGACGCAGTTGCAGTGGATCAACCGGGCCGATCTTGCCAAGACGGCCAGCCGGCAACGCTCGGTAGTCGAGAAGATTCCCGCCCGCCCGGGTGAAATCGTCGATCGCTGCGGCCGATTGCTCGCCACCACCATCACGGCTCACAGTTTGTACGTCAATCCGGCCGCCATTGCTGATCCAAAGCACGTTGCGGACGAACTGGCCGACGTCCTTGGTCTGGACGCCGACGCGCTGGCGGACCGCATCGTCGGCAATCGCGACAAGCATTTCCTGTGGATCAAACGCCGTCTCAGCGACGACGAAGCCGAGCGAGTTCGCAATCGAAATCTCCCGGCGAAAACGTGGGGCTTCCGCGAAGAGTATCTGCGCCGGTATCCGCAAGGCCGTCTGGCGGCTCACGTCATCGGCCTGCGCGACATCGACGGAATCGGCCGGGGCGGGCTGGAACAAAGTTTCGATCATCTGCTCCGCGGTCGAGCAGGACGGCGAGTACTGGTCCGCGACGCCAGGGGCAAAGTGATCGACGTTCAGGAACAGACGGCAGCGGCTCCCCGGCACGGTCGATCTATTGTGCTCTGCCTCGACGCCGTCATTCAACTCTATGCCGAACGCGAGCTTGACCGGGTCGTTGCTCAGTGGAAACCGCGCACCGCCTGCGCGATTGTGCTGGATCCAACCAACGGCGAGGTGCTGGCGATGGCGTCGCGGCCCACGTTCGATCCCAACCTTCCGGCCACCGTCTCCGCCGCCGCTTGGAAGAACACGGCGATTGCGGCGATTTACGAACCGGGCTCGACATTCAAACCGCTTGTGGTGGCCTGGGCGCTACAAACCGGCGTGATCAATGCCGACGAATCCTTCCATTGCGAAAACGGCGTGTACCGCATGGGTCGCCGTGTGCTACACGATCATCACCCCTACGGGCGGCTCTGCGTGAAGGACATCTTGGTGAAGTCGAGCAACGTCGGCATGGCAAAAATCGGTGAGCGCCTGACGAATCGCGGATTGTACGAAGCGGTGGTTGCGTTCGGATTCGGTCGCGTAACCGGCATTGAGCTCCCCGGCGAGCTGCCGGGCATCGTCCGCCCCCTCGAGACGTGGAACGTGTATTCCACCGGTTCGGTACCGATGGGACAGGAAATCGCCACGACTCCGCTGCAACTCATCACCGCGCATGCCGCACTGGCAAACGGAGGGAAGCTGATGAACCCGCGTCTCGTTCTCAAACAGACCGACGTCGCTCCGCTGCGGAGCGACCTTCCCGCGACCGCCGGGACAACCGCGACGGTCGTCTCGCAAACCGTTCGGCCTGAGATCGCCCGCTGGCTGGTCGAGCAGCCGCTGACCGACGCCGTGCGTCGTGGAACGGGGAGGAAGGCTCAACTAGACGGCTACACGGTGTTCGGCAAAACGGGAACGGCACAAAAACCGGACCCCGCAACCGGCGGCTATTCTTCGCACAAGCACGTCAGCTCATTCATTTGCGGCGCCCCGGCCGACGCCCCCCGAGTGCTGGTCCTCGTAGTCGTCGACGAGCCGTCAGTCGGCAGCAACCACTACGGCGGCACCGTCGCCGCCCCCGCCGCCTCACGCATTCTGCACAAGACGCTGATCCACCTGCGAGTCCCGACCAACCACAAACCGCTCCGCTCGGCGCTGAGGTGATTCACGCGGGCTTGACCGACTCGGCGCGGGGGCCTTTCGGACCCTGCCCCTCTTCGTACTCGACCGTTTGGCCTTCGTAGAGATCCTGGTACGAACCCTCTTGAACGGCGGACATGTGAAAAAACAGATCCCCTTTGTCCGTGTTGATAAATCCGTACCCCTTGTCGGTCAGCTTCTTGATCGTTCCTGTGGGCATGCTCGCAAGTTCCAAAAAAGAGAGAGTCAGACATTCCACCGAACAACCGCATAGGATACCCGCCGGAAGCTCCGCACTCAATAGTGAAGCCCCCCGCTCGCGAATTTGCCGGTCGGAAACGAAAGACGCATTCCTCACGGCGATCGCTTCGCGTCAGATCGCTCCGAACAGTCGACTGCCGGCCGTCAGGCCGCCGTCGATCACGAGCGTCGCGCCGTTGACAAAGCTGGATTCGTCCGAGCCGAGATACACGGCCATGTGCGCGACGTCTTCGGGGCGTCCCAATCGCCGCAGCGGATACCACTGGAGCAGTTTCTCTTTGCTTCCGGCCTTCTGGTCCCAGTACGCGCCGCCGCGCTCGGTGTCGATGGTTCCCGGACAGATGACGTTGGCCCGAACACCCTGCGGCCCGAAGGTGACCGCCACGTTCTTGGTGAGCGAGAGCAGCCCCGCCTTCGCCGCGCTGTAGCCAAACTCGCCGATGCTCCACAGCGCGTTCACCGACGAGACATTGATGATGCTGCCCCCGCCGGCGGAAATCATGACCGGCACGACAGCCTGGCTACAGAGGAAGTGGCTGGTGAGGTTCAAAGCCAAGTCGGCTTCCCAGCTTGACGGGGTCATCTCCAGCAATTCCTGTCCGGAGCTTCCGCCCGCGTTGTTCATCCAAATGTCGATTCCGCCGAGCAGGTGGTTGGCCTGCTCGACCAAATCAGCCACCGCCGGCGGGTCGGTGACGTCGGCTTCGACAAAGTCGGCCGCCGCACCGGTTTCCCGGATCGACTCGGCCGCTTGCAGGCCGGCGTCGGCCTCGATGTCCACAAGGACCACCCGCGCCCCTTCAGCGGCAAAAAATCGGGCCGTCACCTCGCCGATTCCCTGCGCCGCCCCGGTCACCACCGCTCGCTTCTCAGCCAGCCTCATCACGTCTCTCCTTTCGAACGTCCGCAGGAATGAACAGCTCTGAGATTTTACTTCAGCGAGCTCAGGTACTCCAGCAGGTCGGCGGCTTGCTGGGCGGTCATGTCGCGGAGCAGCAGTTCGGGCATCAATGATTTCTCTTGAGGCATGAGCAACTCGATCTCCGTTCTCGGCACCTCGATCAGCTTGTGCTCGTTGTCTTTGAGCACAATCTTCTCGGCCGTTTTTTCGACCATCAAGCCTGAGAACACGCGGCCTTGCTTGGTCTCGACGAGATAGGCGAAGAACTTGGGATCGATGAACTTTGACGGCTCAAGAATGTGCTCGAGGATTTGGGCGCGATTGTACTTCTTGCCGATTTGACTCAGGTCGGGGCCCAGCTCCTTCCCATTGCCTCCAATGCGATGACAGTTTTGACAGGACACGCCGGCCGTCTGGAAGAAGACTTGCTTCCCACGCGCGCGGTCGCCGGTCAGCGCCAAGAGCTTGGCCGGCTTGATGAGGCTGCCGAGCCGTTTGATCCGTTTTTCCTCCGGCAGAAACCGTTCGAACAATTCACGCACCTGGGGCTGCGTGTGTGCTGTGGCTTTTTGGATAACCTCTTCGCGCACCGAGCCATTGATGCTTTTCTCGTCGATGGCCCGTAAGACCATCAACGCGCCGCTGGTGCTCGCCAGCAGCCGATCGACCATTTCTCCAGGAGATGTGCCGCCGGGGGAGTGCAGCTTCTCCAATGCAGCAAGCTCACGTGAGCGCAGTTTGGCGGCTGGGCCGTCGGGCTGTTGGTTTCCGGAATCGCGCGGCAATTGGCTGATCCAGTCGTGGATAAGCTTGACGGCCCGCTCATCAACGACGGTGGAGCCCAATTTCGGCATGCGTCCCCGGCCCAGTTTCGAGATACGACACAGCAGCACGGAACGGTACGGGTCGCCGGGTGCAACAAGCTGCGCGGCTACGATGCCGAAACTGCCCTGCAGCGGAGTGACGCCGAAGATCTTGGTCTTATCCGGCTCGGTGGTAAACTCCAATTCTATTTGGGCGTTGCCGCCGCCGGCGGGTACATGACAGTGCGCACAATTGGCGTGCAAATACGATCGCGCCCGCGCGTCGAGATCGGCCGAGGCGTCATACGGATTGACCAGACTGGGAAATTCTTCCGGGGGCTTGTCGAGTTTCTTCTTGAACAGTCCGATGTGGTCGAACGCTCGCAACTGATTATCGGCGCCGTTTTCGTAATCGTGCACCTTGTTCATCTGCAGCGTATTCAGACCGAGGACAAACTTGGCCGCCCGCGAATGGCAGCCCATGCATTCGATCCTGCTGGGGTATCGCCAGGTCTGCCGGTAAGAACCGCCGGGGGCCGCAGAGTCCTGAATGACAAACGTGCGGTCCGTGCCGCTGCGCTGGACAAGGGTCGCATCGGTTTGTGCTTGGTCCCAGTTGTAGGAATACCCGTGCCATTGTCCGTCCTGGATGGTCAACAGGCGGGTTTCGACGCGCTGGCGGCTGGCTGGGTTGCCGGACTCCAATTCGAGCCAGAGAGTCTGGACGAGCACCGTCCCCTCGGGGAATTCCCAGCCGCGCTGATCGCTCATCACGATTTGTCCATCACCGGGAATGGCGAGGAACCGCTCTTGCGAGGCGCCGTCCGACCAGACTGGTGCGTTGACCGAATAGGGGATCACCCCCGGTGCCGGCCGATGTTTCCTCACAGACGTGAACAGTCCGGTCTCGCTCAGTTTGGTGGGGAAACGCGTGGTCCGTTTTCCTGCATCGGGGGTCGGCTCGAGCCACAAGATCTCGCCGCCGTGGTCAATCAGATAGAGTTCCCCGGCATGGTCCCGTCCGAACGAGGCGACCTTGTAGTTCGAGTCTGCCAGCACGGTGTGTTCAGTCACTTTGCCCTGTTGGTGGCGGAGTCCCCACACACTGCCGGTTGCGTAATCGCAGTAAATGTAGGCGCCGACGAGCTTCTTCAGCCGCGAGCCGTAGTAAACGTAGCCGCCGGTAATCGAGCGGGCCTCGGAGTGCGAATGCTCGACGATCGGCAGGGCAAACGGAGCAGGACCAGGCTTGCGGTCGGCGTAAAACGGATGGCTGCCTTCGATCACGCTCCAGCCGCAGTTGTCACCCCGCTTGACCAAACGAATCATCTCCCACAGGTCCTGGCCGACGTCGCCGATCCACAAGTCGCCGGTCTTCGAGTCGAAGCTCATCCGCCAAGGGTTTCTCAGACCGAACGCCCAGAGCTCGGGACGGGCCTCTTTGATGTGCAGAAACGGATTGTCCTTGGGAATGCCGTACGCCTTGCCCGAATCGGGATGATCGACGTCGATGCGCAGCACGCCGCTGGGCAAATCGGTGATGTCCTGACCCGTGTTGTTCGTGTCGGAATCGCTCGTGCCGTCGCCGGACGCGATGTAAAGGCAGCCGTCCGGGCCGAACGCCATGTCGCCGCCGTCGTGTCCCCCGGACGCCCACTGGATGATGATCTTCTCCGAACCGGGCATCAGCTTTCGCGGCTTGTCGTCGGTCGTCTGGAACCTCGAGATGCGATTGTGCCGATCCTCTTGGGGACCGTTCGAGAACACGTACACGTAGCCGTTCTTCTCGTAGTCGGGATGAAACGTCACGCTGTACGTGAAGCGTTTCATGTCATAAATTTCTGTCGCCGCCGCCGCATCGTTGTCATCATCGAAGGCGAGGATCTGCCCTGGGTATTGAACCAGAAACAAGCGCCGACTACCTGGTTCGGGGATCAAGTAGACCGGCTTCTCGAACTTGAGTTTCGGGAAGCGGCGCCGCAGGCGGTAGGGCAGGAGCGGATCTGGAGAACCGACGACCCGGGAGGTCGTCCACAGGACGCGCTTCTCGATGCCAAACGGCTTCAGTGCTTTCGCCGGGCTTTGGCTGTTCTGCGCAGCGGCATCCGTCTCGGCAAACGGGCCGAGCAAGACAAACACGCACACAGCCGACGCGATCAGAAATCGATACGATCGCTTCATGGACTCTTTCGTAACGCCTGCCGATGTTTCGTTACAGCGTCCAGCCCTTGCGGTAGTCGCGTTGGAGATACTGCTCGGCTTCCGCGGCGTTGGGGAACTTCATGTTTTGAGGATCCCAGTGGATCTTCTTTCCGCAGCGATAAGCCACGTTGCCCAACAGGATCGTCTCGGTCACCGCGCCGGAGTAATCGAAGTTGCACAAGGTTTTGCTGCCGGTCTTGCAGGCGACGATCCACTCCTGGTGATGCCCGATGGAACGGGGAATGGTCGGTTCGGGCGGCTGAAAACCGGCAAACTGCGCTTCAGGCCACAGCATCCGCTTGCTGTAGTTGGCCAGCAGCATCCCTTTCGAGCCGACAAACACGCCCCAAGCCCAATCGGGCAGATTGTGCTCGACCCAAAACGGCGGACGCTTTCGCCCGTGGTCCCAGGTCACCTTGACCGGCGGCAGCTCGCCCCGGGCGGGAAACTCCCAGCGGACGGTCATCGGCCGCGGAGTGCTCTCCGGATGCACGGGAGACCCTTCCGCCTCGATCGTCGTGGGATGGCGCAGCTTCAAGGCCCAGAAGGCCAAGTCGAGGTAGTGACAACCCATGTTGCCCAGCGCACCGCCGCCGAAATCCCACCAGTAGTGCCAATCGTGCGGAACGTAACACGGATGGTACGGCCGATACGGCGCCGGGCCCAGCCACAGGTCCCATGAGAGCGTGGCGGGAACCGGCGGGGTGTCTGTGGGTCGATCGCCGGCCGTTCCGCCGCCGGCGAGCCGAATGTTGACCTCACGCACCGTCCCAATCGCACCGGACTGGATCAGCTCGACGATGCGGCGGAAATTCTCGGACGCGTGAATCAATGTGCCCATTTGAGTGGCCACTTTCATCTCGGCAGCGACCGCGGCGACTACGCGAGTTTCGTAGAGCGAATGGGTCAGCGGCTTCTCGCAGAAGCAGTGCTTGCCCATCCGCATCGCCATCACGCTGGCCGGCGCGTGGATGTGGTTGGGCGTGCTGACAACCACCGCGTCGATCTGCTTGTCCATCTCGTCGAGCATCTTGCGGAAGTCGTGGTACTTCTTCGTCCTGGGATAGCGTTTGAACGTGTCGGCCGCCCGGTGCTCGTCCACGTCGCAGAGCGCGACGATGTTCTCGCGGGCAACCAGGCCCAAGTTGGCCGCTCCCCGGCCGCCGGCGCCGATGATGGCGATGTTGAGCTTCTCATTGGGAGACGTCGACTCGGCGGCAGGCAGCTCGCTCCAAGCACCACAGGCAACTGCTGCGGCGCCGGCCGTCGTGGTGCGTTTCAAGAAGTCACGGCGAGTCATGTGGGGGAACATCGTGGAATTCCTTCCTTCTACAGGGGTGGAAACATACCTAGAATCGGCAAAACGGCGGGCGGCTGTCAAGGGGAACGTCGAATTTCGACAGACGGCTTTTATCTCACGCTCGTCCAACCCGCGAACTACAAATCGAGTCGCGTTGAGTCGACAAGGTCCCGGACTCCAGAACATGCAATTGTCGACTTCCCGGCAACTCGCTAAAATCTTCCGGTTAGGCTGGATTATTCACAGGCCGTCGTTGTGGTACCCAAGCCGACAACTTGTTGTCGGAATCCACTGGGTGGTACCCAAGCCGACAACTTGTTGTCGGAATCCACTGGTTTGGCGGCACATCCAGCGACGACAAGTCGTCGGCTTGGGTTTCTGTGAATAATCCACGTGAGTGAGCCGGTAAAATGTTGTTCGATCCCCATTACGAATGTGACAACGAGTTCTTGAAGCTGTTGACGCGCCGCAACGACGTCGACCTGACGATCGTCGCGTTGGAGCTGGCGCGTGACGTCTATCCCGATCTCGACTTCCACACGACGCTCGACTGGATCGATGCGCGGGCCGAAGAATTGTCGGGGGTTGTGGCTCGCGCGAAAGCCGACGTCGACGCGCTGCGCGAACTGAGCACCTGCATTGCAGAAACGCACGGCATCTTCGGTGAGCCGGAGTGTTACGAACGGGCTGACAGCAGTTGTCTGAATCGCGTGATTGAGACCCGGCGCGGAATTCCGATTTGTCTATCGATCTTGTACATGGCGGTCGCGGAGAAGCTCGGAATGGAACTCGAGGGCGTCTCGACGCCGATGCATTTCTTGATGCTTTACGAATCGGTCGACGGGCCGTTGTTCGTCGATGCATTCCATCGCGGGCGCATCTTGAAGCCGACCGAATGCATACAGTGGCTGTGTTCGATCACGCGGCTGTCGAAGTCGCGGATCAGACGGACGCTGGAACCGGTCGGCCCGCGGGCCATTGTGATTCGCATGCTGAACAACCTCAAAGTGTTGCACGCTCGGCAAGAGAACTGGTCGGCCGCGTGGTTGGTGCAGCATCGGCTAACCGCACTGGAACCATCCGCCTATCAGGAACGCCGCGACCTCGCGTTGATCTCGGTGCGTGCCAATCAGCCCGGTCATGCCATCGAGTTGTTGGAGGCGTGCCTGAAGACGTGTCCGGACGACGAACAGGAAGTGCTCCAGCACCATCTCTGTGAAGCGCAGAATCAGCTCGCCCGCTGGAATTGACGGGCTGCTCAAGCCTGAACACTTCTTTCGCCGAGTTTTCGCGCTCGTCACGAAATGTGAACTATGTTTGTAGAGTTGCCCTTGGCGCCACCGTTGTGGCGGGCACGACACACGAATGCAAAGAACTGACGGATCAATGGAGCTCCCGTTGTGATGTTCAAAACGACCCTGAGGAAGATACAGCATTTTCTGTTGGATGACGACGGTCCGACCGCGGTGGAATACGCCGTGATGCTCATGTTGATTCTGCTGGTGTGCATAACGGCCATCCAGTTGGTCGGCGCATGGGGAGCGGAGAGCTGGGGGGATACCGCCAACAAGCTGGACGAGGCGATGGGCAGTTGAGCGACAACTTTGAGCGACAAGAACGCCGGCGGATCCACAGGCCGGCCCGTTGGGAGATGAGATGATGGCCAAGCCGGAACGTAAGAAACTGTTCGTCGACCCATCCGTGCAGGGAGCACTGCTGAAGCGGATTGTTCTGTATTGGGTGTTCTGCCTGTTGTTCATCACGGTCCCGCTGTTGATCGGAAAGACATTTACTGAGCCGGACCGTCTCTTCTTTGAGCAATTCGGCAGCCTGTGGTCGCAGTATTGGCCGGTGTTGTTCACCTCGCTGCTACTGCTGCCGTTTGTCCTGTACGACGTGCTGAAGTTGAGCCACCGATTCACAGGTCCGCTGGTCCGTCTGCGTCGCGAAATGGGCCGCTTGGCCGACGGCGAAGCCGTCCAGCCGCTCAGATTCCGCGACCATGACTTCTGGCAAGACTTGGCCGACCGCTTCAACGTGCTGGCCGACCGAATGGAAGCGGACGATCGCGAACAGGCCGGCGAGGCGCACGAGGGAACCGATTCGCTCGCCCTCGCGACACCCGAGCCCCAAACGGCGGGCGCCGCTTCGGATTGATGATTGTCTCGTGACAATAGAAACCCAAACCGACGACTTGTCGGCGCTGGATGTTTTGTCAAACCAGGCCCCGGTACGTTGATCCGCAAGATGCAAACGCCTTTAGCCCGGCCATTCCTACTTCAAGCTCGATAGGTACGCGACGACATCCGCGAGTTCTTGCTGGCTGAGGGCCTCGTCCAGGCCGTTGGGCATGATCGAGACTGTGCCAGGCACGATTTGTTCGATGTCGTCTCGTGAGATCTGGACCGGATCGCCCGTCTGCTGCAGGAGCGTTCACGAGAGTTTGCCATCATCGAATCGCTGGACGGGGGCAAACCGATCAGAGAATCGCGGGATGTGGATATTCCCCTGGCAGCAGCTCACTTCTTTTACTATGCCGGTTGGGCAGATAAACTGGACTATGCTTTTCCAGGTCGCAAAGCTCAACCGATAGGAGTGGCAGGACAGATCATCCCCTGGAATTTTCCCCTGTTGATGGCCGCCTGGAAACTGGCTCCCGCACTGGCCTGTGGTAATACCGTAGTCCTCAAACCGGCTGAAACCACACCACTTACCGCTCTGAAGCTGGCCGAATTAATACAGGATGCGGAACTGCCTGATGGCGTGGTGAACATCATCACTGGAGGACCAGAAACAGGCGCCGCATTGGTCAGACATCC
>CAZGYE010000113.1:0-15680 GCA_964530165.1 uncultured Planctomycetaceae bacterium
TTTCTCGGCCGCCTGGGCTGGGAAGTTCTCGCGCTGGACGATGTCGATGTTCTTCAGCGCCACGGCACAGCCAACCGGATGAGCGCTGTAAGTGTAAGCGTGCATCCAGACGGCCTCGCCGCTGTCGAGCACCTCGTCAATCGCACCGCTCAAACCGATGCCGCCGAACGGGAAATAACCGGACGTGATCGCCTTGGCAAACTGTATGATGTCCGGCTCGACGCCCCAATGTTCCAGGCCGAACATTTTGCCCGTCCGCCCGAAGCCGGTGATCACCTCGTCGGCGACGAACAACACGTCGTACTGATCACAGATCTCACGGATGCGGGGAAAATAGTCGTCCTGCGGCACAATCACGCCGCCGGCGCCCTGCACCGGCTCGGCCAGAAACATAGCGACCGTCTCGGGTCCCTCGCGCAGAATCGCTTGTTCCAGCTCGTTAGCGGCGGCGATGCCCTGGCTGACTCCCTCGGGAGCCTCGTACCGGTACGGATAGGGCGATGGAATGTGGACAAACCCGGGCACCCGAGGCTCGAACATTGGCCAGTAGCTCTCGATGCCCGTGGCGCTCATGGCGGCCAGCGTCACGCCGTGATAGCCCCACTGACGCGAGATGACCTTCGTCTTCTCCGGTTTCCCTTTCAGCTTCCAGTAGTAGCGAGCCGTCTTGAAGCTGGTCTCGCTCGACTCGCCGCCGCCGGAGGTGAAAAAAAACCGCTCGATGGACGGATAGGTCAGCCCGGCCAGCCGCTCGGCCAATTCGATCGCTTGCGGGTTGGAGCTGCCCGCATAGCCGGAGCAGTAGGCCAGCGTCTCCATTTGCCGGGCGGCGGTTTCCGCCAAATCCTTGCGTCCGTGGCCCGCCGCGACGTTCCACAGCCCCGAGAGCGCGTCGATGTACTCCTTGCCGTCGGCGTCGATCAGGATGGCTCCGTCCCCCTTCACCCACACGTGCCCTTTTTCGTGGGCGGCCCGATCGTGCAGGGCATGGATCAAATGGGCCTGGTCGCGGCCGAGCAGCTCGCTTTTGGTATTCGTCATGATGGTCAGTCTCGACAGGGGAGAATTGCCAAGGTTTCCACAGGACAATGTTTCTTCCGAGTATATCGGATGGCAAGTCGATTATGATATCCTGCTCCTCAAATGAAAGCATGATCCAATAATCGGAAAATTCCGCGCTCGCTGTTGCGTATGCAGTCGGTGTGGTAGCATGGATCTGAAGAGCCGGCGTGAAGAATCAGAGGCATGCGTCCGGCGGGTATCGACCGAAAGTTGACCGAGCGGTCATCACGAGCATCAGCAAATGGAGGAACTATTCGATGAGTCAGAAAACCACACGTCGTCATTTTCTGAAGCAAACGTCGGCCCTGGGTGCGGCGTGGTGGGTCGGGACGACTACGACCTTCGCCGACAGCAAATCGAAAATCGAGCGGTTGAATTTCGCCAGTATTGGGGTTCAAGGGAAAGGATCCAGCGACAGCAACAACGCCGGCAAGCATGGAAACCTCATCGCGCTGTGCGATATCGACGACAACCGCCTGAACAAAAAGGCGAAGGAGTTTCCCAAGGCCAAGAAGTACAACGACTACCGCAAGATGCTCGAGGAGCTGGAGAGCGACATCGACGTCGTGACCGTCAGTACGCCCGATCACAGTCACGCGCCGGCCAGCGTGATGGCCATGAAACTGGGCAAGCATTGCTTCTGCCAGAAACCGCTCACCTGGTCGGTCCACGAGGCGCGCACGATGCGGCAAGTGGCTGCTGAGAAGAAGGTGGCCACGCAGATGGGCAACCAGGGAACCGCCACCGGCCTGCTGCGCGAAGCCGTCGAGATGGTGCGGGCCGGGCTCATCGGCAATGTGACCGAGGTGCACGTCTGGACGAACCGACCGATTTGGCCCCAGGGGACCGGGCGGCCCACCGACACGCCTCCCGTACCTCCCAACGTCCACTGGAACCTCTGGCTCGGCCCGGCTCCCGAGCGGCCGTATCACCCGGCTTATCTTCCGTTCAAGTGGCGTGGCTGGGTCGATTTCGGGACCGGCGCGTTGGGCGACATGGCCTGCCATACCATGAACATGCCGGTCATGGCCTGCAATTTGTTCGAGCCGATCTCCGTCGAGGCCGATTCGCCCGGCATCTTCGAAAACGAGACGTATCCGAAGTTCTCGACCATTCGCTACGAGTTCGGCAAGCGGGGCGATCTGGCCCCGTGCACCATGTACTGGTACGACGGCGGCAGAAAACCGCCGGCAGAGCTGCTCAAGGACGTTCCGGCTAAAGACGACAAAGAGCGGAGCCGGCGAACCCGCACCGGCAGCCTGCTGATCGGCGACAAAGGCGCGTTGTTCTCGCAGGGCGATTACGGCGGACAGGGAAACTACCTGCTGCCGGTCGACAAGTTCGCCGACGTGAAGAAACCGGAACCGACATTGCCGCGGACCACCGATCACTTCCTGGAATTTGTCACTGCCTGCAAAGGCGGACCGGCGGCCATGTCGAATTTCGGCTACGCCGGCCGGCTGACCGAAACCGTCCTGCTGGGCGACGTCGCCATGCGAGCCGGGACGAAGATCGAATGGGACGCGAAGAGCATGAAGGTCACGAACCTCCCGGCTGCCAACCAGTTCATCCAGCGCAAATACCGCCAAGGCTGGACGTTGTAGAGCGGTCAGCAGTCAGCGATCAGCAGTCAGCTTTTTTCTGGCTGACCGCTGAAAGCTGATTGCTGAGAGCTTTTCATGATCAAAACTGCCTTTTCCACGTTGAGCTGCCCTGATTGGTCGTGGCACGAATTGCTTGCTCGCGGAGCGAAATACGGTTTCGACGGCGTCGAGGTTCGCTCGGTCGCCCGCGAGACCGACTTGTTGAAGCGGCCGGAGTTTCAGCCACAAGCGTTGCCGGCACGTCGCCGGGAACTGGCGGACGCCGGTGTTCAAGTCTGCGGCCTGGCCTCATCGGTTCGCTTCGATTACCCGGAGGCAAGCCGGCGAGCCGAGCAGCACGAAATCGGGAAAGCGTACCTCGATCTGGCCGCAGAGCTAGGTGCGTCGTTTGTCCGCGTGTTCGGCGACGTACTTCCGGACGAAGCCGATGCTGCCGGCCGCCTGACGGTGATCGAGAACATTGCTGAGGGCCTCCAGCAACTGGGCGAGTATGCCGAACAGATGGGCTTGCACGTCTTAATCGAAACACACGGCGATTTCGCCGATTCGAGCGTCACACAACAGACCCTCCGCCTCGTCGACAGCCCGGCTGCCGGTGTGTTGTGGGACACACATCATCCGTGGCGCTTCTGTGGTGAGGAGCTCTCTCGAACATTCGAGCGCTTGCGGCCGTGGGTCCGGCACACGCATTGGAAAGATTCGGTGTCTCGCCGCGGCCGGGAGGTGGACGCCGGGGTCGAGCAGGCGGCCCAAGAGGCGCATCATCTGATGAGCGGGCATCGGCATGCCGATTACGTGCTGTTTGCCGGCGGCGAGTTTCCCGCGTTGGACTGCATGCGATTGCTGCAGGGCGGCAGGTATGACGGCTGGTTCAGCCTGGAGTGGGAGAAGATGTGGCATCCGGAGATCGAGGATCCGGACGTGGCGCTGCCGCTGTTTCCGCCGAAAATTCGACAGATGAGCAAGATTGTCGAGCTGACGGCGCCCGACGACGTGTAACCGTCGACAATCGTCACGAACCGTTTTTCCGTCGTCAGAGGGGTTTGCCGTTACGTTCGGCAACGGGTTTTCAAGGTTTGCCGGTTGAGCAGATTATCCGGCGAACGAGTCGCCGCAACTGTTTGACGCAACAGAATTCGTGATTTATATTCAACCGTGTCGCGGCGTCCGGTTGCTTTTGCGGAACGTGTGCGGCAAAGACAGAAACAAATACTCGACGGAGTGGTTCTGCTCGATGCTTTTCCGCTTGTGACGTTGTCATCGCCCGACGGTGGGCGGAGCGCGTTCCGTCGATTTCTGAGTGTCCGCCGATTCCTGAGGGGGGGAATTGCATGTCAACTGAGCGGTTCATCAAGCGTCTGCTTTTTCTGGCGATCGTTGCCTGTTGTCTCTCCGGGGCGATCGGCCACACAGTTGCAGGCCCGTTATCGGATTCCACTTCACCGACCGCCCAAAGCCGCGAGGCCGTTCGGACGGGTGAGGACCTGGAGCGCTCGCGGCATTGGGACCAGGCCATCGAGCACTACGAAGATGCGCTCAAGCATTGGCCCCAGAGCAAGGATCTGCAATACGGCCTACGACGTTCGAAGATTCATTTCGGGATCGAACGGAGATACGCCGACAGCAGTTTCGAGGAGTCGTTGCTGTCGAAATCGCGGCGGGAGGCGCTCATCCTGTTCGACGAGGTCTTGCGGACCGTTAAGTCGCATTACGTCGACCCGGTCAGTTCGACGTCGTTCGTGGCGCACGGCACCGAGAGTTTCTACCTGGCATTGGCCAACGAGAAGTTTCTGGAGAAGAATCTGCAAGATGCCGACCCGCGCCGCATCAAGCAAATGCGGAAGATTCTACGAGAACAATTCTGGAACAAACCGATTCCGCACCGTGTCGCGGCAAGTCAGACGGTCGTCGAGGTCTGCGATATTGCCAGAGAAGTGCTCGGTTTGCGCGGCGGCGCGGTCGTGTTGGAGTACGTATTCGGCGGCTGCAATGCCCTGGATGATTACAGCAATTACCTCACGCCCGATCGGTTGGAAGATCTTTACGGGAACATCGAAGGTGAGTTTGTCGGTTTGGGCATCGAGATGAAGGCGGAACCGGGCAAGGGGCTCTTGTTGCTCAACGTGCTTCCCGACAGCCCTGCCTCGCAAGGAGGTCTGCTGCCCGGCGACCACATCGTCAAGATCGACGGGAAGCGCTCTCGGCAGATGAAGACCGACGAAGCGGCCCAATTGCTCCGCGGACCGTCGGCTTCCCGGGTCCGCCTCGAACTGATGGACGAAGACGGACACCTCCGGGAAAGAGAATTCGTCCGCAGGTCTGTGCACGTGAAGAGCATCCCCGTGGCCAGGATGCTCCCGGGAAACGAGGGAGTCGGTTACATCCAAATGACCGGTTTTCAGAGGACGTCTGCCGCCGAACTCGATGAGGCGCTGGACCGCTTGAAACAGCAGGGAATGCGATCCCTGATTTGGGACGTGCGCGGTAATCCGGGCGGATTGCTGACCGCGGCCGTCGAAGTCCTCGACCGCTTCATCGCCGAAGGAGTGCTGGTTTCAACTCGCGGCCGTACCAGCGATCAGAACTGGAGCTATTCCGCCCATCGTCCGGGAACGTGGACGCTGTCCTTGGTGTTGTTGACTGACGGCGACAGCGCCAGCGCCAGCGAGATCGTCGCCGGGGCAATTCGCGACCACCGCCGCGGTGTGATTGTCGGACGAACCACGTACGGCAAGTGGTCTGTGCAGAGCATCCTACCCGTTCACGCATCGACGGGACTGAGACTGACGACCGCCAAGTTTTACTCGCCTCGAGGCCACACGTTGGGTAAAATAGGAGTTCGACCGGACGTCCTTGTCGAAGCGCCCCACGAGCACGTCACACTCTACCGCGGTGCTGCGGATGTCAACGTCGAAACAGACGCCGACGTGCGAAAAGGACTGGAAGTTCTGCGTCAACAACTTTCCCGACGGTAAGAAGCAGTCAGCGCTCAGCTTCTTCCAGCTGAGTGCTGACAGTGTGTTTGAAAACTCTGAGAGTCCCGGAGGGACGGTGGAATGTAGCCCAAGGCGCAAGCTCTGGGATTGGGAAGGCGGCGTGAGTTCATAAGCCCCGGAGGGGCGACAGAAATCAAGGTTCGAGAACGGATTCTGTCGCCCCTGTGGGGCTTGCGCGAGTCCACCAGCTTACCCAGGGCTAACGCCCTGGGCTACAATTTTTCGCCCCTTCGGGGCTTTTCAGACACCCGCTGAAAGCTGACCGCTGATGTCTGAGGGATCTTTCCCAGATTGGCTCTCTTCGGGTCGAGGCGTCGGTCCTCAACTTCGTTGGTCCTTTGCGACCGACTCGCCGCTGGTCGCAACGGCGTTGGCCCGTGAGAGCGGAGAGGTGTTGGCCGGCGATCAGTCCGGCGGCTTGTATCTTCTGGATCGGCGGGGACGGGTGGGCGCGTTGACGCGCGGCTTTCACCCGCTGACGGCCGTGGCGTGGAGCGACAGCGGAAACGGCGGGGCCGTCTCGATTGGCGACTCGAAGCTCTGCCGTCTCACCAACCGGTTGGAAGTGGCGTGGTCGGTCGAGCTGCCGGACGTCATTCTCGCCCTTGCCGTCGATCCGTTCGGTGAGTACGTTGCCGCGGGCCTGGCCAACGGCAGCAACTATGTCTTCGATTCGCACAAGCAACGTGTCAGCACGTTCGAAACGGTTCGTCCCTTGAGCTTTCTGCGGTTTCTGGTCACCGAGGCGACAATCCTGGGAGCCGCCGAGTATGGACACCTTTGCTGTCATCAACTCACCGGTGAGCAAATCTGGAACGAGAAGCTATGGTCCAACGTGGGAGACATGGCTGTCTCCGGGGATGGGGAGACGATCCTGCTGGCCGGTTTCAGCCATGGCATCCAGTTATTCGACGGCGAGGGGGCCAACCGCGGCTCTTTTGTGGTCGAGGGAACGCCCAACCACGTCTCCATGAGTTTTGCACGGAACCGCTTCGTGGCGTCGACTTTGGAGCGTCATTTGTATTGGCTCGATTCGGACGGCGAGATGGTTTGGGCGACCAGTCTGCCCGAAGATGTCTGCCAGGTGCATTGTGATCCGCTGGCAAATTGGATCGTGTTCGGACTCGCCTCCGGTCGGCTCATCCGGCTGGATTGGGCTGGGCCGGAACAAAACGAACGAATTGATCCGTAACCCTCCCGTGGTTATACTAGAGTGAGAGACTCATCATTCCCCTGGGAGTCGGTTTTATAGATGGTTATTCCATTTTCGACAGATGTGAATGAAGGTGGCAGATGGCTCGCAGATCTCAGTCGGCGGGCAAGCGAAGGCCGGCCGGTGCTGCTCGCGGCGCGGCAGAAAGCGTCGAGCGGAAATCTCTTGGTAAGTATTTGATCCGGAAGAGGATCGGCGCCGGCGGCATGGGGACGGTGTATTTGGCCCTCGACACCGAGCTGAACCGCACCGTCGCGCTGAAAGTCCTTCCCAAAGAGAAAGCCGAAAACCCGTTACTAGTCAAGCGGTTCAAGTCTGAGGCCCAGTCGGCCGCTCAACTCAAGCACGACAATGTCGTCACCATCTACGAAGCTGGCCAAGTAGACGGTCTGCTCTACATCGCGTTGGAGTACATCGAAGGCACCGACGTTCAGCAACTGCTGGACCGGCGAGGTTGTTTGCCTGCCAAACGAACGATCGAGATCGTCAAGCAGGTCGCGCGGGCTCTGCGCCACGCTCACAAGCAGGGCATCGTCCACCGCGACATCAAGCCGTCGAATTTGCTGATCCGCCGTGACGGAGTCGTCAAGCTCACCGATCTGGGCCTGGCCCGCTCGATCGACGACTCGGTGGAAACCTCGATCACGCGCGCCGGAACAACCGTCGGAACGGTCGACTACATGGCGCCCGAACAGGCGCGCGACAGTCGGGCGGCCGACATCCGTAGCGACATCTATTCGCTGGGCTGTACCTGGTATCACATGTTGACCGGTGTCGCGCCATTTGCCGAGGGCAGCCTGACCAACAAACTGAACGCCCACGCGTCGCAACCGCCGCCCGATCCGCGGTTGGAAAAGGAGTCGATTCCGGAAGGCATCGTCGCCATCATGCATCGCATGATGGCGAAATCGCCCCAGGATCGCTATCAGACCCCCGCAAAACTGCTCAAGGACCTGGAAAATGCCAACCTGATTCGCAAGGCCGTGTCGGTCGAGGCGTTGGCGGCACTGGCCGACGACGGCGATGCAGAATCACCGAGGAAAACTTCGGCGGCGTCAACCGCGACAGAAGCCTCCAACCCCACGGCGGCGCCACCGGCGCGCACGCTCCCGCCGAAAGTTCAGCGCACCTCCAAAAAGCGAGAAACAGAGCCGGATGAGGAATCGGAACAGCACAGCATCAGCCTCACACCGCTGCAGAATGTGGCGATCGCGGCTGTCGCCGTCGGGTTCTTGATTCTGTTGTGGTGGATCAGCAGCCAATTCGCCGCTGATTTGGATATCCCGCCGACTCGGCCTCAGCCGACCTCAGTCGAGACCGGGCAAAAAGAGCCGGCCCGCGAGCAGGAACAAGAACCGGCCCGCGAACAGGAGGTGGCCGATGTTGAGCCCGACGTCTCCACTCCGGATGAGGCTTCCGATGTAGGCCGGCCCGAAGAGGAATCGGCGAAGACAGCCGAGCAAGTGATCGTCCAGGCTTCCATCGGACGTGAAGGTGAAGGGGGGCAGATGCCGGCATGGGTAGCGAAAACCATTGCGCCGGGAGCTGTCTTCACGTCACCGGCCGGGTCCGAGTTGCCGACGTTCACGGTCGGACGTGACACGAGCGGTTCTTCCCAATTTGCCAACCTCGGCCGGGCCTTGAAAGAGATTCCCGAATCCGGCGGCGTGGTCCAGCTTGTTGGAGCGGGACCGTTCCCATTGAATCCGATTCGGCTGACCGATCGCCAACAGGTCGTGATCACCGGCGCCGAAGGCAGCCGGCCGCTCGTGGTTCTCCAGCCCGACCCTGCCGGCAAAGCCGCCGCTTGGCTCAGCGTATCGAACGGCTCGCTGGTCTTGATAGGTCTGGATCTGGCCGTCAAGGCAAGCCAGTTCTCCCAAGACGGCGAGCTGGCGTTGGTCGACGTCAACTCCGGCGATTTGGTGGTGCGGAATTGCTCCGTTACGCTTTTGGGAAACCGCAACGGACGAACTTCTGCGTTCCGCCTGTCGGGATCGCGAGTTTGGCCCGATCGCACTCCGGCCCATCAGTCGCGGATCTTGTTGGAGAGAACCTTTGTTCGTGGGGGCAATTTGTCGGTTTTGGACGTCGACCAGTCCGCCACCGATCTGTTCGCCGGCAATTGTTTGTTCGCGACCGGAAACTCGCCCATTGTGCGGCTCACAAGCTCATCAAAGTCACACGCGACAGACGGCTCGGATGGCGCGCCGGCGCGCGTCTTACGATTCCTCTCGTGCAGTGCGTGCGCGAGACGGACGGCGTTCGAGTTGGCGCCGGGGCCGGATGCGGACAATCCCCCGCCCACGCACGTGCTGCTGCTCAATTCACTGTTCGGAGCTGAAGAGGGAGCAGTCAATACCGTGCTGGTCTCGTTGGCCAATTGGCCACAGCAGGCGGACCGAGGGCCGAATCGCTCTCTGCTCAAGAACCTGCGGTGGACGGTCCGGTCATCTCTGGTGTTGGGATGGGGCGAGCTTGTCCGGTTCCAGCCCAACGAGGCGCTCAACGTCTGGGATGCTGCCGGCTGGCACCAGTTTTGGAAAGACCCCGTCGAGCACGCGCAATTTCAAATGGGCCCTTGGCCCGAAACGCCGATCGCTAACTTTGCGAATCTGACGCCCAGGCAGCTCGATTCATCAACGATCGAAGTGACGGGAGTCACGGCCAGCGGCGGCGGGCGTCCCGGCTGCGACGTCTCCATGATGGTGTCCACGCCACCCGCGAAAACACTGATGCAAGCCTTGGCGCCGGCCAAAGCGCCATCTCTTGCAGGAACGTCGAAAAAGGGGCGCACTTTGAAGTCGAACACGTCGAAACCAAAACGGAAACCGGCCAAAAAGAAAAAACGAGGCGTCACCCGCCCGAACTTTTGAGCGCCGAGGAATCGACCGCTCAGCGCGGCTCCCGCTCAGGTGGTCAATCGAGGTGAGCTATGAGACTGCTCCACCGTAGCACGATCCAACTGTTGATATCCGGCTTGGCGCTGTTCGCAATCGTGGACGCTGCCGACGCGCAACTCGGCGACGTTCGCCGGGGGCCGGGATCATCGGCTGCCAACCAGCGGCCGAAAAGAACGACCGTCTCCGTCGAACTGTTCACCGGCAGCGAGGGCGTCGGGCTTCATGCCCAGCAGTGGCAACAGGTGTTTGCGAAGCTGGGCGTCTCGTTCCGGGCGCGCCGGGCGATCTTCAAGGACAAACCGGAAGTCCGTGAGCGGATGCTCGGCTCGACCCGTCAGGTGACGGTCGTCGGCCGGCTGGACCGTAGCGGACAGATCGTTCTGCCGGACCGCACGTTTCGCCGCAGCGACGCCGCCAAGCTGGCCGAATGGATCCGCGAGCTAAAAACTTTCGGCGCCAAAGGCTCTCCCGAAGGCAAACAGTTGTGGGGGTTGGACAAGGTCCAGTTCTCTTCCCTTTACAGCGCGCTGGGTGCGATGCTCGCAGCCGACCTGGAAGGACTCGATCTCGAAACGGCCCTGGCCAAGATGCAATTGCCGGCAAGATACCCGCTGCGGATCACCACGACCGCCCGGGGCTGGCTGAGCACGGAGTTTCCTCGCGCACCGGCGCACCGGCATTCCCTGAAAGGCTTGAGCAAAGGAACCGCGCTGGCCATCGTGCTCAACGACTATGGACTCGGCTTCCGGCCGTTGCGGACTCCCGAGGGCACGATCGAGTTGGCGGTTGATCCCTTCACGAAGACGACTGACGTCTGGCCCATCGGTTGGGAAATGGCAGCGATCGAGCGCCGCAAGGCGGCCCCCAAGATGTTCCAACTTGTGCCCGTCGAGCTGGAAGATGTCAAACTCATCGACGTCCTCGCCGCCGTGTCGGTGAAAACCGATGTCCCGATTCTCATCGATCACTACCGCATCGCGGCCAAGCAAATCGACCTGGACAACCAGCGGGTCTCCCAGAAACCGAGCCAGGTCTCCTGGAGTTTGTTGATCAAGCGGCTGGCCAATTCGGCCAAACTCACCCGGGAGATCAAACGGGACGAAAGCGGCCGACCGTTCGTGTGGATCAGCCCGCTGGTACCAAGACGCCGGCAATGATAGACTGACGAGTGGTCTATCAAAGCCAATTTGACAGGTGTCGTGGGGCAGGCTTTCCAGCCTGCCGATTGGCCGAGGCAGGCTGAAAAGCCTGCTCCACACTCGGCTGTGCGTAAGAATCTCTCGATCGACCGGCCTGACTTCCATGTTCTCTGGTGACGACATTGTTGAACTTCTCGGCGAGATGGGCATTACCCACGTCGTCTGGGTCCCCGACAGCACTTTCGGAGAGTGGGAGCAGGCGATCGGATCGTCTGAGTCGCTGAAGCTGGTCCGCGTTTGCCGGGAAGGCGAAGCGTGGGCGGTGGCCGCCGGGCTTCATCTGGGAGGAGCCCGGCCGCTGGTGATCATCCAATGCACCGGGCTGTTCGAATCGGGCGATGCGCTGCGGAATGTGTTGTACGACTACAAGTTACCGTTGTTCGCGCTGATCGGTTACCGCAGCTATTTGAGCGACAGCTCGCTGCCCGGCGACACGGCCCGCGTCTTCGCCGAGCCGATTCTAAAGGCCTGGGACATCGAGTACCGCCTGATCGACGACCCGGACAAGCGCGACCTGATCTCCCAGTTCTACACCACGTGCCGAGAGGCCCAGAAGCCGGGCATCGCGCTGATTGCCGAGGGAAAAGCATAGCGCTCCCAAACCGACAACTCGTTGTCACAGCCCACTATCCCCCAAACCGACAACTCGTTGTCGCAATGCACCAGCTCTACAGTTCATCCACCGACAACGAGTTGTCGGTTTGGGTTCCTACGAACAATCCGGGGTTGGTTGGTCCCGTGATATCGATTGCGTCAACCGGCAAAATCGACCACACTCGCTGTCATCTGCTGTTCGCGTCGTCGGATTCGTTTTCTCCGGAAAACCGTGAGGGATTCGATGATCTAAGCCACCGGGTTCCTTCCATGGCAGTCTCCAGCCGCGGGTGGATACGCACGGATATTCATCCGCGGCTAATGGGCGATGACGATAGAAACAGACAGAACATCAGCAACCATAATACCGCTCGGCCGGCAGACCGGTGCATTCGGTGACTTTCGCGGCAATACGATCGACCTCGTCGTTGGAGAGCGGGGTGACGAACGCCTCGGCCGGTGCGCGGGCCACGGTGTAGACCTGGACGAGCTTGATCCGTCCGCCGCCGGCAACGACCTCGTTGAGCCGCTCGCAAAACGCATCGATCTCCGCGGCCGGCGGTCGCTCGCCGTCGATTTGCATGAACAGACTCTGAATGACGATCGGCCGCTTTCTCGCCGCGGCGGTGAGGTTCTGCAAAACTCGCCGGAACGGAATCTTCGTCCGCTCGACCCGCCGGTAATACGTTTCGGTTCCTGATTCGAGCTTGGCCCAAATCTCGCCATTGTTGTCATCGAGCATTTCCAGCCCGCGCTCGACGGCCGGCCGGTGAAACATGCTGGCGTTGGTGATGAGCACCAGTTTCACATCGTCGAGGTCGTGCGTTCGCTTCAACTCGGCCACGGCGGCGACGATCCGGTCGAAATTGCGGTACGTGGTCGGCTCGCCGTCTCCGGAAAACGCGATATCGTTCAACCGCCGCAAAGTCTCAGGGACGTCGGCGAATTTCTTGTCCTGGAAAATCTCACCACTGGCGACGAGCGTGAGCATCCCGTCCAGCTCGGCCAGCAGACGGTCGGTTTCGACGAACGTGGTTTCCCTCTCGCTGCGGCGATCGACCTGGCAGTAGATGCAATCGAAATTACAGACCTTGTCCGGATTGAGATTGATGCCGATCGAAATCGCCCCGCTCCGCCGCGAAAGCACGGGGTAGACGAACTTGTTCTCGTGGAACGTCCGCGAATGGTCGGTGTAGAAGGGAATTGATGTCTCAGTCATTGCTTTGGTTTCAAGTGAATCCAGCGAACAACAATTCTCCGGCCGCGTTGGGGGCATTCAAAATCTTGGTGCGAGACCGGCCTGTTTACAGAGTTCGTTCGCCGTGATTCGATCCAAGCGCCCGTGTCTCTTGACGGGAATCGTCTTGGTACCATCGGTGTAGATTGAGTGATTTCCCCCCTCGCGCAGCAGATAGAAGCCGTTCTGTTTGAGGTACTTGATCAACTCACGCCGTTTGACTGACATCGTCGATCTCGACGGGGATCTGTTCAATCAAGCAACCTGCCGCTGGGATCTCTTTGTCTTGCTCACGATAGGCCGCAATCATTTCACTCACTGCGTCTCGCAGCATCAAGCGGCATTCCTCGATGTCTCGTCCTTCTGTCACGACCTCCGGCCATTCCACCAGTTGTCCCATATAGCCGGCTTTGGTCTTTGTGTACTTGGCAGTGTAATTGCTCAACATTCCCTCATGGCCTCGAATTGGCGCTCATTTCAGGTCCGCTTTCTGTACTTTCATCAAGCGGTGGCCGACCATGTCGACTGCAGCCTGCGATTGTTCGAGCACGACGTACCCAACCAACGGTTCGTACACGCCGTTTTCGGGATACATCTCGACGAACAGAACGTCGGTATGCATGCGTCGGAAGCCTTCCAGTTGAACTTCGACGGGGCCGCACAGCTGGCCGACAACTGTCTCCTGGGCGGCTGTTTCGACTTCGACTTCTTCAATGAGTTCGGGATTCCCCAGCCGTTCCTTCCACGCAGCAGGAAGGACCAGGAATGTGGTGCCGGTGTCGACCAGTCCATCGCAACGAAGCGTCTTGGTCCGATCGGCGACATTCGTCACCGAAATCGACGTGACGATTCTTCCCATCTTGATGGAGCCCTTCGTGTGTTTCATTGTTGCATTCTACCCCAGAACGGTCACACTTCCTTGGCGTCAATCCAAGGCATCATGCTGCGGAGTTTCTTGCCGACCTTTTCGATCAGGTGATTGCGGTCCCGGCGGCGCAGCGCCAGGAAGGTGGCCTGGTTGGCCTTGTTTTCCAGAATCCATTCTTTGGCGAACTGGCCGGACTGGATCTCTTCGAGCATCTTTTTCATCTCTTTCTTCGTTTCGTCCGAGATGATCCGCGGTCCGCGGGTGTAATCGCCGAACTCGGCCGTGTTGGAGACGCTGTAGCGCATATAGTTCAAGCCGCCCTGATAGAACAGATCGACGATGAGCTTCAGCTCGTGCATGCATTCGAAATAGGCCATCTCGGGCTGGTAGCCGGCCTCAACCAGCGTCTCAAAGGCCGCCTTGACCAGGGCGCTGACGCCGCCGCACAGAACCGCCTGCTCGCCGAACAGGTCGGTTTCGGTCTCCTCGGCGAAGGTGGTTTCGATGACGCCGGCGCGGGTCCCGCCGATCCCTCTCGCGTAGGCCAGCGCCAGCGGCTTCGCCGCTTCCGAGGCCCCTTCTCCCACCGCGATCAGCGCGGGCACCCCGCCTCCTTTCTCGAATTCGCTGCGGACCAGGTGCCCCGGACCCTTGGGCGCCACCAGGGCCGAGTCGACCCCCTGCGGCGGAATGACCTGTCCGAAGTGAATGTTGAACCCGTGCGAGCACAACAGCAGATTGCCCTTTTCCAGGTTGTCTCTGATCTGACCGCGGTACAAATCGCCCTGCAGTTCATCGGGGACCAAAATATTGACGAGGTCGCCGGCTTTGGCAGCCTCGGCGATCGGCAGCGGATCGAAGCCGTGACTGACGGCCAGTTCGTAATTCGCGCTCCCTTTGAGTTCGCTGATAATCACGTTGCAGCCGCTGTCGCGCAGGTTCTGGGCTTGGGCATGTCCCTGGCTGCCGTAACCCAAAATGGCAATCGTCTTGTCTTTCAAAAGCGAGAGATCGGCATCATCGTCGTAGTAAATCTTGGCTGGCATGTTGCTGTCCTTTGACTAGGGATGAGGGGTTCGGGATTGACGGGATCGAGTTCGCTGGGTGGCGTTCCGCGGCGACGCGAGTTCATTGTGACGTGCCCGCAATCGGCTGTGTGTCGGCCGCCTGGTTGACGGTGATCTCAGCCGACCGGAGCATGGCGACCCGGCCCGTGCGGACCATCTCCAGGATGCCGAACGGACGCACCAGCTCGATGAAGGCTTCGATCTTGTTCTCTTTCCCGGAGATCTCGATCATCACGTGCTCCAGGCTGACGTCGACGATTTTTCCGCGGAAGATTTCGACCAACTCGTGCACCTTGCTGCGCTGGCCGCCGGCGGTGCTGACCTTCATCAGCATCAGGTCGCGCTCCACGTAGTCTTGGCCGGAAAAGTCGAGCACCTTGACGACCGTCACGATCTTTTCCAGTTGTTTGCGCACCTGGTCCAGCACCCGCACGTCACCGTTGACGACGAACGTCACCCGTGAGAATTCCGGGTTCTCCGTCTCTCCGACGGCCAAGCTGTCGATGTTGAATGCGCGCGACGCCAGCATACCGGAAATGTGAGCCAACACTCCCGGCTGGTTCGTCACCAGCGCCGAGAGAACGTGTCGCATGGGTCAGTTGCCTTCTACGAGTTGCGATGGA
Source organism: uncultured Planctomycetaceae bacterium (assembly GCA_964530165.1). Lineage (GTDB taxonomy): Bacteria > Planctomycetota > Planctomycetia > Planctomycetales > Planctomycetaceae > CAZGYE01. The sequence goes on from CAZGYE010000113.1 coordinate 15,367, forward strand.
ACTGGAATTCCCTTTGCATCCGGCGTCCGCACCAAAGCGCGAACCCGGTCTCGCGCAATTCCAGATCACACATAGTAGTCTCTTCGGAACCGGTTCACAACCGCCAGACGAGCACAGCGGCGAAGCGAGGGTGGGTCAGTTTTTCAAGATGCGCAGGTGTCGCGAGCTACTAGCCCGCCGCGCAAGCAAGGGCAAATCGTTGGCCGGCGACGAGATCCTCGCCCTTCGTGATCGATTGGAGAACGGTGAGGACGGGGACGAGTGGTCTGTGAAAGCCGAAATGACACGCACAGCCGAGTGTGGGGCAGGCTTTC
>CAZGYE010000114.1:0-15612 GCA_964530165.1 uncultured Planctomycetaceae bacterium
CCTGTCTTCCTGGATTCCTAATTTCCTCATCGCTACATTCGGCTAAACAGTTACGACCACTCAAAGGCCCCGGCTTCCTATCTCTTCGCGCCCAGAGTGCGGGGATGGACGGGACGCTTCGATGATCGGGGTCACTCGCCCAGCAGGCTCTTGGCAATTTTGCCGAGGGCTTCGTTTTCGATTTGGCGAACGCGCTCGCGCGTGAGACCGAGCGTTTCGCCGATTTCCTTGAGGGTTCTCGGCTCAGCGTCCTCCAGCCCGAAGCGCATCCGCAGGATGGTGGCTTCGCGGGAGTCCATGGTTTCGAGCATTTGGTAGACGTGGACGAGGTTGTCGTTTTGGATCAGCTGGTCTTCAGGCCTTTTCGTGTTGTCGTCGGCAATCATTTCGCCCAGCGACCAGCTACCGTCCATCTGATCGGATTGCGGCGTGGAGTTGTACAACTGGTTGGCTTTTTTGATGATTTTCAGTTTTTTCTTCGGCAAGTCGAGTTCCTTGGCGACCTCTTCGGGCGTTGGGGTGCGCCCGAATTCGTCCTGCAGTTTTGCGGTGGCCCTCCGCCATTTCGACTGCAGTTCGACCATGTAAGCGGGGATGCGGATGGTCTTGGCCGAATTGACCAGCGCCCGCTTGATCGACTGCTTGATCCAGTAGCTCGCGTAGGTGCTGAAGCGGGTGTTCATTTCTGGGTCGAAGCCTTCGACGGCCCGCAGCAGTCCGAGGTTCCCCTCTTCGATGAGGTCCTGCAGCGGCAAGCCTTTGCCGGTGTAGGCGCGGGCAATGTTGACAACCAACCGCAAATTCGCGCGGACCATCCGGTCGCGCGAGTGCGTGTCTCCTTCGGCGATTTGATTGGCAAGCGCCTTTTCTTCCCAAGCGTTCAACAGCGCCGTTTCGTTAATTTCCCGCAAATACGTTTCCAGGGGTGTCTGGACGGCGGACGATGTGCGGCGTCGCATCGTTTTTTGCATGGGATGCCTATTGTTTTTCCGGTCTGAAGCGGGGGAAGCTGTCGCTTTTTATCGGCCGGGCATCGGAGCGGGCTGCACCCGAAGCGGTCTGCTAACGGGAAGGAACTGGTAAGACGGGCAGTTGGCGCAGTCATAACGGCCCTTCAGACAAACACGAAGGGCCGTAGATCTTATCACGACAGTGTGAATCGCGTCGATTCTGCGTTCGCCGCCAGTTCCTCAAGAGAATCGGGTTCGTCCCGAAAGTGGCAAGAGCGGCTCGTTGAGGCCGATGTTATTCGGTGTCGTCGGGTTCCACGGATTCTGCCGTCGGCGCCGACTGATCAGCGACGTCCGCTGCCGACTCCGCCTCTTGTTCCGATTCTTCTTCTTCCGATTGTTCCAAGGCGGGCTCGCACTCGTCAGCGGCCGCTGACGGGCTTTCCGGCTGCGATTCTGCCGATTCTACCGCGTCGCCGGTGTCGGTTGGCGGAGTCTCAGTCGTTCCGGTCTGGGCGGCGGCGCCAATTTGAAAGAGCGGCCCAGCATCGCCGCTGTCGGTGCCTCCTTTGAGCACTTCACGTTTTTCGGCCGGCTTCGCCTCGGCCTCGGCGGCGGCGTCTGCTTCGGGTTCGCCAGGTGTGAAGGGAACCTCCGTCACGAGTTTGCGGCTGAGGCCGATCTTCCGCTCAACCGTGTCGACCCGCAAAACACGAACCTCAATGACTTCCTCAACGTGCACTTCGTCTTCGGGATTTTCGACTTTGTGGTCGGCCAGTTCTGAGATGTGCAACAAGCCCTCTAATTCGGACTCCAATTCGACAAACACACCAAAGTTGGTGATTTTGGTCACCTTGCCTTGGACGATCGAGCCGGGCTGGTATGTCTCCGGGATGTGCGTTTCCCAGGGATCGGTCTTCGATTGCTTCAAGCCGAGCGCAATCCGCTTGCGGTCCTCGTCGACGGAAAGGACCTGACACTGGATCGGGTCGCCTTTTTTCAGTATTTCGTTGGCGTGCGAGATCTTGCGCGTCCACGACATATCGCTGACGTGCAACAGCCCGTCGACCCCTTCTTCCAGTTCGATGAACGCGCCGTAATTGGTCAGATTTCGCACTGTGCCGTTCACCGACGAACCGGGCGGATACTTTTCGGAGACCTGGTCCCATGGGTTGGGCTGGGTTTGCTTCATGCCCAGCGAGATCTCCTGCTTCTCCTGGTTGATGCCCAGAACAATCACGTCGACTTCCTCGCCAATGTTGACCAGCTCGCTGGGATGGTTGATGCGCTTCGTCCAGGACATCTCGCTGATGTGCACCAGACCCTCGATCCCATCTTCCAGTTTGACGAAGGCGCCGTAGGACATCACATTCACCACTTCGCCGGTCACCCTTGAGCCGACCGGGTACTTCTCGTCGACCAGTTCCCATGGGCTGGGGAATTTTTGCTTCAGCCCCAGTGCGATCTTCTCCTTCTCGCGGTCGACGTTGAGGATCATCACTTCGATCTCTTCGTCGATCTTGACAACTTCCGAAGGATGGCCGATGCGGCCCCAGCTCATATCGGTGATGTGTAACAGGCCGTCGATGCCCCCGAGATCGACAAACGCGCCAAAATCGGCAATGTTCTTGACGACTCCTTTGCGAATTTCACCCTCGACGATTTCGGCCAGCAGTTCCTCTTTCATCTTGTTGCGCTGGTCTTCGATCAGTTTACGGCGCGAGACGACGATGTTGCGGCGGGCTTCGTCGATCTTCAGGATCACACATTCGATGTCTTTGCCGATATACCCGGCGATGTCCGGCGGCCGACGGATATCGACCTGACTGGCCGGCAGGAAAACGTTGACCCCGATGTTGACCAATAACCCGCCCTTGATCTTGCGGACAACCGTCCCGGTGATGATGTCGCCTTCGGCGTGGTTCTTGATAATTTTTTCCCACTCGCGAATCCGGTCCGCCTTTCGCTTCGACAGCAGAATCAAGCCGAATTCATCCTCAACCTCTTCCAGCAGGACCTGAATCTTCTGTCCTGGTTGAGGCGGTTCCTCCTCTTCGCCCCACTCGTCCGCCTGGACGATCCCTTCGCTTTTGTATCCGATGTCGACGAGTACTTCGGCGCCGTCGACCCGCAGAACGACGCCGTCGATCACATGATTCACGTCGAAGGAGCGGGCCCGTTCGTCATAAAGGACATCCATCTGCGCGTCGTCCTGGCCGAAGTCGGCCAGCGATTCCCGCAACGCTTGCTCGAGCTCCGCCTCGTCGACTTTGAACTCCCGAATGAGATTTCGATCAACCATTTCGCTTCAGATCCGTTTCCGCTGGATAGCACACCAGGTCCGCTGACAGCCGCCCGCATCCAACTGTAAAGGCCCTCGTTCCCTCTCGCGCGGACGAGGCCCACGCCACGCCCTACCGACACAAGCGGGTCATCGCGTTACTATAGCAGAATCGCTTCTCTGCGGGCTAGCGAAAAACGAGCATCCTCCGAGATTCGTCATTCTCATTGGCTCGTCATTCGTCCTGACTCAGTGGTCATTGCTCTGTTGGGGCGAATATTTCGCCTGGGGCTCGCGGTAAACCTGGGGCGGCGTTTCACCCTGGAGACCTGCGATTTCTTGTTCGATGGCCAAGACGTCGGCGCTCGAGGTGTGCACGGCGATGTCGAATTGCGCCTGGTACGACTCACCCGCCGCCAGGTTGATGACCCGGCCCTGCTCGCGTTCGAACGTCTTGAGGTTCGGGAAGCTGGTCGCCGGTTCCAGGCCGGTGACGTACCCGTCGGCTTCCGCTTGGGTGTTCTTCCACAGGGTGAAATGCGGCAGCTGCCGGCGATTGAAGTGCAGACTGATCCCCCGATCACCGGCCGCATTTTTCAGCAGCACGAGTGTCCGGCCGGTTTCGTCGGCTGCCAGGTCCAAGAAATAGCACTGCTCGACGTATCCGGGCGTCGGCTTCTCATACTCCCGCCAATTGTCGATTCCTTCGGCCGCCCGCAGATTGCAGGGGGCGACTTCCTGCAACGGTGCGACGAATTGAGCGCCCTGTTCGAGCAACGGCGGCCCGAAATTCGTGTGGTACAGCAGTTCCACCTCCGCCGGCTGGCCGGAAAGGTTTGTGACTTCGTCGATGATCCGCAGCCGATTTGATCCGAGTCGCGTTTCCAGCCGCGACGTCAAACGCAGGCACGGGCCAAAGAACATCACGTCGTCGACGACGCCGGTCACCGACAACAGCCCCCCGCCTTCGGTCGAGGCGGCAATCTCGACCTGGTGAGCCGGCGTGTTGGCCACCCGACCGTGAAGCGTCAGCAGGACTTCGGCAACGTTCCCTTGGTTGTCCCGCACGACGTCGGTTCCGGGGGCGCCGTGCCAGGCCAGCCCGCAGCGGCACAGCCACTCGTTGAAACCGGCCAGCCAGCCCAGCCCCTTCCGCTCCGTGAGGTTGACCCAGCGGGGATTCACCGGCATCGCCACCGGCGAGCTCCAACCCAGCGGAATGCCGAGGTATTCACCCCGCCAAAGCCCCATACCCCGCGTCGGCAGCAGCGAGACTCGAAACGAACCGTTATTCACCTCGACAACGTCGACGCCCTCCGAAACGCCGCCGCGCAAAGTTCGCTTGGAGATCGACCAGTCGGCCGATCCCGGCATTTGCAACTCGGCATCGGGGCCGAGGCGGTATTCATCGAGGTAAACGCCCTGGGCGACATCTGTGAGAACGACGGTTTGGGTAGGCATGCTGATGCGGCCTTGATACTGTCGGTTTCATGTTGACGGTCCTGGACGCCTTTTGAGGTGGCGCGCCGCCGCCGAATAGTTTAAACTGAAAGACGAGCTCGCGGCTATGCGTCGTCGCTGATTCGGCCATTTTTTTCCAAATTGACAGAGACTGCAAACCAGTGGACGGGAAACCTTATTCAGCCGAGTGGTGTGCGGCGATCAGAGAACTGTTGGGTGAGATCGGCTGCCGGCAGCTCGGGGTTTATGAGATCCCTGCCGAATTGCTGCTGTCGGTCGTCATTCCCGTGTACAACGAAGCGGAGACGCTCCGTGCGCTTGTCGACGGCGTGTGCGCCGTGCCGATTCGCAAAGAGATCATTCTCGTTGACGACTGCAGCACCGACGGTTCTCGCGATCTCCTCACATCGTTGGAAGAGCAGGGACGAAACGATCCTGAGAACTCGATTCACGTCGTGTATCACGAGGTGAACCGGGGCAAAGGCGCCGCGTTGAAGACCGGCTTCGAGAAAGCCGGCGGCGACATCATTCTCATCCAGGACGCCGATCTGGAATACGACCCGGCCGAGTACCCCCGACTGTTGCGACCGATCATCGAAGACGAGGCGGACGTGGTCTACGGCAGCCGCTTTCTCGGCGATCAACCGCACCGAGTGCTGTATTTCTGGCATTACCTCGGTAACAAATTCTTGACGACGCTCTCCAACTGCTTCACCAACCTGAACCTCACCGACATGGAGACCTGTTACAAAGTTTTCCGGCGAAAGGTGATCGACGACGTCGCCGGGACGTTGAAGCAGAACCGTTTCGGTTTCGAGCCGGAAATCACCGCCAAGATTGCCAAGCGGCGTTATCCGCTCTACGAGATGTCGATTGGCTATGCGGGCCGCACCTACGAACAGGGAAAGAAAATCGGTTGGCGCGACGGCTGTCAAGCGCTGTGGTGCATCGTGCGCTACGCATTTGCGGATTGAGGAAGAAAGGCACACCATGGAATCTCCCCCTCCGGAGGACCAACCGGATCGTTCGCAACCGCCGCCGCGTGCTCCCCGTAAGCACCCGTCGGACGAGGAGACGTCACGCCCCACCTCACCCGGCTTGTGGCTGCTGCTGTTCGCGCTGCTGGTCATGCTGGCGATTTGGCTGTTCCAGAAAGCTCCAGGAAGCACCGGCACGCGCGTGCCGTACAGCTTCTTTCGTCAGCAACTGGAAGTGGGCAAGACCGGCACGGTGGCGGAAGTCCGCTTTTACGGAGAGATCATCACCGGAAAGTGGAGAGACGGTCAAATCCCAAAAAATCCCGATCCGGAAGGCGACGAGTTGAGTCAGGCATTCAACACCGTCATGCCGCCTCTTGAAGACCCGGAACTGATGTCGCTGCTCAACCGGAGAGCCAGGCAAGGGGTCGTCAAGGTAACCGCCGAGAAAACGAGCGTCGGCATGGGGACCCAACTGGTTCTTTGGATGGTCTTTCCACTGCTGCTGTTCGGGTTTTTTTGGTATCTGATGCGGCGGACGGCCGATCCCATGGGGAGCGGCATGTTGGGGGGCTTCGTCCGCAGTCCTGCGAAGCGGTTCCACGCCTCGGAGCAGGCGACCACCTTCGACGACGTCGCGGCCATGGAACAGGCGAAACAGGAGCTCCAGGAGGTCGTGGAGTTTTTGAAGAACTCGACTAAGTTTCAACGGCTCGGCGCCCAGATTCCCAAGGGAGTCTTGCTAATGGGGCCGCCTGGAACCGGCAAGACGCTCTTGGCCCGGGCGACCGCCGGCGAGGCAGGCGTTCCTTTCTACTCGATTAGCGGTTCGGAATTCATTCAGATGTTTGTCGGGGTCGGTGCCAGCCGTGTCCGCGACCTGTTTCGCACGGCCAAGGAGAATTCCCCCTGCATTGTGTTTGTCGACGAGATTGACGCTGTGGGGCGGGTCCGCGGCGCCGGTCTGGGCGGCGGTCACGACGAACGCGAACAAACGCTCAACCAGATCCTGAGCGAAATGGATGGCTTCCAGCAAAACGAGGCGGTCATCGTGCTGGCCGCCACGAATCGTCCCGACGTGCTCGATCCGGCCCTGTTGCGTCCCGGACGATTCGACCGGCACGTGACGATCGATCGGCCGACCAAGGCCGGGCGCGTCGGCATTGTCAAGGTGCACATTCGCAACGTCCCGCTGGCCGACGATGTGGATCTGGAAGAAATCGCTTCCGGCACGGTCGGGTTTTCTGGAGCCGATCTGCGGAACCTGGTCAACGAGGCCGCGCTGATTGCCACCAAAGCCGGCAAAGATCGTGTCGACAGCGACGACTTCGATGCGGCCCGCGACAAGGTGCTGATGGGACCGCTGCGTGAAGACATCCTCAACGAACACGAGCGGGAGATGACCGCCTATCACGAGGCCGGACATGCGCTTTTGGCTTGGCTGTTGCCCGACGTCGACCCCGTGCACAAGGTAACCATCATTCCTCGCGGACGGGCATTGGGAGCCACGCAGTTGCTGCCCGACGAAGAGCGATACAACGTCGGCGAGAAGCGGCTGCATTCGCAAATGACAATGCTTTTGGGCGGCCGCGCCGCAGAGAAGCTCCTCTTCGATGAGTATTCCGCGGGCGCAGAAGACGACCTCAAGAAGGCGACCGGGTTGGCCCGCAAAATGGTTGCCCATTGGGGGATGAGCGAGGTCATCGGACCGGTCGCATTTCGGCAGGGAGAGGAGCATCCCTTTCTCGGCAAGGAAATTCACGAACAACGCGAGTTCAGCGAAGAAACGGCCCGGATCATCGATCAAGAGGTCCAGCGGTTCCTGGCCCGCGCGTCCGAAACGGCGGTCAAGCTGCTCACCGGGCGTCGCGACGACCTCGACCGATTGGCGCAGGCGCTTCTGCAGAAGGAGAGCCTCGGACGCAACGAGATGAACGAATTGCTCGGCAGCCGGTTGGTTGAGAGTGGAGAGTCGAGAGTGGAGAGCTGAAAGAGTGGAGAGCTGAAAGAGTGGAGAGTTGAGAGTGGAGAGTGGAGAGCAAGAAGGCTTCGACTCTCAACGTTGGACCTTTTCCTTTTGCCTTTGTAACACTTTAGCCGTCTGGAGCAACTTCCTCACGACAGTGCATTTCGTGGTAAACGGAGAATTATTAGGAAACCAGGAAAGCAGGAATGTCGGGAATCGTCTTTCTCCTGTCTTCCTGGATTCCTAATTTCCTCATCGCTACATTCGGCTAAACAGTTACCTTTTTCCGTGTTACGGCCATGCAAACGAATGCGACCATCTTCTTCCAGTCTTACGCGTTCGACGTCCGCGGACGGAAACTGATGGGCGCTCAATCGGCCAGCGACGGGTTTCTCAGAGCGTTTGTGCGTCACAGCGGCGTCGATCGCTTCTATTGTCTGGCAGAGAACGCTGAGGAATTCGCGGCCTTCAAGCAGCGAATCGTCAGTTGGTCGCAGACGCCGGACGCCGCGGCAGAATGGGCCCCCCTCGGCCAGCCCGAGCTGCTGCGGACTCCTGGTTGTGTGTATCATCCCCAGCCTGCTCTCGCGGAGCGGGCTTGGGAACGTCGCCAATACGACGAAACCGCCTACAGCATCTGCGGCGTGACTCACACAACCTGCTCCGCGGCGGCGATGGACGCCATCGGCTCGCACATGATCGCGCCGCTGCAGCGGTGGGATGCCGTCATCTGCACATCTACGTCAGTCAAGTCGACAATCGATCACGTGCTCTGGAACTGGAACGATTACCTTGCCGAACGGCTCAACGCGCAGCCGAGCATTCCGTTCGAGCGACCGGTCATTCCGCTGGGGGTCGACTGCGACGCCTACGAAAAGCAGGCCCAGGATCGAGCCGGCCGGGAATCGATGCGCATGGAGTTGGGCGTCGCTGCCGACGACATCGTCTTTCTGTTCTTGGGGCGGCTGAGCTTTCACGCCAAGGCGCATCCGCTGCCCATGTACCTCGCTCTGGAACAGGCGGCACAGCGCACCGGCAAAAAGCTGCACCTGATTCAGGCCGGCTGGTTTGCGAATCAGAGTATTCGCGAGCAATTTGTCGCGGGCGCCCGAGATTACTGTCCTTCGGTGAATATCGTCTTTCTCGATGGCCGGCGGCCGGAGACTCGTGAGAACGTCTGGTTTGCTGCGGACATCTTCACGTCGCTTTCCGACAATATCCAGGAAACGTTTGGCTTGGTGCCCATCGAAGCGATGGCCGCCGGGTTGCCGCAAGTGATCTCCGACTGGGACGGTTACTGCGACACGGTGCGGGACGGCATCGATGGATTTCGAATTCCGACGGCCATGCCGCCGCCCGGCACCGGCGAAGACATCGCCCGGCGACATGCCTCCGGTGTCGACAGTTACGACCGCTACATCGGCCACAGCAGCCAATGCGTGTCTGTCGATGCCGCCGAGTGTGCCGCGGCCTACGTCAAGTTGATCGAAAACCCGGCACTCCGCCGCAGCATGGGAGAGTCGGGCCGTCGACGCGCACGGGAACGCTTTGACTGGTCGGTCATCATCGGGGCGTATCAGGAACTCTGGCGAGAATTACAGGAACGCAGAGAACAGGCCCAACAGCCAAAACACGGCGATCAACGAGCGCCGCATCCGCTCCGCGAAGACCCGTTTGCACTGTTCGCCGATTACGCCACCACGACGCTCCATCCGGACACCATCTTGACCCTCATGCCCGAAACCGACTCCGAACGGTTCGAGCAAATGTTCTCCAGTCCGCTGATCAATTACGTCGGGACGCCGTTCCTGCTCTCGACCAAAGAGGAATGCCAAGCTGCCCTGGCGCAGCTCGCCGACGGTCCCCGGCCGATTGCCGAGCTGCTCGATCTCGTCGATTATGAACGAAGGTACATACTGAACCGATCTTTGGGATGGCTGGCAAAGGCCAATCTCGTCCAGGTCGTCCGTCAAACCGAACGCGATCAGAGGCAGTGGGTCAGTTTCGATTAAAGGGTGGCTGTGGTGGAGCGAATGCGACCCAACAGACCGTCGATTCTGGGGGCTCGCCTACGGCTCGACCCCAGCCACCCATTATGTTAAGCCAAACTGACCCACTGCCCGATCAGAAGAGCAATTGACCCGCATGCGGTTCTAAGCTATTCTTAATGTGATAGATCGCAACGTGTGAATTAGGTCCTGACTTCTCGGGAGTGCTTGCGGTCGGAAAATCTGCGAGCCACCAAGAAATATGGACGACGCGTTCGGTCAAGCGGTTGAGACAGTTGAGGTTGGATTCGAGGACCTGGGCCTCAGCCAGGGAACACTCGAGACCCTCGAGCAGATTGGGTACAAAACACCCAGCCCCATCCAGGCGGCTTTCATCCCCATTGCGATCGAAGGTGTTGACTGCACCGGCCAGGCACGCACGGGGACCGGCAAAACGGCCGCTTTCGTGCTCCCGATTCTGGAACGCATCGACCTCGACAACCGCAACACACAGGCGTTGGTTCTGGCGCCGACGCGCGAGTTGAGCGAGCAAGTCGCCAATGAGGCCCGGCGGTTGACGTACCAGAAATCATGCCACACGGCCGTGCTGGTCGGCGGGCGACCGATCAGAGATCAGTTGGACGACTTGAGACGGGGCGTGCAGTTAGCCGTCGGCACGCCGGGACGGATCATCGATTTGATTCATCGACGCGCGCTCGACTTGAGCACTGTCAAAATCGCCGTGCTTGACGAGGCCGATCGCATGCTCGACATCGGCTTTCGGCCCGACATCGAAAAGATTCTGCGCTACTGTCCGAAGCAGCGGCAAACGTTGCTGCTGTCGGCGACGATGCCTCCACCCGTCGAACGGCTGGCGAAGCGGTACATGCGCAATCCACAACGCGTCGATCTTTCCCAGGACAGCATCACCGTCGAGACGATCGAGCAGTACTACGCCACCGTCGATGCCGATCGCAAGTTCGGCTTGCTGGTGCGGTTGCTCGCCAAGGAGCGGCCCGCACAGGCGCTGGTCTTCACCCGCACCAAACGGGGGGCCGACCGGCTCTATCGGCAATTTGCCGGCAAACTGCCCAAAGTGGCGATGATTCACGGCGATCTGCCGCAACCGAAACGGGACCGCGTGATGCAGCGGTTCCGCGACGGAAAGATTCGTCTGCTGGTCGCCACCGACGTCGTCGGACGCGGGATCGACGTCAGCGCAATTTCGCACATCGTCAACTACGACGTCCCCGAGTATTGCGACGACTACGTGCACCGCGTCGGCCGAACCGGTCGCATCAATTCCGACGGAAAAGGGTGCGCCATCACCTTCGTCACCCCCGAGCAGGGCGAGCTACTCACCGGAATCGAAAAGCGAATCAACCAGATGCTGGCCGAATACAAGATCAACGGCTACGCAGCCTACCGGCCCAGACCGCCTCGCCCCCACGTGGACGAACCGGTCGAACCGGCCGAAACCGAAGCATTCAGCTTCGCCTGACGTATCAGCTCTCCAGCGACTCGAGCGCCGCTTCACGCGTGGCAAAATACGGCCACAGCTTGGCGAGCTTCATCGTTTCCAGCACCTCAAGCATTCGCTCCGACGCGTTGCACAACACGGCCCGGCCACCAACGTCCGAGACGTGCCGCGCCAGTCCGATGATCGCCCCAATGAATTCCGAGCCGAAGTAGTCCAACAAACCGAGATCGACCACCAGATTCACAACGCCCGTCTGATCCAACAATCGGCGGACCACGTTCGATTCCACTTGCAGGTCCGAGTAGCGAAAGCCAAATCCGTTGGCCTGCGGAATCAAAATCAACGTCTCGGCGTCGCGCTCAACGCGAAAGATTTTGTGTAATTCGGTCATAAGCCTTGGTATTATGTGCAAACGGACCCATCGTTTCCATCCTGGGAACAACTCACGCCTTAACTCTTCCGGCGAGCGGGGGACGTGGGAAAGAAAAGGGGATAAGGAAAGAAAAGGGGATAAGTCCAATATTCGTACTGCTCAAAGATCGGCATTCGGTGATTGCCCCGATTCAGGACATGAAAAACCATCCCCCCAGGCGCGATGCGAGCAGTGCGTGGCATGCCGCAACCCTATCACGGCCAGTCCGACTTGTCAATAATTGGACTTATCCCCTTTTCTGCCTTCCTTTTCTCCCTTCTAGTGGGAGAAATCCCTTGGGGGTTCGAGTCCTCCCTCTCGCATTTGACTTACAATTGTTGCCGATCGCGCTCAATCGTTGTCAGACGCCGGCGTCGGCATGCTGCTGCAGAAACCGGCAACAATTTGACAGCCGATTCTGGACCCATCATACTCCGGGTGAGTCCGGTGCACTGTTCAAAGTCGATTAGGGCGCCGGTGCAATTCCCTGTTAGGTGATGACCATGATAAACCGCTCGTGTGTGATGATCTTTTCGTCTCTGTGGTGTTTCGCCGCCGGTTCGTGGGCCGCGGCCGACGACGTGTACTCGAAACGATTCGATCCGCCGCGGGTCTATTTCACACATGCAAATCTCAACAAGGGCGGATTGGCCAGTGCGATCCGGGGGCAGGATAATCCCCTGTCGCTGTACTTCACCGCCGTGGACAAGACCGCCGGACAATATACGCCCGACGGGTTTTCCTACGTGGTGCGGCTGCCGGTCTGGGTGCGCGTGCTCGACCAAAAGGAAGGCGGCCTGACGGTTTCGGAGGACGAATCCGGAGGGACGTCCTGGCAGCGAGTCAGCAAGAAGCTGGACCCGGTCGCCGTCAAAGCCCGATTGTTCAGAGGGTCCTGGGGCATTGCCGAGCAGGTCTGGCTGCGCGTTGACGACGCCCCCGCCTCCGCCAAGCCGCAGCCCATCGAGGTATCGCTGTTCTACAAAGGCCGGCTGTGTTACACGTCCACCGCACGGCTGCGCGTCTACGACGAGTTGACTGTGCCGCCCCGGGTCTCGCCCTCTCATTTCAAGTTCTGGCTGCACTACGGCCCGCATCGACGTGAGGGCCGGTACGACGAGCTGGCCGCGTACCTGCGCAAGGCCGGCATCAACACCGTGCAGATCATGGCCTCCCACAACACCGAGTACCCTGCGGCGATGAAGAAACGCGGATTCTACGTCATCGCGCAGCGGGGCGGCAGCTACAGCCGGGTCTACCAGCAAATGCACGCCTGCCTGACACGAGGGCCGGCATGGTTCGAGGAATCCGACGACGGCCACATGCAGGCGACGCTGCCTTTCGCCGACGGCGTGCTCTGGGACTTCGAGCCCGCACCGGCTCACATCGACATGGACCCGTGGGTAATCGCCCAGTTCAGCAAGGCGCACCGATTGCCGGCCGGACTCACGTTGACCGAGAAGCTCATCAAGACCAGGTATCTCAAGCCGTGGATCGAGTTCCGGCAGAAGCAGTTTGCGACGGTAGTGAGCCACTGGGCTGACTTCTGCCGATCGATCGACCCCAAGATCGAGACCATCCTGACGGAGGGGCGAGCCGATGTGTTCGACCCGCCCGGCCAGATCGACTACGTCAAGGTGGCCGGCCATGTCACCTACTGCGACCCGATGAACTTTGCCGGCCTGTCGGGCGTCCACGGCGTGCGCCAATGGATGACCCACGCCAAAGATGCGAGATTCACCGGCTGCCAGAACGTGGCGGCCAGTTCGCACCACTCCGTGTTCATCTCGGCCCGGACGATCATGCTGCAAATCGTCTCCGCGGCGCTGATCGGCTGCAAGGGCACAAGCATCTATCCGGGTCCGGCCATGGACGCCGAGAACTTCGTGCTCTTCAACCGCGTGATGGGCTTCCTCGGCACCCACTCGCATCTGGTCTTCCAGGGTCGAGCTGATCCGGCCACCGTGATTTTGACTCCTCTCCCGCGCGATGACGTGGAGATCGACCTGGGCAACGGGCAGACGATCCACAACATCTACCCCGACTGGAACCGGGAAGCCATCCATCGGGCGTTTCACAACAAAGAGACGAACGAGTACCTGGCCGTGCTGGTCAACTGGAACGCGTCGGAGCCCTGCTACGTCAAGTTGTGCGTGTCGGCGACCGGCGGCCAATGGATGATCGTCGACGACGAGAAACAAGAGGTCTTCACCGCCGCCGGCCGCACGGAGATTCCGGCAAGCATGCTGGTCAAGGGCCTGCACCTCGTCGTGCCTCCGAACGACTATCGCGGCTTCCGTGTCGCGCCTCATAAGCGTGACGTGCTCGCTGGCTACCGTCGGGTGGGCCTTGAGACGATCGGGAAGAAATATCTGGCGTACGCCAAACCCAAACCCAAGCCCTTGGCCGGCGCCGCGCAGTCCGGGGGGGCGATACGGCTCGGGTTCGACGATTTCAACCGCGACAACCAGTTCGAGTACCTGGTCGAATCCGCCGGTCAGAAAGTCTGGATCAGCCAGCAGGGAACGATCTTGAAATGGCGCGTCAACGATCGGGAGCTCCGAACCAAGGAGCACGGCCTGTGCCGCGACATGATCTGGCTGCCGCAGGTCGAACGGGCCGATCCCGGGATGGACGCGGCCATGACGCTGGAGGACAAGAAGGTCAGCGCCGATCGGGTCGAGCTGACGTTCGGCAAGTCCGTCTCTCTGTCGGCGACGGGGGAATTGGTCAGCGTCAAGCTCGTCAAGACCCTCATCATCCATGCCGCCCCGGGCCGGGTCAAAGTGAGTGTGCGCGTCCGCAACACGTCGCTCGCGATGGACAGACCCACGCTCGACTTCAGCTATCGCGTACACAACTACATCGACTACCTGGAGGTCGGCCCCAGGGACGTCTGGGTCGACGACGGCTCGCGCCTGGTTCGCTTCGACGCCGCTCGGGATTACTCGATCGCCAACACCGGTCTGACCCTGGCCGAGAGCGGCAAGGTCTTTGCCGAGTACAAGGTGGTCGGCCCGCATCGGCTGGCCGCGTATGGCGAGCACTTTCGCTCGCAGAACGTGCTGTTGTCGTGCGTGCCGCTCCAACCAAAAGCGCTTTTGCAGGTCCTTCGCTGGCATAGCCGCAACGGCAAGCAGGGCTCGATCGAGTGGATGTATCGCCCCAGGCCTTTGCGTCAGGGCGACGAGGCCGTCTATGAGTACCAACTGCGTGTCGAGACCGGCGTGCAGAATCTCGGCGGCGGGGCCTCGCGCCTGGTCGCAGAGAGCAAGCAGACCGACGCCGGCTTGCTGTTGCACCTCGACTTCGACGACCGCACTGACGCCGTCGTCGCCAAGGGCAACGGCAAGGCGACCGTCAAAGGAACTCCCGTCTTTGAGAAGACACCCACTGGCAAGGGCCTGCTCATCAGCGGCGGCACAGAGCTCGCCTACCATCCGGCCGGCAACGTCAACTTGGCCAAGGGCAAGATCTACGTCCGTTTCAAGCCCTTCTGGCACGGTGCGGACCGCAAGCCGCATTACATTCTGCGCGTGCGTCCCAAGTCGGGCTTGGTGTACTTCGGCAAGCTGGCCGACGGGCGCTTGCTGATGAACATGCTCGGCCGGAACAACAAGCAGCACTACGCCTGGCATCTGATCAGTAAGATGGAAAAGGGCACGTGGCACGAGGTCACGCAAACGTGGGACACAACGGCCGGCACGATGACGCTCTACCTGGACGGCAAGAAGGTGGCCGACTACAGAGGCGAGCCTTGGCAAATGGGCCGGCTGCCGGCTGGCAGGCCCGACGGCCGCCTTGTCATTCCGGGCGACGCCGAGATGGTCATCGACGAGTTGAAGATCTGGGATCGACCGTAAACCGTCTCGCCGGTCAACGTTCGATTTTCCCGTCGTCGGAAAGAAAAGGGGAAAGAAAAGGGGTGAAAGAAAAGGGGATAAGTCCAATATTCGTACTGCTCAAAGATCGGCATTCGGTGATTGCCCCGATTCAGGACATGAAAAACCATCCCCCCAGGCGCGATGCGAGCAGTGCGTGGCATGCCGCAACCCTATCACGGCCAGTCCGACTTGTCAATAATTGGACTTATCCCC
>CAZGYE010000115.1:0-15557 GCA_964530165.1 uncultured Planctomycetaceae bacterium
GGTCGCATTCGCTCCACCACAGCCACCCTTTAATCGAAACTGACCCACTGCCCAGAGATTCAGATGTTTCTGCGCGGTCCCGATTGTTTGAACCGTGGGGGGCAGTCCAACATCGCATGCCCGCTGATCCAATCAGGGGACTCACGTCCCCCGCTCGCCGGAGCAGCGCAACGTGACCCAAGAAGCTCGAAATCGGATATCGGCATTTCGCGGTGGCAAGTCTAGAATATGGCGTTGTCGATTCTGGTTGACAGGATGTCCCCAAACGGGTAGTAACTCCCTGCACTGACAAGCATGACGGCGATTCTCGGCATTTCAGCGTTCTATCACGATTCGGCGGCGGCGCTGGTCGTCGACGGCGAGATCGTTGCGGCCGCTCAGGAGGAACGCTTTACCCGCCAGAAGCACGACAATCGCTTTCCGCAGCATGCGATCGATTACTGTCTTGCCGAAGCCGGCCTCTGTCCCGAAGACCTCGATTACGTCGGCTTCTACGACAAACCACTGACGAAGTTCGAACGGCTGCTGGAAACCTATCTGGCCTTCGCGCCGGCTGGCTACCGCTCGTTTCGGCAGGCGATGCCGCTGTGGCTGAAACAGAAGCTGCACCTGCCTCGCGAAATCAACAAAGGCCTGCACGAGCGATACCGCGGACGCACCGTCTTTACCGACCACCACGAATCTCACGCCGCCAGCGCTTTCTTTCCCTCGCCGTTCGACGAGGCCGCCATCATCACTTTCGACGGCGTCGGCGAATGGTCGACCACCTGCATCGGCAGCGGCAGCGGCAACAAGGTCCGTCTGACGCACGAGATTCGCTTCCCGCATTCGCTTGGCCTGCTCTACTCCGCCTTCACTTACTACACCGGTTTTCGGGTCAACAGTGGCGAGTACAAGGTCATGGGCCTGGCTCCCTACGGCCGTCCGATCTACAAGGACCTCATCCTCGACCATCTTCTCGACTTGAAAGAAGATGGATCCTTCCGCATGGACATGGCCTATTTCAACTACTGCCAGGGCTTGACGATGACGTCGAAGAAGTTTGAGAAACTCTTCGGCGGTCCGCCGCGTCATCCGGAGTCACGGATCAGTCAGCGGGAAATGGATCTGGCTGCTTCGGTCCAGGCGGTGACCGAGGAGATCATGCTCCGCGCGGCCCACCACGTACATCGGCAGACCGGCATGGGGAATCTCGTGCTGGCCGGCGGCGTGGCGCTCAACTGTGTCGGCAACGGACGCATCCTGCGCGAAGGGCCGTTCGAGGACATCTGGATTCAGCCGGCGGCCGGTGACGCCGGCGGTGCACTCGGCACGGCGCTGTTCATCTGGTATCAACTTCTCGATAGGCCGCGTCATTCGCGGGACTGTGACCAGCAGAAAGGATCGCTGCTGGGGCCGGCGTTTTCCGACGATCAGATCGGTGCGACGCTCAAACAAATCGGGGCGACCTTCACGACCTGCGCCGACGACGAACGCCTGTGCGAGGAAGTCGCCTCGCTGATTGCCCAAGAGAAGGTGATTGGCTGGTTCCAAGGCCGCATGGAGTTTGGTCCCCGCGCGCTGGGCGCCCGCAGCATCCTGGGAGACGCCCGCAGTGAAGCGATGCAGTCGATGATGAACCTCAAGATCAAGTTCCGCGAGTCGTTTCGCCCCTTCGCACCAATCGTGCTGCGGGAGCACGCCGACGACTACTTCCAGATGCGACCGAGCAAAGACAGCCCCTACATGCTGCTGGTCGCGCCGGTCCGCGAGGAGATTCGGACCAAGCTCAGCCCGGAACAAGAGAATGCTTTCGGCATCGAGAAGCTGCACTTCCGCCGCTCGAGCATTCCGGCCGTCACCCACGTCGACTACTCGGCCCGTGTACAAACCGTCGACTGTGAGCGCAATCCGCTCTTATACAAGCTGATGGAATGCTTTTACGCGATGACCGGCTCTGGCGTGCTCATCAACACCAGTTTCAACGTCCGCAGCGAACCGATTGTCTGTACGCCACAAGAGGCGTACCGCTGCTTCATGATGACCGACATGGACGTGCTTGTTCTGGGACGGCACATACTGCTCAAAGAAGATCAAGAGCAACAGGTCGAACAAGACGCGCGGGCCAAGCACTTGGCCCAGTTCCAACTCGACTGACCAAAGCCCACGGGTGGCAAAGCCCACGGGTGGCAACCCGTGGGATTCTAAAACGGAGCCGTGATGAAACTCGTTGAAATGAACTGGAACCCGACCGATCGCCAGCTCAAGCAGTTCGGACTCATCGCGCTGGTCGCCCTGCCCGCTCTGGGTTGGCTTTGGAGCGGCGGCAACCTGACGGCCGTCTGCCTGTTGGGGGCCGTCGGCGGTCTTCTGGCCGGTCTCGGCCTGCTGGTTCCGGGCAGTTTGAAGCCGATTTTCATCTCGCTGAGCGTGCTGTTCATTCCGATCGGCATTGTCATCGGTGAATTGGCCCTGCTTGTGATATACTATGGTTTGTTCCTGCCGATGGCGATTCTGTTCCGCCTGATCAACCGCGACAGGCTCGAGCGCAAACTGGATCGGCAGGCCGAAACCTATTGGAAGCCCAAGCAACAACCCTCCGGCCCGGCCAGTTACTTGCGACAGTGGTAATGTTCCAGCCCGCTGGATGCGCGTGTTGAATGGAGAAAGAGCGTGTCAGACTTTGAAGACCTGGATAACGAAAAGCCGCTCCCCCTGTGGCGGGAATTCTTCCTGTTCATTTTGGAAAACAAGGCGTGGTGGTTGATCCCGATCATCCTCGTGCTGGGTTTGGTGAGCTTGCTTGTGCTGCTCACGAGCACGGGAGCGGCGCCGTTCATCTACCCGATCTTTTAGTTGTGAATCTTGCCGCGAGACGCTTGCATCCGGGCGATACAAGAATTTGGAACAGATCTATCAAAGAAATGAAGAAAAAACGTATAAGAGAACCGATGAGAGTAGCAGGAGCCGCGGGAAGTCCTCCGTGCAAAGTCGGCTGCCGTCCGGTCCGGGCGGCGGGGATGTTTTTTGCCTGTGGCTGCTGACCGACAAGTCGTCAATCATGCACGTCCCGCATTCGAAAACCAAGACCCCGCCAACCACACTCTTGCAGGCCAGTTCGACCGACCGCGCAACGGGCCGCACTGCCGAGGAGGTCCAACCGGACGTCGGAACATGGGATGTTCTGTCGCGAGTGGATTCGACGGAACTGAAGCGGCAGCTTTGGCATGTGTCGCCCGGACTGTTGGCGTTCTTGTTGTGGCTTATTCCGCACCAGGACCCGATCTCGTGGACGTTGTGGTGGATCATTGTCGTGGTGATTGTCGGGATTGCGGCAAGGATTTTTTACCAGTTTCGCCAGATTGCCCGAACGGGCGAGGAAGCCCGAGTCGGCTGTGTGTTCGGATATGCCGGAGCCGTGCTCTTCACACTGTTGCTCTTTCCGGCACACATTGAGCTGGGTCTGACGGTGCTCGCCGTGCTGGCATTCGGCGACGGGTCGGCCACACTGGGCGGACTGATGCTGCGGGGACCGGCGTTGCCGTGGAATCGGGAAAAGACATGGGCCGGCTCATTCTGCTTTCTTCTGGTCGGCGCGCCGTTGGCGTCGCTGGTCTACTGGGGCGAGACGGCCTTCAATCCGGAGTCACTTGGTCCCGGTGTGTCTTTTCCGACAGCGCTGATTTGCGGCTCGCTGGCGACATTCGCGGCGGCGATTGCGGAATCGATCTCGTCACGGATCGACGACAACATTCGAGTCGGTCTTGCCGCGGCGGCGACGGTGGTGATCACGCACGGCTGGGTCGTCGGATGGTCGTGAGCTGAGCTGTCATCGACGATCCAGATATTGCGGAAACGAACTGGATTGTGGTGGTCTTGCAGCATGATCGGCAGCAGGTTGGCTCCTTCCGGCCGCCCGGCGCCGGTCTTGCGTTCCAGCTCGAAATCGTTGTGGACCAGCAGGCCGTTGTGCCAGACGGTCAGCCGTGCGTTGCGAATTTTCTTGCCGTCGGTGTCGAACTGCGGCGACGTGAACTTGACGTCGATCGTTTGCCAGCTCAGCGGCGGGAAGCACATGTTGATGTCCGGCTCGCGGTACTTGTACAGACCGCCGCATTCGTTGCGTTCGCCTTTCAGACCGAAGGAGTCGAGAATCTGCACCTCGTAGCGGCTCTGCAGATAGACGCCGCTGTTCGATCGCCCTTGACCCCGCGCAAAGGGCATGTACGGCAACCGAAACTCGAGATGCAACGTGTAGTCCCGATAGATCCTTTTCAACTGCGTGCCGACCATCAGCAAACCGTCGTCGGTCATCCGGCCGTTCTCGAAATGATCGGTGTTCGTGCCGTCGAACAACACGGTCGCCCCCGGCGGCGGTGACGCGTTCAACGTGGAACTGACGCGGTGGGTTTTCAACAGCCGGCCGACGGGTGGATCGTTGGGGTACTTCGCGTAGCCGACCTCGGCATAACGCCTTCGCACATTGACGTACAACGGTCCACCCATCATCTGCAACTCATCATCCGTTCGATCTCCCACGAGCGGAATCCTGGAAATGCGGTCCCAGCCTGCTCCCGGCAACCCTTCCGCGTAGACAACCCCGATGAACTTGCCGTCTCCCTGTGCAACGACCTGCAAACCCATGTTCCGCCGATACCACGGGCCGGTCCCTGTCAACACGGTTCCCGCGTACTCGCCCTGGAAAGCGAAGTCCTCGTCGACTTCATTGATGTCGGTGATCGCCAGTTTCGCGTTGGGCGGATCGGCAGCCGACGTCGTGGACACCGCCCCCAACAACCCGAGCATGATCGACCACGTCGTTGACTGCCGCCACATGTTCCCGCTCCCGTATCAGGTCGAAAAACTTGGTACCCCGAATTACCCAAACCGACGACTCGTCGTCGCTGGATGTGCCGTGAAACGAGCAATCCCGACAACAATCCCGACAACAATCCGACAACAAGTTGTCGGTTTGGGGATCACGAGGACGGCCCATGTATGATCCGCGTGAAAGTCTTGTCGAGCTGCCCAGACTATCCAGTCTTACTAACCGGGCGGCCTGCCGCAAGCCCACACCTGAAATCAACAGCAGGAGAGTGTGACACACACTCTCGATGACAATCCGAAACAAATGTCGAATGCCATCGGGTCAAGATACCGATCAGCTCTTCTCGGTCAGCCGATAGCGCACCCAGGGACTGGCACACGGGAGTCCCTGGCTCAGCCAGAGTTCACGCCGGCGGGAGACGCAAATCATGCCCATCGTCGTCAGCCAATTCGCGTCGTTGTCGCCGGGATATTGACAGATGGCCCCCGGGTTGTGGACGTCGGAAATCAACTCCTTGAGGAAAGCGAAGCTGAATTGTGCGGGAGCTTCTTTCCGCAAACGTCGCTGCAGATAGAACCAGCGATTCACCGAGTTCTGAAGCGCAGGGCGGGTCAGATAATCCGGCGAGGCTTGCATGCCTTTCTGAAACATCTTGGAGTCGACGTAATGGTTTGTGGAAAAGGAAACGCCTCCGACGCCGAGGCGCACGGCGTGACGATCCGCACAGTTCTCCACGGTTGCGCTTCGCCCTTGGGCGTCGACGAAAACCAGATTGATTCCCTTCCCAGCCAAAGGAATGGCGCGCAAAAGCTCGACTGCCTCCGGCACAGTCGCGCAGTGAATCAAGCTGTAGCGCATGATCAAGTGCTGCGGCATGCCGATGCCGGTTTGACCGGAAAAGGCCGGTCGGCCCGAATTGGCGCCGACGCACAGGCCGCGAGAATTGACCCCGCTCTCGGTGAACAGGCTTGGTCCGCGGTTCCAGCAGAGCACGTCGTAACCCTCGCGCGGACGAACGACGAGCCCCGTTACTTTGGCCGCCCGAGCCGCACAGATCGGCTTGCAGTCCGCCAAGTCCAAAGTTGCTGACCCAGACCCATCAAGGGTTTTGCCGAGCAGCGGTCCCGCGTCGCTCGAACCGAGGCCGATCGACGTACACCCAGCCTCTCGAGAGCTGGACAAAATGGGCGACAACGCGTTGAAGGTATGTCGCGTCAGCACGTCTTCGAAATTCGTTCCCAGCCCTGCGGCAATGCCTTCTATCTCTTCGACGAGCGTCGGGTGATGCGCGGTCAGGAACTTGAGCATCTTGTCGCGCAAACGGAACCAGGTTCTCGCCTTTCCAGGATCCTTCGGAGCCCCATATTTTGCGTAGGGGTCAACGACTGAGCGGTAGGCCTTGCCCAATTGCCTCCCCCTTTCTCTGGGGGACCCGCCGACTTCGAGTTGCGGCCTGTGAGGCACGTCTGCGGGTTCCGTGGCAGGCGGCGTTCCGGCGCTGCCTTCCCCAAACACGAGGCGCGGAAAAACGCTCGAACCGTATCCCGCTCCCAAAACGCCCAGAAAGCCGCGTCGATTCACGAGTCGCTTCTCTGGCATGATGTCCTCCCGTAACATAAGCCAACTGCCATTGTGCGGATAAGCTTCGAGGACCACATGCTAACCGAAATCACCGGGCGAGTCGACTTCGCCTTTCCAACACCATCAACTTGAAGTTGGGCAGCAGGGCTGGCGATTGGGACTATTCTTGATACACTGAATGGCATCCGATTCGACCGGGAATCATGACAACCACTGTCGAAAGGAGCTGAGAGCATGTCTGTGCCAGGAACCATGGGAAAGGTCCTGATGGTGGACCTCAGCACTCAAGAGATCTCGGTGGAGACGCCGAGCGACGACCTGTATCTGACCTACCTGGGCGGCTACGGCCTGGGAGCCTATTACCTGTATAATCTGCAAGAGCCGGGTGTCGATCCCCTCGGACCCGAGAACCATCTGGGGTTTTTCACGGGGCTGCTGACGGGCGTCCCGGGCATCACGTCGAATCGGTACGTCGTGGTTGCCAAGAGTCCCAAAACTGGAACGTGGGGCGATGCCAACTCCGGCGGCTCCTTCGGGCCGGCCATGAAGCGGGCCGGATTCGACTCGGTCATCGTCAAAGGCGTCAGCGACAAGCCGGTGTATCTGCTGCTGCGTGACGGCCAAGCCGAACTGATCGCGGCCGACGAGTGGTGGGGCTGGGATACACACCAGGTCGAGGACAAGACTCAGGAACTCTACGGCAAGTCGGCCCGTTCGGCTTGTATCGGGCCGCCAGGCGAGCGCATGCACTTGCTGTCCTGTATTATCAACGACAAAGGCCGCGCGGCAGGCCGAAGCGGACTGGGCGCAGTGATGGGCTCGAAGAAGCTGAAGGCAATCGTCGCCGTTGGGGATGCGGACATTCCTATCGCCGATCCGGAAGGCATGAAGCAGTCGATGGCCGGGCATCGGGAGTTTATGAGGGAGCAACCCTTCTTCTCGGTGTTGGCGGAGCACGGCACTTCAGGACTCACGGCGGCCGCTTGCGCCACCGGCGACACGCCCATCAAGAATTGGGGCGGTGTGCCGGCGGACTTCCCGACCGCGGAGAAGATCAGCGACGACCAGGTCACTGCCCTGCAGAAAAGGAAATGGGGCTGCTGGAAGTGCCCAATCGTCTGCGGCGGACTGACCGAAGTCGAAGAGGGCGAGTACCAATCGGACACGCACAAGCCCGAGTACGAAACGCTCGGTGCGTTCGGCACCATGTGCCTGAACGATCACGTCGACTCGATCAATCTGTGCAACGAGTACTGCAACCGTTACGGGCTGGACACGATCGGTACCGGGTGTACGGTGGCTTTCGCCGTCGAGTGTTACGAGAACGGAATCTTGACGAAAGGCGACACCGGCGGGCTCGAGCTCACATGGGGCAATCACGAAGCGATTGCCGAGGTCACGCGGCAGATTGCCACGGGCGAAGGCTTTGGCGGAAAGGTGCTCAGCGACGGCGCCAAAATGGCGGCCGAGCGGATCGGCAACGGCGCCGAGCAATACGCGATTCACGTCAGCGGCGAAGAACTGCCGATGCACGACCCGCGTTTGAATCCCGGTCTGGCCACGAGCTACAAAATGGATGCGACTCCCGGCCGGCATACGCAAATGAGTGCCTGGACCGCCGAAGGCCAATTCGCCCCTCCGGGTCTGCTGGCTTCGGAGATCGAACAACGTCAAGTCGAGGGCAAGGGTCAAGTGTACCGCGTCGTCAGCGCTCACTATCACGTCGCCAGCGCTGCCGGGATGTGCATGTTCGCCTGGTGCAACCTGAAACCGGACGTGTTGACCGACTCGTTGAAGTACACCACAGGAGAGAACTTCACGCTCGACGAGGTCCAGCAGATGGGCGACCGCATCGCCGCCCTGCGCACGGCGTTCAATCTGCGTGAAGGTTTCCGCAACATCGACTTGGAGGTGCCCGGACGCGCGATCGGCTCGCCGCCTCTCAAAGACGGCCCGCTGGAAGGCGTCACCGTGGACATCGAGACGCAAGTCCGTGATTACTTGGAGGCAATGGGGTGGGACACCGAAACGGGCGTCCCCACCAGGGAGACGCTCCAAGGCCTGGGCCTCGATTTCGTTGTAGCCGATTTGCACCCAGCAGAAGCGTGACGGTCTATGGAAGTCGAAGTCAAGCTGTCGGCCGGCTTGCGGAAAGGCCGCTTCGGCCGACAAACGTTCGATTTGCCGGACGGCAGTACGGTTGCCGATCTCCTCGAGCAATTGAAACTGACGCCGAAAGAAGTGGCGGTCGTGGCAGTCAACGACCAACACGTGCCGCGAGACCGCCAATTACGGGCTGGCGACGCGATTTTGATCTATCCGTTTGTGGGTGGAGGTTGAGCGGGTCGGCTCAATCAGTCTTGGTCTACTTCGCCGGCAGCACTCGAATCGTTTTTTCCATTCGGGCGCCGCGGCGAGCACTGTCCCACACGATCAACGTCACACGGTAGTCGCCCGGCTCGTCGTACGTGTGCTGCGGTTGGGCGGTCGATTGTGGAATACCGTGATCAAAGTCCCACAGCCGTTCGGCGATCTCGCCTTCGGCGGCGACGGAGGTGCATCGAAACTTTGCCGGTTGGCCGGGACGAATGACGTCAGGAACCACGAAATCTGCTTTGGGGGCGGGAGCAGGGAACGGTTTGGACTCTTCTCGCGTATTACTCCGATTCCCCAGGATCGCGCAGTCCACGAATTCCAGGGCCGTGCAATCCGCCGGGCCAACGACCGCGGCCATGCCGTTGTTCTTGATGTTGCAGCGAACAAGGCTGATGAAATCAACTCCTCTGCCGCCGAGCTGAAGCCCGTAGCCTCCGTTGTTTCGGACTTCACATTCTTCCAAAACGAGATGGCTGCAGTTGCCGTTGGTGCGGAAGCCGTGGCCGTCGTTCCGTTTGTATCTGGCGCGAGGATCGCCGCGCACGGTCTTTTCAAACACACAACGATAGAAATAGTGCATGGCGATGCCACCGGCGTCACCCTGCAATTGGGCCCCCCATTGGATGCAGTCCCGAACGGAGTTGTAGCCCCAAAAGACGTTGTTTTTCACCGGTTTGTTGGAGACCGACAGACCGATCCTTGCGCCTCGGTTGATGACGTTGCCGGTCACGACAACGTCCCGGGCGATGACCTCGATGCCGTAACCTTTGAGCGTGCCGTCATCGGCGCCGATCACGTTGCGCCGGACGGCGGATTGGTCGCTACTATCGACGCTGATCCAATGGTCGACGATGTTGTCTTCGATCACTGAACGCGGGCAGCCTCCCCAGACCTCAATTCCCATTCCGGCTCCGCCGGAGCCGCTCACTTTGTTCTTCTGAATGACGAGTTCTGGTGAATGGTCGCCGAAGATGCCGCCTCTGCCTGTGTTCCGGACCGTGTTGCGAAGCAAGCGGTTACGCGCCGAACCCCATGCCAGACGAATACCGCCCCCAAACTTCGCGCCGACACCGATGTTTTCAAACACGCAATCGCTGATCTCACTGTCAGTGACGCCGTTCTCCATCGTTGGGTTCTTCCCGCTGAAATAGATTCCATGTGGTCCAAAGGCGTCGGTCTTCACGAGGTTCCGGATTGTCACATGGTGAATCCGCAATCTCCGCGACCTGCCGCCCCCGATGCCCTGCACGACCAGGGGATTGCTTTCCCCATCCAGCGCGAAGTGTGCAACCTCGACGTGTTCGCAGCCGACGAACCGCAGCAGCACCGACGGCTTTTGTCCCCGGTAGACAAGCCGCGTTTTGTCCTGGCCCGCCCCCAGCAGCTTGATCCCCGATTTCAGTGAGATGGCTTCCGTAAGCCGGAATGTGCCGGCGGGCAAACGGACGGTGTCCCCCGCCGATGCTTTGCCGATGGCCGCCGCAATCGCGCCGGAGTCGAATCCGCCCGGCTCGATCGTGGCCCCCGTGAGACTGGTGGCAATCGTCGTCCAAGCGATTGTGAGAAACACGGACAACGTCATCAGCAAGCCCTTTCCAATTTTCCGAACGCGGCAGCCGTGTAGGGCCGGCTGTGCCGGCCGAAACGCTCACGGATGGGGTTGATTGCCGAACACCCTGTATCATGTGCGACTCGGAAGCGGTATCATGCAACGATGCCGAATTGGCGACGTGCACACATCCCCGGCGGATCGTTCTTCTTTTCGGTCGTCACTGACCGACGCACCCGTTTTCTGGCCGACGTCCCTGCCCGACTGCTTCTGGGGAGCATGATCCGTCGCTGCCAACTGAAATGGCCCTTCACCATCAACGCAATCGTTGTGCTGCCGGATCACCTGCACGCCATCTGGTCGCTGCCACCGGGGGACGAAGCGTATTCGAAGCGCTGGGGCTGGATCAAGAAGGAGTTCACGAAGGCTTGGCTCGCTCTGGGCGGTCGTGAGCAGGAACAAACCGCCGGGCGTATCCGAGACGGACGGCGCGGTGTCTGGCAACCGAAATTCTGGGAGCACACGCTGGAGAGCGAACACGATTTCGAAAGGCATTTTGATTACGTCCATTACAATCCCGTGAAACACGGTTTGGTGAAATGCCCTCACGATTGGCCGTGGTCGAGTTTTCAGCGGTGGGTGCGGGCCGGCGTGTATCCGGAGAATTGAGCGTGTTGGGAGAATGAGGCTCGGTTGGATTTCGACGATATTGAACAGACGGTCGGTGAATGAAATCGGCCGGGAGACCCGGCCCTACTCGACTATTCCGCGTTTCGGCCGGCACAGCCGGCCCTACTCGACTTCGCGAGCTAAACCGGGCAATAAGGAAAGAAGAGTTACGCCACGAACGATAGATTAGTCGATCGGTCATCTTCCAACCATTCGCGGCCGGCACAGCCGGCCCTACGTCACTGGTTTCCGACCCTTACTTGCGCGGCGGGCTCGTTTTTCAACGGACTGTTAGCCTCGCCAGGAGCGTTTGCGGTCGCCGGCCTTCTGCAGGCTCTCTATGGCGATTTTCACGTCGGTGGAGACCTGAAAATCGAACATCCCAGCCATGATGAAATCGGCTCCGTGGCGATAGGCGTAGCGGAACGCGATCTTCGGGTTGATGGCCCCGGCCGCCATGACCTTGAAGGCTACCCAGGGCTTCTCGACCGTTTCCATGAAGGCCGCCGTCTCCTCGGGGTTATTGCACCACATGCTGTCGTTGTTCGCGTTGTGATCGGATGGAGTCCTCCTCATCCAGTCGTATTCTTTGCGGCGTTCCTCGGGCGTGGCCGACCAGTACCGGTCGATGTGGAAGGTCTTCACGTAGAAATCGGGGTCGAGCTTGTTCTTCTCGCAGGCGATGGGCATGTTCAGCGAGTGACCTCCGACTCCGGCGGGCACGCCCTGGGCTTTGATTAAGTCGAGCATCTGCCCGATCACGTCGATACTCCCACCGTTCATCATGTGCGAGTCGGTCGTCCCACCGTGCGAATACAACAGCGTGGCGCCGGAGTCCACCTGGCGTTTGATCTCCTCATCCATTTTGATCTTGTCCTGCTTCAACGGGACGCAGACCATGGTTTGGATCTTTGTGCTGCGTTTCCGGTTGTACTTCGTCACCGCATCCCAGCACCGGGGGTCGATCTGGATCGTGTTGACGCCGCACTCTTGAGCAAGCTCCAAAGTCTCGAAGACTTTTGCCTCGGTGTTGTAGGACGTGAACAGCTTGGAGGCGTACATCAGGTCGCGACTATGGGCCCAACCACCAATCAGGTTGCCGCCGATGAACAGCCTGCTGAGGGACACGTTGCCAATCTTGCCGCTCGGCAGGCTGCCGGGTGGAATGTCGGTTCTGGGCTTTTTGCTCGGACGCGTCCTCGCGGTCCCGTCCTGCATTGCAGCCGCCAGGATATTCTCCTCGACGCTGCTGTGTGCCGCGGCAATTCCAGCGGCGCCCAGCACACCCCTGGCCAGAAAACATCGACGGTCGGTTTTGTCTTCCATAGCTGGTACCCTTTCTATTTGACATTGAGTTTGTTGAGCATACCCATTTTGGCCGGACTGGAATCTACGGAGACCGCTTCCGAGACTCTCTGGAAAGTATGGACGGCCCTTGGTCGCCGATGGTCCGCATCGCGGCCATCTTTTGGCGCAGGTCGCGGAGACGGTTTTCCTGATCCTCGCTGAACGAGCCTCGCCGTTGTCCGTAGGTGTCCATCCAGGTGATCAGGCGATTCCAGTCGTCCGCGGCCAGTTTGACATCATAATGCCCCGCGTCGATGAGCTTGATGAGCGGATTCCTCTTGGCCGCACAGGCCCCGGCCGTGGAGAAGCCCTGGCGGTAGCGGGTCATCACGTGGGTTTTCAGACTCGGCTCGCCGTAGTTCACCAGCGAGTCGTACGACTTCTCGGGCGTGAGGTCGAACTCCGCGCCGTCGGCCCCGGGCTTGTGGCATTTGATGCAGCGTTTCTCCATGACCGGCTGCACCAACGTCCCGAAGTCGAGCGGCCAGGAGCCGGTCGGGCCGGGGGTGATGCTTGACGGCTCGCGCAAGACGGCGGTAGCCGTCAGGCTCGGCGGCGCCGTGTTCCGCGGCTCGTGACAGCCGATGCACGTGTGCGTCTGGCCGGGCTGCACGTAGGTGGCGCTTCGCATTGTCTGCACGGCCATGCCCCGCTCGTCCAGTGCTTGCAAGAAGAAGATCACTCCCGAGGGAACGCGGAAACGGGCCGAGCCGTCTTCTTCGACGGGTACCGTTCCCATGACGAACTTGCCTGGGTCGTCACGTGTCAGCCCCATCTTCGGGGTGTTCATGGCGGGATACGTTTTGGCTGGGACGCCCACCACACGCAGCTCGCGGATCGTTTTCCGGGGAATCGACTCCAGCCCCTGATACACGTCCAGCACAATCATCTCGCCTTCCTGCGGGCCGAACCCGCTGGAGAGCTGGGCAAGTTCCGGCTGCTTCGGGCGCGGCCGAATTGGAAGCGGATACATGCAGGAGATCGTCGGATCGCGGTAGATGAGGTTGAGATTGCCGAACGCGTCGAACAGGTAAATCCCCATGGCCGCCGTCCCGGTTGGGTCGCCGGGGTTGGTGAGCGGCTTGTTGCTCCACGTGACCAGGTAGTGATCTTCGGAGAGTGGATACGGATTGGCGAAGTACGTGCTGGGCCAGGCTTCGATCTCGGGGAAAGGCACCTCGGGCGTCAAGCGGGTCATCGGGCCGTCGCCGTCGAAACCTTTGCCCAGATCCAACAGCACCAGACTCCCCGCCGTGTTCCCATGATGGGCCGAAGCCGTGAACACAATCTTGTTCGAGTTGGGGATCGCACGGGCCTCGAACATACAGTGCGGGCTGCGCGTGTAGTTTCCGAAAACCGCCCGGGCGCCCGTGCCATCGGGCAGCGTCGACCAGAGACTCATGTAGGGCATGTTGTAGCGGTCGATGTAATCCCAGCGGGAGTACAGGATGCGGCCGTCGTGAGTCACGCTGGGCGTCCACTCAAACATCTCGAAGGGAGAGATCTGGCGGAAGTTCTTGCCATCGGCGTCCATCACGTGGAGGGTATAGACGGCCACCGGCCGATAGGGTCCGCCGCCACAGCGGACGTAAGAGTCGCCCAACTCGGCGTTCCTCGTCGCCATGGCGCTTTCTCGCCCGCACTGAATGTACTGTCCCCGCCGCGTCGAAAGGAAAACGATCTCGCCATTGGGCAGATACCGGCCGTCGAAATCGTCGTACTTCCCGCGCGTCAGACGCCGTAGACCCGAGCCGTCGAGTTTCATTTCGTAGAGATGATAGAAAGCGTCTTCGGGAATTTTCGATTTGTCGAGCTTGTTGACGATTCCATGTACGTGTGGGTAGTACTTGCAGTGGGCGAACAACACTTTGCTTCCGTCGTAAGAAATCTCGGGCCGGATGATGTTGCCCGGCGGGAAGTTCTCCGTCAGGCAACGAAGCTCGGGCTGGTCACTCTTGAAGTTCTTCAGCACGTACAGCCCGCCGCCGGGCCGCGAGAACCAGCCGTAGTATTGATCGCACATGTGCGTATACGTGCGCGATTTGGGCGAGATAGTGA
Organism: uncultured Planctomycetaceae bacterium; assembly: GCA_964530165.1. Classification (GTDB taxonomy): domain Bacteria; phylum Planctomycetota; class Planctomycetia; order Planctomycetales; family Planctomycetaceae; genus CAZGYE01. The sequence goes on from CAZGYE010000115.1 coordinate 14,388, forward strand.
AGTGGGCCGGAGTGCGCTTCACGAACAGCAGATCATCGAAGTCCAAGAGCGGGTTGGCAAAAGCCATCTTCCGCACCGCCCTGCGTGCTCGAAAGTAGAGTTCCCGTTTCACGTTTGAGGGCAGGCTCTCTGGCTGCTGACCGGCTTTCTTGGCGACCTCGTGCAGTATTTGCAGCTCCCCTTCGACCGGCGCGCCCAGGTTGTGTACGCTCTCGGCCAACAGCAAGCCGCGGCGGACGACTTCATGAATCGGATACGCGGGCTCCGGTTCCGGCGTCTGCGCGGAATCGCCGCGCGGCTTCGACACAGCTTTGTCCACGACCGACACCATGGTGCTCTTGGTCGACCAGGGACTTGCGCTGCTCTGAGTAGCCGGCTTGCGCAGGGCGATGTTGCGGCGCCCGCCAGGCTGATAGATCTCCACTTCGTCCAAGTGCAGGTATGTCTCGCCCGGCAGTTGGATCCGCAGAAACCGGGCCTTCGCCCCCTTGAGCTGCACCGAAAGCGGCTTGTTGTCGGAATGGCCGAGGAATAGCGTGCCGTCGTGCTGGTACACCTCGTGCCAAGTTCTCCCGTCATCGGAGAGCAGAACCTTGAGGCGTGACGCCCGCTCTTGCGAGCCGTCGCAGCGGTTAAAGATCAGCACCTCCTCCAGCGCCACTGATTGACGCAGATCGACCTGCCACCAGGGATTGTTCTGGCGGCCCGTGTGAAACCCGTACTTGCCGTTGCGCACGCCGTCACACGCCCCCGGCGCATCTTCTTCGGGCTTGACGACTGGAACTTCACGCGGGGACGGAAGTTTGCGGACGACGTCCTGACGAAGCCAGTCGGCCTCGATGCCGCATTGCGGCAATGCCGCCTCGCGCGTGCGGACCGCTTTGCCCGTTGCCGCCGCGGCCGGTTCCGACGAACTGGCTTCCCGTATCCCTTGCGAGGAAAAGAGAACCAGCAGGGCTACACCAACAAGACGCCGCGATATCACACTCATGGCAAATCTCCTTTGTACTGCAGTCTGATAGACCTGAGGGCGTTCGTCAAGGACATGTTGCAAACATCCCAAGAGACAAAGAGAAAAGCCGAAAGTGGAAAGCCGAAAGTTTTCCGCCTTGAACTCTCAACTCTTCTCAACTCGCGGATCACGGGCATTGGGGCCGATGAAAAGACGGT
>CAZGYE010000116.1:0-15436 GCA_964530165.1 uncultured Planctomycetaceae bacterium
GGGAATCGACGCCAAGGCCGCCTCGAACAAACGCCGCGACCAGCGACCTTGCCGTTGAGCTTCCCACATCGCCTCCGCCTGCACCGCCTGCACGGAACTGACACCGCTCTCGCCACCTCGACGACGTTCGGCCAAGCACTCAAGCATCTCCAGCGTGTGAAAGCCGTACGATTCCAGCCCGCCGTATCCGACGGCCAACACGTCTTCGATCTCGCAGTCCATCGGAAGCTCGACCGGCGGAACCCGCCAGGTGACCGGCAGTGAAGAACCGGCCATGAAGGGGATGTGCAGCTCCCGGGCGGTCTCGACCATCTGCTTGGCATCGCTCCAACGGTACGAAAGATGCTTGTCGTTGAAGACCGGCACTACTTTCCCGCACTTCCGAAACGTGCGCACAATCTCGTCGAAGAACCGGCGACGCGGATACATGTGCTGTTTCGTGTCCGGTGTGTACGGGTAGGTGCCGTGTTCGCCGATGCTCAGCACGCCGGCAACCTGGACCTTCCCGGTGCCCAGGGTGATCGCCTCTTCGATCGTCTTGGCGATGGGAAAGCCGTGCTTGCGGGCCATCGCCCGGCTCAGATCCTTCTCGGGGACCTGGTCGGTGAACAGCGAGACCAGCCGCAGGTCGGGGCCCGGACCGCCGTCCTGCCGAAAGCCCTCCAGAATCTTCCCCACGATCACGTCAGCATGCGAGTTGGTGCGGTACTCGGTGATCACCGCGGCGACCGGCAGCTTCGGCCGTTTCGTCTTCCCGCAGAACACCTCCGCTGCAGACAATCCCGCGACGGCCGTCCCCCCCGAGACCGCAACCCGCTTCAACCACTCACGACGAGGAATGCCATTCATGCTAGGTCCCCCACGGCAAGGTGACAGATACAAGTGGAACGGACTTGATTCTACACCGTCTTGAGAAAAGACCAAGGGTCGAGTTCAGGGGCTGAATTCTGTGCGTTGGAACGATCAGCCCCGTCCCTCGACCCTTGGCTCTCGACCCTTGGCTCTCGACCCTTGGCTCTCGACCCTTGGCTCTCGACCCTTGGCTCTCAACTCTTGACTCAGCTCATGCTCCGTCGATCCAGTCGGCGATGAACACGAACTTGTTGTCGACGATGTCGTCGCCGGCGTTGTCGTTGAGTGTGTCGAACGCGTCGCCGCCGACCAGCGTGTCGGGATAAGCTTTTGCCACACAAGGCAAAACTGGAAGTCTTTCTGAAGGAGAAGTTGGGCGATCTGTTCGAGTTGGAATACGACCTGTTGCTGTACGACGTGACCAGCACCTACTTCGCGGGCGAAGCGAAAGCGAATCCACTTGCCATGTGGGGGTACTCTCGCAACAAACGGGGCGATTGCAAACAGGTGACGATCGGCTTGGTCACCCGCAACGCCAAGCACCGCGTGCTGTTGATGACGGCCGGCAGTACGGCGATGCGTATCGGCAGACGCACGCGCTCAGCCGCGCCCCACCGCTTCGGGCCCCATCGCCACGCGACGATTCAGGCCCGCTTCCGACCCACACAGCCGTTTGATACAATCTCCAACAACACCGCACCCGAACCGCGGCTCAGTTCAACGGGGTTTTATGCGGATCAATCCACACCGGGCATTGGCGCTTGACGTTATTATCGTCTCGCGTTATGCTAGGTGGACATGATCAGGAGCTTTCGTGACAAGCAGACGGAACACATTTTTCGACGGCAGCGCGTAAAAGGGTTCTCGCGGGATGTGCAGAGCGCAGCCTTGCGAAAACTGGTGATTCTTGACGCTGCCGAGTCCTGCGATGATCTGCGGATCCTCCCAGGCAACCGACTTGAAAAGCTGAAAGGTGATCGTAAAGGCCAGTACAGCATCCGAGTCAATGATCAATGGCGTATTTGCTTCAAGTGGTCTGATAGCGATGCTGACGACGTAGAAATAACTGATTACCACTAGGACATTAAAATGGCTATCAAGAAACTTCCGCCAGTCCATCCTGGAGAAATTTTGCTCCTCGAATTCCTGGAGCCCCTTGGCATTAGCCAGTACCGCCTAGCAAAGGAAATCAATGTATCGCCGCGTCGCGTCAACGAAATCGTTAAAGGAATGCGGTCCATGACCGCAAACACTGCGTTGCGGCTAGCAAGGTATTTTGGAACGTCTGATCGATTCTGGCTGAATCTTCAATCGCATTACAACCTCGAAATTGAGCGGGATCGGCTTGGTAATTCCCTGAAAAAAGAGGTTCACGTTTTGGCAGATGCCAATTAACAAACCGATATATCAAACCGACCAAAGACAGACCCTTCCGAAGTTATTCCAAGGTATATTTTTCCCTGCGCCTTCCTACGTTCACGCTTCCGCCTCCAAGCGAGGGACGCTTCAGAAATTACAGATCAGATACAAGCTGCTGGCGTAAAGCACGACGGGTGGCGGGGCCTCAGCGACCAACGGGAGCGTGGCCCCGTGCTTGTATGCTGGCATGCTCCGAGGCCACGTTCGCTTTGCTCTCTAAGGCCCCGCCACCCCGCCGCTGCCGAAGTCGTGTTTTCTGAAGCATCGTCATTCGGGACAATTCGCTCACGCACGCTCCCTCTGGCATCTGCTCGACTGCTCGGTTAGTATGGAAGCTTGTCCGTCCGTCGGTGAATATCGAGACGGATGCTTTCGTACGGGAACCGGCACGGATGCGGTCCCCATTCCCTGCACTGTGGATTGGTGACCTTTCGCATTCCACGGGCCTTTTGAGCCGGCCGACATGCACTACGTTCCCGAATCCGCCCGCGAATTTGCCCAGGAGAACGTCTCCGACAAAGGGGCTCTCGAGCGCGAACGGAGTTTCCATTACCAGTCGGCGCCCATCTATTTGCTGACCGCCGTCGTCGGCCTGTTGCTGGCAGCCGACATTCTCATCGGCGTGGTGGGCGATCCGGCGTGGCTGGAATACCGCACGCTGTTCGGATTTCGGCTGGCCTTGCTCTCGGCCGTGCTGGGCGGGGCCCGCATTCTCTATCAGACGCTCTCAGGTCTGTTCGAAGGCCACATCGGCGCCGGCCTGGCGCTGACGATTGCCGCGCTGGCGGCCATCATCTTGGGCGAACACACGACGGCGGCTTTGGTCGTGTTTGTCGCGCTGTGCGGCGAAAGCATCGAAGGCTACACCGTCGACCGGGCCCAGCAGGCCATTCGGCGGATCTTCAACCTCTGCCCGGCGATCGCCCACGTCATCCGTGACGGCTCGGAAATTGACGTGCCGGTCGGAGAGGTCGTCGTGGGCGACTCGGTCGTGATTCGGCCGGGTGAGAGAATTCCCGCCGACGGACGGGTGTCGGCGGGAACATCGGCCGTTGATCAAAGCGCGCTGACCGGTGAAAGTCTGCCCGTGGACAAAGCGCCCGACGACGAGGTGTTCACCGGCACGTTGAACCAGTACGGTTCGCTGACGGTCAGGGCCGAACGGGTCGGCGCCGAGACGACGCTGGCACAGGTCGTCAAACTGGTTGCCGAGGCGACCGAGAGAAAGGCCCCGCTGGAGCGAACCGCGGATCGGCTGGCGAGACTGTTCTTGCCCGCCGTGCTGGCAGCCGCGTCGATCACGCTTCTCGGTTGGCGGTTGTACTCGGGGGCGTGGAGCGACGGTTTCCTGCCGGCGCTGGCGGTGCTCGTCGTTGCGTGCCCCTGCCCGCTGATTTTGGCCACGCCGACGGCCGTCATGGCGGCGATGGCGTGGCTGGCGCGGACCGGGGTGGTCGTGAAGGGTTCGGTGGCGCTGGAACGGCTGGCGACGGTCGACACGTTCGCGTTCGACAAGACCGGCACGCTGACGCGCGGCGAGCTGGCAATCGGCGAGATGACCGCACTGCCACCGCTTCGTGAAGCCGAGCTGTTGCGCACCGCCGCCATTGCCGAGAAACGCAGCGAACACCTGCTTTCACGGTTGATTGTCCGCGAGGCCGAGGCGCGCGGCGCCGTTTTGCCAGGGGTTCAAGAATTCACCGCTCATCCCGGTTCCGGGATTGTGGCGGCTGTGCGGGCGACGGTGCTGGGACCGTGGGCGATCCGCGACTCGGAACAGGCCGAAGACATCGAGCCGCACGAGCAACGCTGCACCGTCGTCGTCGGGAACCGCCGGCTGCTGGAGTCGAGAAACATTCAGATACCGGCGGAGATCGACGAGCGGCTCACCAGCCTTGATGAATCGGGGCAGACGTCGCTGTTGGTGGCGGTTGACGAAGAGGTGCTGGGCGTCATCGGCGTCCGTGACACCGTCCGCGCCGAAAGCCGCGACGTCATTGCCGAGCTGTCGGCGGCGGGCATCGGGCATTTCGCCCTGTTGACCGGCGACCGCGAGCAATCGGCCCAAACGGTGGCGAAATCGCTGGGGCTCATCGACACGGTTGAGGCGGAGATGCTGCCGTTGGACAAGGCCCAGTGGATCGAAGCGCACACCCGGCAAGGACAGCGGGTGGCGATGGTCGGCGACGGCGTAAACGACGCACCCGGTTTGGCGTCGGCGACGGTGGGTCTGGCGTTGGGGGGTGTCGGCAGCGACATCGCCGCCGAGGCGGGCGACCTGGTGTTGATGGGCGATCCGCTGCGGCCGCTGCCCGGCTTGCTGCGGCTGTCGCGCCGGCTGGTGCACAATATTCGACAAAGCATCTTTATTTTTGCGTTCGGCATGAATGCCCTCGGCGTGCTGCTGTGCGCATGGGGCATCTTGAGCCCGGTGGCCGGGGCGGTGTTCCACGAGTGCTCTTCGTTGGCGGTCATGCTGAACGCGATGCGGCTGCTGTGGTTCGAGCGCTGGGAAGAGACGCGTTTGGGCCGAACGTCGCGCAGGCTGGCAGTCGGCGTGGAGTGGCTGACCGAGATGTTCTCGCCGACCCGAGTGGTTTTCCGTCTCGTCGACCACTGGTCGCTGTTGGTGCGATTGGCGCTCTCCGCCGCCGCGCTGTACTGGTTCACGACCGGGTTGGTGCTCATTTCCGCCGACGAAGAAGCCGTGGTGACCCGCTTCGGCCGGTTCGAGACCCAACTGAAGCCGGGTCTGTACTGGCGCTGGCCGGTTCCGTTGGAACGGATGACCCGCGAAAAGGTCGATCATGTGCGGGCCATCCAACTCGGTTTTCGGTCGAACGGGCCGCCCGAGTCTGCGCCGGGTGAGTATCTGCCGCCGATCGAATGGACCAGCGAGCATAAGGGGCGGCAGTACCAGCCGGTGCCGCGCGAGTCGCTGGTGCTCACCGGTGAGGAAGTTCCCGTCGAAGTGACAGCCGAGGTACATTACCGCATCTCGAATTTGCGGCAATACGTGTTCGGCAGCGCTCAGCCGGAGGCGACGTTGCGCGCCTGCGCCGAAAGCTCGATTCGCCGGGTGGCCGCCGGGGTCTTGCTGGACGGAATTCTGACCGATCGGCGGGCGGGAATCGAGAGCGAGTGTTTGGCGTTGATTCAGCAGCGGGCCGCCGAGGACCGTCTGGGCATCGAGGTGGTCGAGCTGAACCTGTTGGACATTCACCCGCCCAAGTCGGTGGTGCCCGCTTACCGCGACGTGGCCGACGCCCTGGAAGAGCGGGAGCAAAAAGTCAACGAAGCCAAAGCGTATTATGCCGGCAAAGTGCTGGGCGCGGCGGGCGAGCGGGCAATCCGCATTCTCAGCGCTTCGGCCGGGGCCGAAACCGACGGGCGACACTCGTCGACGACCGGTGAGGTGGCCGACTGGAAGCTCGACGACGCGCTCTGGAAAAGACTGACGCCCGAGAGCAGCGACGGGGAACTGCTTCTGTCGGGGGAAGCGGCGGCCACACTGCTTTCGGCCCGGCAGAAGAAAGTCGAGAGGATCCAGGCCGCCTCGGGAGCGGCTTCCCGTTTCAATAGTGTGTTGAAAGTGTATCGCGACGATCGTATGCTGACCGGGCGATGGATGTACTGGAAAACGATCGAGGAGACGCTCTCGACGCGGCCGTTGACCATCGTCGATCCGAAAGTTTCCGGCCGGCAGCACCTGTTGCTCATCGATCCGTTCGAGCTGGGCGGCATGCGGGCGCTGGAGCCATCGTTCCCGAGAGACGAGCAGCGGTCGCCGTTTCCGGAACCAGGCGAGCCGAGAGAGAACCGTTCACGATACAGGTAGCGCAACCATGAACGAAAACACCGACAAACTCACGAGCGACATTGACAACGACGCCCAAGCCGGTCTCGGCCGGCGATTGATGCGTCGGCTGCTGTTTCTGCTGTTGATGGCCGTGGCGGCGGGTTTTGTGGTCAGTGCTGTCGTGCTGGTCGACGAGACGGAATACGTGATTGTCGAACGGCTGGGCGGGATCCAAGCGGTCTACGACCGGCCCGATGATCGCGGCTTTCATTTCAAGCTGCCGTGGCCGATCGACGTCGTTCGCCGGTTCGATCGCCGGGTGCAGTTGTTCGACCCGCCGGGCCGCGAAATCTTCACTCGCGACAAGAAAAACATGACCATCGACGCCTACGTCTGCTGGAAAATCGCGGAGCCGGATCGGAACGGATCGGTTCTGCCGGCGGAGCGTCCGGTGGTTCGTTTCTTTCGCGGTTTGGGCAATGCCGACGTCGCCGCAGCACGCTTGGACAGCCGAGTTCGCTCGATTCTGAGCACCCAGATTGGGCGGGTTGAGTTGAGCGGGCTGATCAACGTCGCCGATTCCGAGAGCGGTCCCGCCGAGGGCCGAGGCGGATTGATCACGAAACTCTCGGAGGCGGTTCGCGCCCAGGTCATCCAACGGGACGGGGAAGATCGGTCGCTGAGGGAGCGGCTGGGCATCGAGATTGTCGACGTGCGGATCAAACGAATCAATTTCCCGGCCGGCAATCAGCAGGCGGTCTTCGAACGGATGAAGAGCGAGCGGAAGAAAATTGCCGATGCCTATCGCAGCGCCGGCATGGCTGAGAACACAATCATCAAGAGCCAGGCCGACCTGCAGTACAACGAGATTCTGGCCAAGGCTCGACGTAACGCCGAGCAGATTCGCGGTGAGGCCGAAGCCGAGTCGATTGCGATTCTCAATCGAGCCCACGCACAGGACCCGGAGTTCTACCGCGTGATGCGGACGCTCGACGTGTACCGCAAGATCTTGGGCAAGAGAACCACGCTGGTGCTCTCGGCGTCGAGCAGTCTGTTGAAGCTGCTGACCGAAGGAATTCCGGATTCCAGGAAAACGGAGAATACCGGGCGAGAGGTCACTCCATGAAGCGCTGGCTGATCCAAGGCGGAAGTCGGAAAGCCGAAAGCCGAAAGCCGAAAGCCGAAAGCCGAGGCACTTCTGACTCTCCACTCTCTACTCTCCACTCTCCACTCCTGTGGATCGCAGTGCTGCTGGTGGTGTATTTGGGCAGCGGATTCTACATCGTTCAGGGCAACCAGAACGCGGTGGTCCGGCGTTTCGGCCGGTTGGTGAGGACCGAGACGGGTCATGCATCGCTCAGGAGCAGCGGTCTGCACTACGATCTTCCGTGGCCGCTCGTGAAAATCGATCGTGTGAATCTCAACGAGGTGCGTACGCTGAGGATCGGCTCTGCCGAAGTCGAGGACGTCGACGGGACTGAGTTCCTGCAATCGATCGGCACCGCCGGCCAGTCGCAGTTTCTCACCGGCGACAAGAACATTCTGAATCTGCAGATCATCGTCCAGTACCGCGTTTCCGAGGCGAATGTGGCGGGTTTCTTGTTCGGTTCCCAGTCTGCCGAGCGACGCCTCGAATTGTTGGCCGAATCGACCGCCGCCGACCTGGTCAGCCGCAGCGGCGTCGATTTTGTGCATCCGCTGGGCCTCGGCCAGTTGCGCGAAATGCTGACGGACCGCACGCGGGAACTGGCTGGGGAGCATCGGCTGGGCATCGACGTGGAAGAGGTGAGCATCAGCGCCGTCTATCCGCCGGTCCGTGTGAAGGCGGCTTTCCTCGACGTTTCCAACGCCCGGGCCGACAAGCAGAAATACATCAACGCCGCCCGGGCCTATGCCGAGCAGCGCCGGGCCGCCGCCCGGGGCGAAGAACAACAGATTCTCGACACCGCCGGAATCTATCGGCAGCAGACGGTCGAGGCGGCCCGCGGAGCGTCCGACAGCTTCACAAAGATCATCGAGCAGTTCAAACGGGACGAGCAACAAGGCATCCAAAGCTACGCCCAGGCTCGACAGATGGCGCTCGGCCGGCGGTACATCGACGCGATGGAAGAAATCCTGCCGGGCGTGGCCGGTAAAGTGTTTCTCGATTCCGGCAAGCCGGTCGACTTGACGATCTTCCGCGATCCGAAAGAGTGAGAGATCGAGCGCGCTAGAGCGAGTTTGCGGCTTTACAAGTCGTTGAATTGTTGTAACATGAGCCGCTGCTCGTGCTGAATCGGCTGATCCACGGAAGAAGCTGCAGTCAAGGAGTGACAGCCATGTCTGGCAAGTCCACACGACGCCGGCGCAAGCGCCAACGCACCTCTCGGAAACAAAGGCGCACTCCTGCACGGACGGCACATGCCGATCGCCCCAGTCGCCACACGTTCGAGCTGGTGGAATACGAGATCAGTTACGAACCGATGGAAGCACCGTTGAGGCAAAAGCTGTCGCTGAAAGACCGCGAGCGAATTAATCACATCGGAGAGCAGATTCAGGAAGGTGGTGGTGTGCACGTCGAGGAGTTGGAACAACTTGTGGCGCAGTTCCCCCACATCCCACACTTGTACAACTATCTCAGCGCGGCTTATGCAAATGTGGGCGAGCAGGACAAGTGTGATCAACTGACATGCGAAATCTACCGACGGTTTCCCAACTATCTTTTCGGGATCGCGAACTACGCGTTGCTGTGCATGCGCAGCGGCCGGGTCAACGAGGTTCCCGCGGTGCTCAAGCATGAGTTTTCTCTACACACGTTGTATCCGGATCGCCGGAGGTTTCACGTCACCGAGTTTGCCACATTCAACGCCATTGTTGGGGAATATTTTTGGAGAATCGGAGAGCAGGAGATAGCCAAATGGTATTACGAGATGATCAGTGAAGTCGCTCCCGACCATCCTCTTACGAACCGCCTGAAATCCTTCGTGATGCACGGACTGCTTGCGCGAGCCATCACAAATCTGTCGAATTCGCTCCACAGCCGAAGGGCGAAGTTGCTCCACAGCCGAAGGGCGAAGCTGCTCCCGCGTTGACGAACCACCGACCGCCGGTAATTCCATGAAATCGAGACCGGCTATTGATTCTCAGGTTCGATCTGCTCGACCAGCAGTTGTTCGGCGGCTTGGTGTGCCAGCGTGATGGACCGCCCGGCGAGTTGTATGGTGACGATGCCGGCTTCGCGATTGTTCTCTTTCACAACGCCGACCGATTTGAGTTCGAAGCCCTCCTCGGACAGATACCGCAGGAAGTCTTTGGCCTGATTGACGACGCGGAGAAATCGCACGCGGACGCCTGCCGGGCACTCGCTGAGCGGAACCGCAAGGCCGGCGTTGCCGCGCATCTCGCCGCCGGCGGTCGGAATCGGGTCGCCGTGGGGATCGCATTCGGGATGGCCGAGAAACTCGTCGATGCGGTCGATCAGAAAATCGCTGACCGCGTGTTCCATGTCTTCGGCTTCCTCGTGGACCTGGTCCCACGTCAGGTCGAGCGTGCGAACCAGAAACAACTCGATCAGCCGATGCCGGCGCAACATCCGCAGCGCCAGCTTTCGCCCGGCGGCCGTCAGTTTCGCGCCTTCGTACGGCTTGTAACGGGCCAGTCCCGACTCGGCCAGCGTCTTCAACATGCTGGTGACGGTCCCCGGTGAAACGTTTAAGGGTGCTGCCAGCTCTCCCGTCGCGACCCATTCCGAGCCGGTCTTCATGGAAATCTGCAGAACAGCCTTCAGATAGTTTTCGACAGTCAGGCTCGGCATGATCCAGACGACTCAAAGGTCCCTTTCGCAATGTTGACACGTCGGCAGATCGGCCCGTGTTTCGGCGCCACAATGCGGACAGTTCAACGTGACGTGACCAAGGTGAGGACGACGCATCCCTCTCGCGGCCCCTCCAAACAGCACGGCAAACAGCACAACGAACAACACGACTATCAGTAATTCCACAATACCCGGCATACCCATCATGTCGTCCCCTCGCGTCGGTTTCGCATTTCCAATGGCAACCAGGTCACGATCGTGTGGTCCTGGTCTCCTGAACGATCGAAAGCGGTCTTTGGATCAAGAATTCTGGTATTTGTAGAACCCCTCTCCCGTCTTGCGGCCCAGCCGGCCGGCGTTCACCATGCGAACCAGTAACGGGCAGGGACGAAACTTGGGGTCCCCCAGCTCGCGGTGAAGCACCTGCAGAATCGAAAGACAGACGTCGACGCCCACCAGGTCGGCCAACGCCAGCGGGCCCATCGGGTGATTGCAGCCGAGCTTCATTAGAGAATCAATCGTCTCGGCATCGGCAACGCCTTCTTGCAGAGCAAACACAGCCTCGTTGATCAACGGCAGCAGAATCCGGTTGACGACGAAGCCGGGACTGTCCTCGACGGTAAACGGCTGCTTGCCCATCCGCTCGGCCAGCCGGCTGGTTTGCTCGACCGTTTCCACAGACGTCTGCATTCCGCGCACGACTTCGACCGGTTGCATAATGGGAACCGGGTTGAAAAAGTGCATGCCGACAACTCGTCCGGGCCGATCGGTGGCGGCCGCCAGACGGGTAATCGAGATGCTCGACGTGTTGCTGGCCAGAATGACCTCGGGTCGGCAAGTCGCGTCAAGCTGTTTGAAGATCAAGGTCTTCAATTCTTTCTGCTCCGAAACCGCTTCGACGACGAAGTCCGCCGGCTCGGCGGCCGCTGCGATCTCGGTGTTCCAACTGACCCGCGACAATGCTTCCGCTGTGTCCTCTAGATCGAGTTTGCCCCGCTTGATTGCCTTGGCGATCGATTGTTCAATCCGCGCTTCGGCCGCCCGGCAGAGTCCCTCGTCCACGTCGAACGCCCTGACCGTCAGCCCGTTGACGGCGGCCGTTTCAACAACTCCGCGTCCCATCGTGCCGGCCCCGATGACGGCGATCGTCTCGATGCTCATCACGTCGACTCCTCGATTGACTGGTAGTGGCTGGGTGCCACTGCCGTATCGGCAGTGTTTCGACCAGTCGCACGGCTGACACAGCCGTGGCACCCGTCATTTCAGCTGAAACGAGACACTAGCGTTATCGTGTCACGTTTCATCCCGCTCGACAATCATGGCGACGGCGTTTCCACCGCCCAGACAGAGACTCGCCAGCCCGCGCCGCAATTCTTTCTGCTTCAACGCCGAGAGCAATGTGACGAGCACCCGTGCGCCGCTGGCGCCGAGGGGGTGCCCCAGCGCGATCGCACCGCCGTGAATGTTGACCTTGTCCGCGTCGAGCTCGAGATCACGGATGCAGGCCAACATCTGGGAGGCGAAGGCTTCGTTAATTTCGAAGAGATCGATGTCATGCTTAGTAAGACCGCTCTTTTCCAGCACGCCACGAACCGCCGCCACGGGGGCAATGAACAGATCGCGCGGCTCGACGCCGCTGGTGCAACTGGCCACGATGCGTGCCCGCCACGGGGCCGGCGACCGCTGGGCAACATCGCGGCTGGCCACGACGACCGCCGCCGCACCGTCGCTGAGCAGCGACGCATTGCCCGCCGTCACCGTGCCGGTTTTCGAGAATGCCGGCTTCAGCCTCGCCAGACCGTCGAGATCAGTTTCGGGCCGCGGTCCTTCGTCGGCACTGATGACCCGTTCTTCGCGATTCTGCCGGACCGTGACTGGGATGATTTCGTCGGAGAAAACGCCGTCGGCAATGGCCTGGACCGCTCGCATCTGGCTCTGGAACGCGAACCGATCCATCTCCTCCCGGGTGATGCCGTACTTGTCGGCTGTGTACTCGGCATGCAGACCCATGTGGCAATCGTCGAAGGCGCACCACAGACCGTCTCGAATCATCGCGTCTTCGAGAGTGACTTCGCCGAACTTCCAGCCCTGGCGCGAGCCGCGCAGCAACCGGGGCGCCTGCGTCATATTTTCCATTCCGCCGGCGACAACGATTTGCGCCTCGTCCGCCCGAACCGCCTGTGCGGCCAACATAACCGCCTTCAGTCCGGATCCGCATACTTTGTTGATCGTCAGTGCTGCCACGCTGGCCGGCAGACCGGCCTTCAGCGCGGCTTGCCGCGCGGGCGCCTGTCCCAGCCCCGCGGTCAGCACGTTTCCCATAATAACCTCGTCGACGTCACCGGGGTGAATCTCTCCCCGCTTGAGAGTTTCACGAATGGCGACGGCCCCCAACTCCGGTGCGGGAGTTTCTTGGAAAGCCCCCAGAAACTTCCCGATTGGCGTGCGGGCGCCGGCTAGAAGGTAGCAGTCACTCATCGATCGATTCTCCTTCTTACGAGGATGCTCGGTAATGCCGTCGTTTTCGATAGATTCGCTGATGTCCGCAGGGAAATTATGTCGATTATATGAATTGTACGGAGTCAGCGACCAGCGCAAAGTGTTCCAGGCCAAGAGGAAATCGCGTATGTGCGGACGGTCTGTCACGCTGTTCTTGCCTCTGCTGCTCTGTTTACTGCCCCTCGGCTCGACATCGGCTCGAGCACAAGCGGTTGGAGTGCAACCGATTCCGGCCGTCACCGCCACACGATCGGTACGGAAACCCATCGCGGTGATGGGGCAGGTGACGCGTCCCGGCGTCTACGAGGTGCCGAGTGCAACGCCGCAATTGGTCGACGTCATTTGGCAAGCCGGCGGACTGACGACGAACGCGTCGGGCAACATTCACATTGTGAGGAATGGCCGGGCCGATCAGCAGACGTTTTACTCGCCTTGCCTCAAGTACACTTTGCTTCCCGGCGACCTGGTCGTCGTCGATGCACGTCGCGGTCGCGGCAACGGGATGCCGGCAGTCTTTCTTCGCCCGAAAGCCGGTGCACGTCCGAGGCAGAGCAAGACGCCGGCCAAATCGGCAAAGCCCGTCGGGGGCCACCGGCGGGACCCACGGGCTTTCACCCGTGGGCTTTCACACAAAATCACGTCAGGTGACGGCTCCAAGTCCAAAACCTCGGCAAGGACTCCGACCGTTCTGATCGGGGCTTTGATCGTGTTAGCCGGTTGTGGAATGCTCTGGTCGGCGGCGCTCCTCGGCAGGAGTCCCCGGGTGAAACTGGTCGCGAAGACGCCTGCGCGGTTGCCCAATGTGCCGACCGATGAAGCACTGTCGCTGACCGAAGAACCGCTGCGGTTGGAGTTTGACGGGCTGAAACTCGGCGTCCGGAAGGCCCGCGTCGATGAAGCCAGCTCATCGGCAAGTTCCGCCAGCGAGAAACAGAGCAGGCTGCTGGATCGCGTTCTTTCCAGCGTGCAAAGCCCAGAGGGTCCCTGAACAGCGAGCCGGAAGGAATTGTCACTAGTTCAATCGTTCGACGAAGCGCAGGAAACGGACATCGAGCCAATCGAGGTCGGCGCCGAACGCCTGCTTAAAATCCGCGACGCGTCGCGGTGCGGTATAGGCTTCGAAGGGATCACGTGTGGCGATGGTTTTCAGGTAGCGTGCATACTGGGCCGGTCTGGTGTCGATCAAGAAGAAACTCAACGCCCATGCCTGGCTGTAGGCGTCCAGCGTCCTGGTTCGGAACATCTCGTCGGAACCGACAAACGCGGCCAGCGACTTCGGTTTCCGGCGTCTCTTCACAAAACTGCCGAACCGGATGTAGCGCTCCCGATTGATCCGCGTTTTGGCCGGCAGGTTGCGAGAGTTCTGGCGGGTTCCAGGGGCCTCGAACACTGTGGCCAGCCCTTCGACCACCCAGCGCGGGTTCTCACCGATGCGGGAGTGCAATCCGGTGTTGTAAGCGACCTGGTGGGTCGCTTCGTGGATGATGGTGTCCTTCACGTTGCCCGCGACCGTTGGGGCCCAACGATTGTTCGACCACTGTAAGTCGGCCGGCGACGGCAGCGATGCGCTGGCATCATTCGCACGAAACAGGTCTGAGAGGCCAACACGCGCGGTCGTCGACGACGGATCGGCCGGGTCTCCCGAGAGCGATTGCATTTGCACGCCGGACAACGCGATACGGTTTGTCGTCGTCAGGTAGTATCCCGCTAGCCCAGTCGACGCGGGAAATCCATCCTTTCTGCAATAGTCGTGGAAACTCTTCCGATCTGGGAAGACGATGGCGACGAGTGGAAACTCGGGTTGGGAGATCGGCAGTCCCCGAGTCGAAAAGTAAATGTAGAACTGCCGGTAAACGTCTTCGAAGAGTCGACAGTATGCCCGCACGCGTCCGCGCGCCGCACAAACCAGATAATGTTCCGTCCCGGTCACGTCGTACTCTTTACCGAACTCCCGGCGGAGTTGATCGCGCAGCTCGGCCGCAGTGAAACGCTCGAATCGTGGAGAGACGCGGCGGAACTTGCTGACGTCCCTGAATCGCAGTTGGCTCAGTTGTCCGTCGCGGGCCATCAGCCAGCAGTGGTCTTCGTCGTGGGCCACCAATTTCCCGCGGTACGTTTTGCCCTTCTGCTGAAATTCGAGCAGTGCCGGCTTCCCGGCCAGTGCGGTGGCCGCCGCGCAAGTGAGCACCGCGGCTACAATGATGGTGAGCGAGTATCGCATTCGCGTTATTCCCGGATTATTCATAGGCTGCCTTCGTGGTACCCAAACCGACAACTTGTTGTCGCATTGCACGGGTTTCACGGCACATTCAACGACGACAAGTCGTCGGTTTGGGTTTCTATGAATACGCAAATTCGGAGTGACCTTTTCAAGTATAGGTCGTAAACTGGAATACTCGGAGAAAACGCAATGGGACCGTTTCAAGGGGCAAGTCGTTTGGCGCTGGTGGGATTGATCGTGGCGATTCTTCCGGCGGGGGAAAATACGGCCGGCGGACCGGCGGGACCAAAGACCGTCGGGCTCAAGCAGCAAGTGGGCGAGTTGCTCGAGCAGTTGGATGCCGCGACCCACAAGGCGCGCGTTCGCGCGGAACAGCAATTGCGCGAATTGGGTCCGGACATACTGCCGCTGCTGCCCTCGCCGGTGTTGCTGGGGAACGCTTCCGTGCGGGAAGCGGTGCGGCGCATTCGCATCAGTCTGGAGCGCCGAAAAGCGCGGCAGTCGGTGTCGGCGTCACGGGTCACGCTGCGGGGAGAGCGGCCGCTTGAGGACTTGCTCAAAGCCGTTTCCGCGCAGACGGGGAACGGGATCGATTTCTCGCAGGTTCCGGTTGAGCTGCGACAGACACGCTTCGCGCTCGACACCATGCAACGTGCCTTCTGGCCGGTGATGGACGACCTGGCCGCGCGGTGTGGTTTGCGGTACGACGACGGTTCTGGCAAGGCGAGTCTCAACCTGTCGGTGCGGCCGGGGAGCGAGCCGGCCGACGAGATTGCCGTTGCGTATTCCGGTGCATTTCGCATTTCTGTCGAGTCGGCCGGCCTGCGGCTGATGCCCGGCGACCTGGCGCATC
>CAZGYE010000117.1:0-12608 GCA_964530165.1 uncultured Planctomycetaceae bacterium
CAAGAAGAGCTAGTGTCGGCCATGTCAGATCGAACCTTGAAGCTGGGGATTCCCGCCGGGAGTTTGCAGCAGGCAACCGCCGAGTTGTTTCGCAGCGCCGGTTACAACATCACGTTTTCGTCGCGGAGTTACTACCCGGAAATTGACGACGATGAGATTGAGTGTTTGCTCATCCGCGCGCAGGAGATGGCGCGTTACGTCGAGGAGGGCATTCTCGACGCGGGCATCACGGGGCACGACTGGGTGCTGGAAACCGAAGCCCAAGTCGCTGAGATCTGTGAGCTGATGTTCTCCAAAGCGAGCCGGCGACCGGTGCGCTGGGTACTCTGCGTGCCCAATAACTCGCCGGTGCAGTCGATCAAGGACCTCCAAGGAAAGCGCATCGCGACCGAGGCTGTCGGCTTGACGAACAACTACCTGGCTAAACATGGCGTGACGGCCAAAGTGGAATTCTCGTGGGGCGCGACGGAAGTCAAGCCGCCGCGACTGGCCGACGCCATCGTCGAGGTGACCGAGACTGGAAGCTCGCTACGGGCCAACGACCTGCGGATCGTCGATGAAATTCTGCAAAGCACGACCCGCTTCATCGCCAACGAGCAGGCATTGGCCGATCCGTGGAAGAAGCAGAAACTCGACAACATTGCGCTGATGCTCAGGTCGTGTTTGGCCGCCGAAGGCAAGGTCGCCATCATGATGAACGTTCCCCGCGAGGACCTCGAAGGGGTGCTTGGCATCTTGCCGGCCCTGCAAAATCCGACGGTCGCTTCGCTTTCCGACCCTGACTGGGTCGCCATCAACACGATTCTGGACGAGTCGGTTGTACGGAGCATTATTCCCCAATTGAAGGCGGCCGGGGCCAGGGGAATTGTCGAATACGCGATCAATAAGATCATCGACTGAAGCGATTGCGGATTTGTAACTGTTGAGCCGAATGCAGTGATGAGAACGGTCGTCTACAAGGTCGGCGGCAGTTTGCTGACGCTGCCGGATCTGGCACGGCGGATTCGCACTGTCTTGGCCACCCGGTCCGAGGGCCGCCCGTTGCTGGTCGCCGGCGGCGGCGAAGCGGCCGACCTCGTGCGCCGCTGGGACCAGTTGCACCGTCTCGGAGACGAGCACGCCCACTGGCTGGCACTACGGTCGTTGATGCTCAACGAGGCGCTGTTGCTGCAAATCCTTCCTGAATCACGGCTTGTCACCACTCGCAAAGCAGCCGGCGACGCGTGGCGGGCAGCACAACTACCGATGCTGTGCGCCCACGACTTTCTCCGCGCTGAAGAATCACACGCCGGTTCACACTTGCCGCACACCTGGGAGGTCACCAGCGACTCCATTGCCGGCTGGATCGCCATCCACTGGCCGGCCGACGAGTTGGTGTTGTTGAAATCGACGTCACGGCCGGACGCCGGCGTCGTCGATCCTGCAAACGATCGCGCAGCCGTCGACACATACTTCCACGAGTTGAGATCGCAGTTGCCGCCTGTCGGCTGGGTCAATCTACGCAGCAGCAACGATTAATTCTCGCGGCTGGCGGATCACGCAGAGTAACCGGTGCGATCGAAGGGAATGGAGCCTGGCACGGTCTCGGTTCTGCGTCGACAGCGGGTTATCCATTTTAGATATTTTTCATTCAGATTCGGTATTTTTTGCTTGAATTTTGATGCGAAATTGTTTACGACGATTGACGGAAGCGTCCACGTCTGGTGGGCATGCGTGAAATGCGTGATCCAGCTCGTGGGCATTTCCACTGTGGCTGTAGGTGAGGATTTGGTCTTCTTCAGAACCCCTTGCAGTTGCATTCAGCTCTCAACAACAAAATTCCGTTCTCGGTAACTTGAGGGAAACCTGTTGCGCGTTGCGTTCGCGTATTGTGGTTGCGCGCAATCCGCAGGTGGCGCTGGATTTTGCTTGTGCGAGGAGCCGTCGACCGTCTTCGGTCGGCCCCTCGGACTGTGTTTGTGAGTGATTGGACGTGCGGGCTGTCTCGTCTGTTCCACTGACTCTTTGAATGGAGGTACTGGTGATGCGAAATCGGCGATCTCCGAGGCGTGGTTTCACGCTGATCGAACTTTTGGCGGTCATCGCCATCGTTGCGATTTTGACCGCGCTGTTGCTACCGGCCGTCCAGCAGGCTCGAGAAGCGGCTCGCAGCATGCACTGCAAGAGCGCCATCAAACAGCTCGCCACGGCGCTGCACAGCTACGCAGAAACACACGGGCAAATACCGCCGGCTGCCGTGTTTGTGGGACCGTCGAGCCGAGGCGGCCGGAGTTTGAGCGGATCGGGAGTCACGTATACCGTTTATAGCGGCCGAGACACGGGGTGGGGAGCGACCTGGGTCACCATGCTTCTGCCGTTCATCGACCAGGCGTCTATTGCGGACAGATATGACCCGAGCATCCCTTCCAGCGCTCTTGCGAACTGGCCGGCGGTCAGCTCGCCGTTGCCCGCGTTCCATTGTCCCAGCCAGCCGCTGACGATGGTTTCGATGTGGGACAATAACGTGAACCGACCGGCGGCCCCGTATGCCAAGATCACGTACGGTTTGAACGGCGGCACCGACGCAGTCAACGACCCGCGTGACTACGACGACACCCGGGAGCGGGGAGTCTGTAACACGGCCGCAATGTGGGGCGCGAAATTCCGAGACATGCGCGACGGGACTTCGAACACCATTCTGCTTGGCGAACTGGTCGTGTCCGGACAGGATGACGACTGTCGCGGCTGCTGGGGTTTGGCCATGGGCGCGACGGTCGCGGGTATTGGTGGAAACTGGAGTCTGAGTAACGGGTTCCAAGGCCTGCTAACGCCCAACAAGAATCCTGACGTTTTCGGAGTCCTTTACCGTGACCGGACGCCCTATTGTGGCAACCGTCTGCGCGGGAATCGCCGTTGTCGCGACCGCGCCGGCGGGTGCTGGAGCCAGTACATGGACGTCGTGCATGGTATCCGTTGCGACCACCCGGGCGGGGCGCATATTGCCTTGTGCGACGGCAGCGCGCGATTCGTCAGCAACAGCATCGACGCGGGCACTTGGTACTCGCTACTGACCAGCGCGAATGGGATGGGCGGCGAACCGATCCCGACCAGTTTCTGAGCCTGTGGATTGCGTGCGAACATCAATACGACTTGCACAGTTCCGTTTCGTTCTTCCAGCAGTTCTCCTTGTGTTGCTTTGCGGGTGTGCTGGGTCTGATACTCCGGAGCCTGTGGACATCGCCAAAGAGGACAGTCTGTTCGCCAAGAAGATCGTTCTGGATTTCGCCCAGCAGTACAAGACGGAACCAAAACAGGCGCAGGCAACTCTGCAGGAAATGGTCGAAAACCTGGAAGGTCTCGACGCCGGCCCGAACACGGAGACTGTCGACCAGATTCTCGAAATCGTACAGCAATTGATGGAGAACTACGAGCAGGCAAGCCAAGGAAAAGTGGCTGAACTGGTGAAACTGGCCGAGAAGATTCCAGGTGACGTTAGCGAGCTGGGTCTTCAGGGAGAATAGAAAGAGGAATAGGAAGAGTAGGCCTGATATCCTGACAACAGGTGACGTCTGGGTCGTAAGGGCGCAACCGTGACAGGGCGTCGATCACGGATTCGACCGGTCAAAGTAGCACGCCGCGTGAGCCTGGGCGCCAAAGCCTACTCATTCTCCACCACCACTGCCGTCCCGTAGGCCATCATTTCCGCCGCGCCGCCCATGATGACGGATGTTTGAAACTGCAGGCTGATAACCGCATTGGCGCCGAGCTTTTCGGCCTTTTCTTTCATGCGATCCAGGGCCTGCTCGCGGCTTTCGGACAAGAGCTTGGCGTATTCGGTGATTTCGCCGCCGACGAGGTTGCGAAGGCCGGCCATGATGTCCTTGCCCACATGGCGCGCGCGGATGGTGTTGCCGGCCACCAGTCCGAGCGTGCGCACGATGTTCTTGCCGGGAATCTCCGGGCTGGTGACCACGAGGATTTCTTCGTCAGGCATGGGTTAATCTTCCACGTCAGTGTATTTGTCGGTCTTGGCCGCTTTCATGCGCTGGATCAACACCGTGAAAAATAGGATTGTGAGCCCGATCACGATGGCAGGCATACCAATCTTGAGCCACCACGGTGCTTCCGGATCCTTAATGACCTCGACGAGAAACCAATAACCGCCCACCCCGTACACAACGATCAGACCGAGGATCACCAGAATCTGTCCTGCACCCATGCTGGTATGGGCGACGGAATGTTTTTCGGATCCGCTCATATTTCCCTCAAGCCAACATGCGACAGTGTTTCGGTCGATTCATTTAATCACATTCTGATTTGACTTCAAGCGCTGGAGATACCGACGAGGAGTCTCAGAATGGGTTGGTTTCGTAGAACTATCGTGGGGAACAGTCGATGGGAGACCGTTAGAGTGAATTTTCGCGTGAACCTGGACGCTACCCCCAAAAGCAGCGGTCAGCGACGTCTTGAAATCGCGGACGGCCCGGGCGTCGATTTCACCCGAGCGCTGTCCGTCGCGGCATCCGGCCGTGCGGATGGCCACAATATCGGGCAACGCGGCCGCGATCTCCGGCAACAGGGCGGCATGCAGTCGACCGGCAACCGCCAGGATCAGGCCATGGTCCTGCACCCGGCGGGCCAACCGTTTCAGTTCGTCCGGGCTGACGAAATCCAGCACTGTTCGGTCCGTTTTGGTGTGCGTGTCGAGCAGCAGTCCCGTACACCCGGCGGCGACGGCCCAGTCGGTCACTGCTTCGGGCCGTGGTGCGCGGGCCAATTGCCAGTCGGCATAGGCCACGGCAATCCAACGAAATGCTGCACCGGATGCTTCTTCAAACCCTTGGCGGACCTGCCGCCACCGCCTGCTCCATTCGGCATGGCTGCTGATCCCGGCCGGCCCCAGTTTTACGTAATGCAGCTCGGCCGGTAACGCGGGTGTTTCGCCAAGGGGAAGCCAATCGACAACTTCCCCCAAGGCCGCGCTCACCGGCGTCCCGGCTGCGTTTTGGAGCGACTCGACGTCTCGAAGAACTGCTGCGATCGTCTCCACGTCGGCCATGCCGAGCGAACCGCGGCCCGGTTCTTTGACGTCGAGGATGTCGCACCCCCCGGAGAAAGCCGCCCGTGCTTCTGCGACACTTCGCACGCTGACAAGTAATCGCGGCGGAGACGCGACGATAGTCGGCTTGTTCACGTCAGTTCCTGTTATGGGGAGAGCTTTTGCCCGAGGGATGTTTCAACGCTTTTCCGGCCAGCGCGCCGGTTGGGGTTCCCGCGAAAATGGCCGGCCGGCCGTTGACAAACACGTACCGCACTCCTCTGGAATACTGATGCGGTGCGTCAAACGTGGCTACGTCGATCAGTTCGTGCGGATCGAACACGACCAGATCGGCGTAGCTGTTCTTGCGGAGATAGCCGCGTTTGCTGAAACCTAGAATGTCCGCCGGCAGTCCCGTGGCGCTGCGGATGGCCTGTTCCAGCGGCAGTACCTTCTCGCGGATGGCGTAATGACCGAGCTTCCGCGGAAAGGTTCCGTAACTTCGCGGATGCGGCCGATCGGCGGCCGGCAGGTAGGCCCGACCGTCCGACGCCGTCGCCACCCACGGGATCTGCATGACGTAACGGACGTCCTCCTCGCTCATGCTGAAATGCACAATCGACGCGCCTCCGTTGCGGGAAATTTGAATCGCCAACTCCAACGGTTCGATCTTCTCAGCACGAGCGATCTCGAGAAGTGTTTTGCCCACCCAGTCCTGCCGCGGTCGGTAGCGGGCGATTCTGAGGACGGCTCCGTTTTGTTTCCTCTTCAGGCTGTCGGCCATCTCGCTGCGAATGCGATTCCCTTGTTTCGGGTCGTCGATCCGGGCGATCAGCGCCTTTCGGCCGCCGGCGCGGGCCCAGGTCGGAATGAGCGTTGCATCCAGCGAGGTGCTGGATGCCGTGTAGGGGTACTGATCGGCGGTGACGCGTTGTCCTTTCTTTCTGGCCTGTTCGATCATCTCTGCAGCCCGACGCACCAACCCCCACGCTTCCTGCCCGCTCGATTTGAAGTGCGAGACATGCACGGGCAGCCCGGCCCGCCGACCGATTTCCAGTGCTTCGTTTACCGCGGCCAGCAGTTCGACGTTTTCGTTGCGGATGTGGCTCGCGTAAATGCCGCCGTATGCGGCAACCACCTTGGCGATTTCGACCAGCTCATCGGTGTCGGCGTAGGAACTGGGAACGTAAAGCAGACCGGTCGACATGCCCCACGCACCCTCCTGCATCGCCTTTTCCGCCAGGGCTTTCATGCGAGCCAGTTCTTTGGACGTTGCTGCACGGTGCGCGGTGGCCATCACGGTGTTCCGCAACGTGCCCTGCGGCAACAGATGTGCGACGTTCGTTCCCGCCCCGGCGGCGTCGATCTTGCGGTAATACTCGCCGACGTCAATCGGGCCCGAGCCGCAATTGCCGGTGACGACGGTCGTGCAACCTTGCGTCAAATAGTTGACGTTGGCCCGCGTCCGCCGATCGACCACCTGCCGATCGCTGTGGTTGTGAAGGTCGATGAATCCGGGGGCGATCGCCAAGCCGCGGCAATCAAGTCTCAGCTTAACTTTGCCGACGGCAAACTTGCCGACCGCGACAATCCTTTCGCCGCGAATGGCGACATTTCCCTCGACACCCGCGGCACCCGTCCCGTCGTAGATGGTGCCCCCTTCAAACAGCACGTCGGCATCGACCGGCGTTTGAGCGGCGACGGTATGAGACGACGCCACCCACAACAGACACACGCACAGCACTGTTCGAGGAAGAGTCATTCGTGGTGGCCCTCACAGATCGTGTTCAGGATTCAAAAGAGTTCCTCGACTTCACCAAGCAGTATATGCTGGCCGGTGGTGGTCGAAAATGCAAAGCAGACTCCATGACGCGGCGCGGTCAAGAACGGCTGAACACGTTTCCGCCGGGCCAGAGATATGCCTCTATGTATAGTAGCTGTGTCTGAAAAGCCCCGAAGGGGCGACAGAATCCGTTCTCGAACCTTGATTTCTGTCGCCCCTCCGGGGCTTATTGACTCACGTCGCCTCCCCCATCCCAGGGCTTGCGTCCTGGGCGACATTCCACCGTCCCTCCGGGACTCTCAGAGCTTTTCAAACGCCCTGTGAGGTCGAACAAAACGTTGCCCGCGGTCAGCTTGGACTTGACGTAAATCGAATGATTGTCAAAATCTGCGGTCCGAAACCACGTCCCGTGGCGTTCGCTGCGCGGCGTTCGTGAGCCGGCGCGAGCACGTCGACCGAAAACTCACCCGAAACCAGGGAAGGTTTCCACAATGAAGCGGTGGTTGACGCATCTGATGATCTTCGTGTATGTGGGAGCGCTTTGTGTCGGCTTGGTCTGTCACACGCTTGAGTTCGGCACGACCGCGCATCCGGGGATGTACTTCCTGGTGTGGGACATGTTTCGCGGATGGTCGGCGTTTGCCACGCGGACGCACGTTCTCGGCGAGGGGGAAGACGGAAACTTTTACAGACTGGCGCCCGGTCCGTGGGGCGAATTTCAGCCGTTCGGCGACATCGGACGCCGGCACTACGACGTGCTGTTCAACACGTCCGGACGGTTGGCGATGAACACGCTGAAACACACGCAGCACGGCCCGATGACGCGCGTGTTTGTCGTCGAGGAATGCTGGCCGAAAAAGTTCAACGTGCCGGACCGAATCTGGAAACGCCGATACGACGAACCAAAAGACGTCCAGAAGTATTACCACGTGAAATCGATGTTCACACCGGAAGGCGTGCAGATAGCCAACTACCCAACATGGGTCGCAAAGCAATACGCACTGCGGGTTGCCAACAATCCGCGACTGCTTGCCGACTGGCATCGCGGACGGGAATTCTACACGGTCAACCCGCGAAGTCGAGATAGGGGCCCGGTTGGTTCCGACAAGTCGACCGGCTCGTCTTTAGACGCTCCCGCTCGCTCGCCGTATCGCAGCAACGCTGATTGAAGCTGACTCACATAGTGCAGGACCACACACACATGACACCCGCAGCAACCACGTCCGCCCATTCCGGACCCCGGAACCGCATCAGCCGATTCTTCTATGCTGAAGAAGTCCCCGTCACGCTGGCGCTGATTCGGATCGTCTTGCCGGTGGCCCTGTTTTGCGTGATGCTCATGCGCTGGCCACACGTGCGGGAACTGTATTCGGCCGACGGTGCGCCGTCGCAACTGTCGTACGGTTACGGATGGGGGAATCTGCTGCCTGAGCTTCCCGGCAGCGTCGCGGTCGCATTGTTCACGGCGATGCTGTTTTTCCTGCTCACCAGCTCCATCGGCTGGTGCACCCGGATCTCGTTGGTCGCTTCGACAATTCTGTATACCTATTTCAATCTGCTGGACAGCATCGGCACGATGACCAAGTATTCGGCGATCGCCTCGCACGTGCTGCTGTTGTTGTGCTTTTCGTGCTGCGGGTCGATTTGGTCCCTCGACAGCCGGCTGCAGCGAACCGGGCGGAAAAACTTCTGGCCGGGTGAACCATCCACCGCCTGGCCGAGATCGCCCGCCTGGCCGCGCCGCCTGATCCAATTGCTGATTGGCTTTGTCTACTTCGGCGCTGCCATTACCCAGATGCACACTCCAGAGTTCTTCAGCGGCAACCAACTGCTGTTTTGGACGGTGACCAACGTCAATTACAGTCATCCGCTGGGTGAGTATTTGAGCTTGTTTCCGGCCGTGTTGATCGTCTTTGCCTACATAACGATCGTCTGGGAGGTGCTCTTCGTTTTCCTGGTCTGGAAGGGTTGGGGTCGCGTCTGCATGCTCTCTCTGGGGGCAGTGTTCCACGCCATGACGGCGCTGACATTGGGACTGTATGTCTTTCCTGTCATTTGTTTGATCACCTATTTGTCATTCTTCGGTGAGCAGGACGTCCGTAATCTGGCGTACCACTGGCGGCGTTGGAACCGGCAACGAGGCTGGCGCCGTGGTCAAGCCAACTCGCGCGCGCTACGACTGCCGAGGGTTTCCATTCCACACAGCTTGCGGTTTCCGTCTCCGGTGGTATTGGGCTTTACGGCCGTGCTGCTGGCCATCTTGGGGAGCGAGATCGAATACCAGATGGATCCTTACAAAGTGCGCGGCCCGGACGGGCCGCTGTCGTTGGAACGCATCGACAGCGAGCTGGCCCAGCGAATGATCGGCCCCGAAACTCCGCTGAGGCGCGAAGACCAGTTCTTCGCGTTCGACATCGGCACGACGTTAGTCGGCAAGGTTTTAGTCAATCGTCGTCGCGAATTCCGCCACGGAGAGACGTTGATTGCCCAGTGCCTCTTGAGTCCACCTCACGATGACATGTGGGTGGAATGCAACTTGCACGACGCCGACGACCACCTCATTGACCGCGTCGGATCGATGGTCTCGCGCGAGATGCTGCGGGCGAATTACTTCTACAAACTGCCCGCGTCGCTCGAACCGGGTGATTACTTTCTGGTTCTGAAAAGCGCCGGTCAGGAAATTTGCCGACGCAAGGTGACCTTGCGGCCCGGCGCGAAAAGCCCGGTTGCCAACTAGACTGGGCAGGCGTAGACTTGAGGTGTCGAGACAGTTTCGCCACCGGACGTGTCCGGCGCTCTGGGGCCACCTTGTTCTTGCGTCGCGCGGAGCAAGCTCCGCGGCTAAATTGATCTGCCCGACATGGTTCGACACCTCGACTCGAGGCGCACGCGGATGTGGTTTACCGAGACCCCCTGGCCGCCGATACTCTTTTGCGCTGCACTGGCGGTTGTGTTGATCGCCGGCTGGTCTGCCGATCGCCGCGCGAGTTATTTGCTGGGCGTGCTTTGCCTAGTGGTGGCCAGCGGCGTCATTTACGCCGTCGAACGTTACATCGTCACCGACGCCGAGCAGATTGAAGAGTCCGTCTACGGAATCGCGTCCGCGTTTCAGCAGCATAAACTTGACGAAACATTGGAATTCATTTCGCCCCGGGCGCCGCAAATCAAGGAGCTGGTCACGCTGGGGATGAAGATGGTCGACGTCGACGACGATCTGCGAATCCGCGACCTGCACGTCACGATGAAATCAGAGAACTCGCGAGGGATTGCCCACTTCCGCGCCAACGCGACGATTTCTGCCACCGGACAAGGCAGCCTCGGCCGACATTCGTCGCGCTGGGAGTTGACGTGGCAGCGCGAAGCGGACCAGTGGAAGGTCATCCGCGTCCGCAGGCTGCATTGGCAAACCGGTCAAGAGATCCCCAATCCCTTGGCTTCCACGGAATAGCCGCCCGCGCACGCTGTGCACCGAGGTTACGGCAACACATCGAACCAGTCCTCTCGAATGACCGTCAGGTCGGTGCTGTTGCCGCTGCGCATGTAGATGCGTTTGTAGCGGTATCCGCCGCGAACCGCAACTCCAGGGCCGTAGCCGGTGATCGCCCGCCGATAAGCCGAGCGACTGTGCGGCCTGGGGTAATCGGCCGCCTTCTCGGGCGGGATGTCGTGACTGTAATACGACCGCTGAAACATCCAACCGCCGCCATACGCTTCAGACGAGGGCATCGCCGCCGCCAGCACTAAGAACACGCCCAGGGCAAGCGCCCCGACCGACTTTCTGGAAATCACGACGTCTTGAGCTTGCATCATGTTGCCGTCAGCGTGTTTTGTGTTGCGTTTCCTCGACAAAATGCCGCCATGATGTTGATCGTTGGCAACATCTCAGCCGTAATTCGACCCGGTTGACAGAACGTGCATCTTCTGCGCCAAAACGCTGCCCTTTTCGTCGTCGGCCGCTGCGAACGCCCTCATTCGCAACTGTCTAGCCGAATGCAGTCATAAGGAAATCAGGAATCCAGGAAAAACACGATTCCCGAGATTCCTGTTTTCCTGGTTTCCTAATAATCCTCCCCTTGCCACGAAATGCACCGTTGCGAGGGACCTGCTCCAGACGGTTATCGTGTCACCCTCATTTTTCCAGCGGGATGCCGGCGGCTTTGTAGCGTCTGGCCTTCTCGGCTTTGTCTTCCAGGATGACGACACCGCCGGCTTTCTCGTCGTATCCATACATCTGATACGGCGGAAGCATGGCAAACTCGATTCTCAGTTGCCCGGCGAGTTTCGTGTATTCTGCGTAGGTCGGATAGCGTCCGTTCGTGGCCTTGATGATGTCCAACTGGTGCTTGAAATTGGCGGTGCTGGCGCGTGACGTTGCGGAAACATAGGCCGACGCCGCCACGGTCAATGGATCGCTGCCGGCGACCTTGTTCTCGACGATGACCAGGTTGGGGTTTTCCTTCATGGCCTTTTGCATGTCGACGACCTTCGCGGTCATTTTGCCGATAATGCTCGACTTTTTCTGGCCGCCCTGTGGCGGATGCGTTGTGGGCGGAGCAGTTGCCGGTTGTTTGGCTTTGACCTCAGCGCCGTTTCCGGCCGGCTTGGGCTTCGGCTTACCGGCCGGTTCGACGCCCGCCATGTCGCCGACCGGTGCGATCCCCGGCGGAGTCGCTGTCGTTTTCCGTTTTGTTTCCAGCATGTCAGCAGGGTCCGTGCATCCGGACAGATAGATCAACGTCAGTCCGAGAAGTGTGGCTCTCATCATCGGCTCCTTGGGCGTCGCATGATCCGAAAAGCGGCTGCAGTCAGTCGAATTATACACGAATCTCGATTACAGTTCGAATCGGGAAGCGAGTTCAGGCTTCAGGCTACTGCCAACTGCCAACTGCCGACTGGCCTCAGGCTACAGGGAAAACATGGCAATTTGAAGTCCGCCTGCCGATTCTCACAGTGAGTCTTTGGGAAGACCGAATCCGCATGGAGCCACCACACCGTTTATTCGCCGTCGTTCCCGCGGCCGGGGCGAGCCGTCGCATGGGACAGCCGAAACTGCTGCTGCCGTTAGGGAGCAAGACGATCATCGCCCGGCTGCTGGACGTGCTGGATCGGGTTGAGATTGCCGAGAGGTTCGTCGTTGTGCGTCCCGACGACGAACCCTTGCGGGCTGCGGTGAGAGAGGCCGGTGCGACAATCGTCCAACCGAAGGTCGCGCCGCCGCACATGCGCGACAGCGTCGAATGCGCCTTGGCCGAGATTCGCCGTCGACACAGCCCCGCAGTAGAAGAGGGATGGTTGCTCACGCCCGCCGATCACCCGATGCTCGAACCAAACGTGCTCGACGTGCTGCTCGGTCGCTGGCTGCGGGACGATTGCCGCGTTTTGGCGCCGACGTTCGGCGGTCGCCGTGGGCATCCGACGCTCTTCCGCTGGGAGCTGGCCGAGGAAGTCGCCGACATTCCACCCGATCGGGGCCTGAATTGGCTGCTTGCGGAGCACAGTACCGAGGTGCTGGAAATTGCCGTCGACGATCCGGCCGTCGTCACCGATCTCGATACGCTGCAAGATTACGACGCACTCGTGAAGCGCTGGCGGGAGGGTTGAGAGTCGAAGGTTGAGAGTTGAGAGATTTGGCGATGACAATCTGGCGGACATCGCCCAGCGATCAAAGCCCACGGGCCGCGGCCCGTGGGGTCCCGCCGGTTGCCACCGGCGGGCTTTGCTCTCGACTCTCAACTCTCGACTCTCAACTCTTCACTCTCAACTCTTCACTCTCAACTCTTCACTCTCAACTCTTCACTCTCAACTCTT
>CAZGYE010000117.1:12708-15292 GCA_964530165.1 uncultured Planctomycetaceae bacterium
CACACTCAACTCCCCTTCGACCACATCCGGGGCGGCGTGGGCGGTTTCGATCGCCTTGTCGGTGCTGTCGGGATCGACCGCTCGGCAGCCGGCCGTTAGTTGGCCGGACAGA
The DNA here is from genome assembly GCA_964530165.1 of uncultured Planctomycetaceae bacterium. Classification (GTDB taxonomy): domain Bacteria; phylum Planctomycetota; class Planctomycetia; order Planctomycetales; family Planctomycetaceae; genus CAZGYE01. The sequence goes on from CAZGYE010000117.1 coordinate 12,821, forward strand.
TTGCGTAGGAACGCCTGCCATTCCTCGGCGGTCGTCTCCGGTGGGCAGAGCTGGACGAATTCGTCACAGAGCAGAATCAAACGCAGCAGATGCCGAAAGACGATGCCCTCCTGTTTCGTGAGGTCTCGGCCCTTGACGAACTTGTTGAAGTTGCCGTTGAACCGCAACAGGTCGCCGGCGGCCCACACCGAACGCGTTCGCAGCTCGCCGACGTTCGGGAACTCCGAATCGAACAGCATCCGCAGCTTGTCGCCCAGTGCGGGGACCCACCTCCGTTCGCGGCCGAAATCGTCCTCACTTCCCGGCTGCAGCTCATCGGCGGTCACCAACCCGCGCCCGATGAGCTTCGCGTCGAGCCGATTGGTGGCCAAGGGACCCGGGGGCAACTCTTCGAGTGGCGGAACCCGCAACTGCCTCGCCACCGAGCCCGGCATGTCCAGCACGCTTTCCAGGGCCTGGATGCGCTCGTCATGGTCGGCAATGCCCAACTGCTGAATCAGGAACACTCCATAAAGCGGGTTCACGCCGCGAAACACCAGAAGCTGGTCCAGCTCGAGCGTCGGATGGGCCAGCGCCGGTTGATACGGTACTGGCTCCAGTTGAGACGATGCCTGCTTCATCGGCGGCGGGCCGGCTGCTTTTTCCAGGTCGGCCCGCGATTCCGCCTGTGCCTGCTGTAACAACGCCCCCAAAGTGCCGGAGGGAGGCTGCTCACGATCGTTCCCGCCGGCTGGCATCTCGGACGCCGGAGACTCGTCGGCTTCGGCTCGGGCGGGTGGTTCCGGCTCGAGCGTGACGAAGTCGCCGGCCCAGAGAGTCAGCAACATGCGGGTCAGCGCTTTCTCGCCGGCATCGAGACGTTTCGGTTCCATCAGTCGCTTGCGGACGAATGAGCGGAGCCGAATGACGTCGGGAGAGATCTTCAACAGGTAAGCCAAGAGACGCCACGGCAGCGGTCCACGGCTGGAGAGCTTACCCGGCAGGGTCGTCTGCAGTTTCTGGAACTGCGCTTCGCTCCAGTACTGCTGCGTTTTGCGGCGGGAGGGCATCTTCCTTTTCATCGCTTTCTTGGCGCGGCGGAGGTTCGGGTCTTTGGTGTCTTGGGGGATCGTGTCGTATTTTTCCCGCCAGCGGAGAAGCTTGACGTCGTCCTCGTGGGCCAGGGCGTAGATGTAGCCGTGATCGTCGAATTGCGGCCGGCCGGCGCGCCCAAAGATCTGATGGGCCGTGCTGGCGTCGAGCAGCTTCTTCTTCAGCGGCGGTCCCTTCAACAGCGCAGTCAGCACGACCGACCGGGCCGGCAGGTTCATTCCGGCCGATAACGTCTCGGTGCAAACCGTCACCGACAAGAGCTTTCGCTGGAAGAGGTCCTCCACAATTCTCCTGTTCTTGGGCAGAAGCCCCGCGTGATGTACGCCGACTCCCCGCAACAGAACCTGCTTGAGTTTCGGACCGACGCCCTCTGTCCAGTCGTAAGCCTTCAGCTCCTCGACGAGCCGCTTCTGGGCGTCGCGACCGAGCAAATGCTTCCCCTTCAGTTGCTCGGCCACGTTCCAACACTCGTTCCGGTTGAAGCAGAATATCAGTGCCGGCGTTCGGCGGGTCTCGTCGTCGCCCTGTGACATCAACTGCAATTGCTCGTTGAGCAACTGGTCTGGCACCCACTCATAAGCCAGCGGAACTTTGCGCTCGGTGCTTTGGACCAATTGGACCTTGCGCTGGTGGCAGCGAGCCAGCCAGCCGATGAATTCCGCTGCATTGCCGACCGTGGCCGACAGCAGCAGCAATCGCACGTGTTCCGGCAAGAGTCCCAGCGACAGCTCCCACACGACACCGCGCTCCCGATCGGCGAAGTTGTGAAACTCGTCCATCACGACGGCCGAGACATCGGTGAAGTCGAACGCCGTCGGGTGCAGCAAGCGGTTCAGCAGGATTTCCGCCACCACGACCAGCACCCGCGCCTGCGGGTTGACCCGCCGGTTGCCGGTGACCAGCCCGACGTCATCGGCAGCGAACCCCCAGCGGACGGCGGCCTCTTGCATCTCCTGAAACTTCTGCTCGGTCAGCGCGATCAGCGGCGTGGTGTAGTAAGCCACGCGACCGGTGTGCAGCGCCTCGAACAATGCGGCTTCGGCAATCAACGTTTTGCCGGTCCCCGTCGGTGCACACACCAGAACGCCCTGCTCGGCCGTGAACCACGTTAACAGCGCTTCTTCTTGAACCGGATACAGCTCGTAGGACAGTTGATCGAGATACCGCGAGGCGAGCTCATCGCGAGTCGGGACGCCGCCGGACATCGATACTCCGCAGGAAGAGACGCTCGTTGATGACTGGCCGGGAGATTGTCATCATAGGGAAAGTGCCTGAGCAAAGCGAGCGAACGGTTTGCTGGGCAGTGGGTCAGTTTGGCTTAACAGAATGGGTGGCTGAGGTCGAGCCGTAGGCGAGCCCCCAGAATCGACGGTCTGTGGG
>CAZGYE010000118.1:0-15233 GCA_964530165.1 uncultured Planctomycetaceae bacterium
AGGCTTTCCAGCCTGCCACGGCCAATCGGCAGGCTGGAAAGCCTGCCCCACACTCAAGTGTACTGGTTATTTCAAAATTGACAGACCGCTCGGCTGAGATGCAGCGGCACGCTCATGCGAGACCTAATCGACAATCCTTTGTGGCGGCCGGAGGATCTGGGCGCACCGATCCCAGATTCCCCGCACGCCGTCTCTGCCTGTCTGCCGACCTGGGAAGACAACATCGGGTACGAAGAGCAAGATCCCCGAGTTCACCAGAAGTTGTCGACCGGCTATCCACGATTCGCCTACAACCGGTTCTGCCGGGACCTCTTCGCGGCCTGTGCAGCCCGATTCGCGGACGCGGGAGAAGCGTGCTTGGCGTTTCCGTCCCGCGCCGCCGCAGAACGGTTCCGCGCCTATGTTCACGACAAAGCCGGCGATCCAGCTCGCATTCACACATTTGGCGTTCACAACGTGCATGCCGTCTGCTTTCTCAAGCGGCACGCCGGGATCGCCAAGGACGGCTGGCAACATTTCGGCGAGGGGGTCTCCTCCCGGCGAGCTGAAGCCTGTTTGACCGGTCGAGCGGATGAGCAGAGCGGCGAAGCGAAAAGGGCCGTGCGGGAACGGATCGCGCACAGCGCAGGCGCGTCCTCTGAGGACGTGTACCTGTTCTCATGCGGCATGAGCGCTGTTTACGCCGTCTACCGGGTTCTGAACAGCATGTACCCGGATCGCAAGAGCGTTCAATTCGGTTTCCCCTATGTCGACACGTTGAAGATTCAGGAAAAGCTCGGCTGCGGAGTCCACTTCTTTCCGCGCGGCGCCGACGACGAACTGCAGGAGTTGGAGGACGTCCTCAAACGGGAACCCGTAAGCGGTCTGTACACCGAGTTTCCTTCCAACCCATTGTTGACCAGCCCCGATGTCGGGCGCCTGGCGGACCTGGCGCGGCGGTACAGTTTTCCGTTCGTTGTTGACGACACGTTAGCCACCTTCGTCAACGCCGACCTTCTTTCGACGGCCGACGTCGTCTGCACCAGCCTGACAAAGTTCTTCTCCGGTGCCGGCGACGTGACGGCCGGGTCAGTGGTGCTGAGTCCGCGTAGTTCCTTTCATGCGGAACTTTCGTCGATCTTGAAGCGGGACTACGAGGACATTCTCTGGGGCGCCGACTCCGTGGTGCTGGAACGCAACTCGCGCGATTTCGACGCGCGCGTCTCGAAGATCAACACCGGCGCCGAAGCTCTGGCGGATTACCTCAAGAGCCATCCCAAAGTGAGCGAAGTTTACTATCCCAAGTTTCAGACACCCGAAGCCTATCACGTGTTTCGCAAGCCGCGGGGCGGATACGGCGGTCTGCTGTCCATCGTGCTCGCGGACGCTTCCCGCAACACCGCAGGCTTCTACGATGCCCTGAGAATCTGTAAAGGCCCGAATCTCGGCACCAATTACAGCCTCGTGTGTCCTTACACCATCCTGGCTCATTATCGGGAATTGGACTGGGCCGAGTCGTGCGGCGTGTCGCGCTATTTGATTCGCATCTCAGTCGGTTTGGAGGAGCCGGATGAGTTGATCGGTCGGTTTGAACAAGCGCTGTCAATCTTGTGAGGGACACCAATTCCCGTTGGAAAGCATCTGTCGAATTTCTCGCGAGATATGCAGGAACTCAGGCAACTCTCCGTAGGCGGGGCCCGCTTCGGGCGAGAGTTGAGGGTGGGGTGCCGGCTGAAATTGCTCGTCGTAAAGCTGCGGCCAGAAGCCCGAGGGATCCAATTGCATCAACTCCAAGTCGACGAAGAATTCCGTACGCTTCACGAGGTAGCCGATGTGATTGTCAGCCACGGCGCTCAGCGCTGCCCGGGATGCATCCTGGGCTTCGAGGAAGTCTCGGGCGGCCACTCCGGGAAACCCGAGGGCCAGCTCCAAGCGGGTGCTCAGCACCCGCTCGGCGGCCAGCGCCGCGCTGGCCACGCTGATGAGGTACTGCACCCGCGAGAGGGCGAGATCACGCAGGTCCTCCCGCACATCCAGTTTGATGTTGTCTTCCAGCTCCATCAAGCTCCGCAGCGCAGCCTGGTAGTCGATCAAAGCCAGCCGGTAACCGTTGCGCTGGGCTTTGCGATTCAGAGGCAGGTCGAGAGACAGGTCCAGCTCGGTGGTGCTCTCGTCGAAGGTGAACCCGAAGGGGCGGTTCTTGTTCTTTTTTGTGCGAATGGTTTCGGCGGCCCTGAGGTTCAACACCGACTTCAGGTCATCGGCCGCGAACTTCACGTCGCGCCCGTCGTCGGCCAGCCGGCCGCGCCGGTTCATCAGGTCGAGCCGCTGAGACAACGCTGTCAGCATGGCATCGTCCACTTCCATCTCCACCGGAATCAAACCGATCTCGGCAGCTTGCAGCAACTGGTCGCATTGCTTCAGCAGCGCATCGCTCCGCTCGAGTGTTTCTTGTAGCCGTTCTTCGGGTGTGGGGTGCTTGTCGGTCGCACCGGTCAATCGATCGGCTGAACGGACAAGCTCCTCGGCCTTGGCGAGCAGCCGCTCGGCATCTTGTTGGAGGATGGGGATTTGTTCCCGCTGCGCATTTTTCAAAGCTGTGGCCAACTGTTTTTTCAGCCCGTCGGCTTGGTCGGTGAACTGTTTGTTTTTCTCTTTCAGAGCGGCGGTTGACTCCGAATCGGCGTGCAAGTGGTCGGCCAGGCGCAGTTGACTCGTTGTCAGCTCCAGCAGTATACCGGTCAGATCAATCGTTCGTTGGAACAGCAAGATCGGGGGCGCAGGAGGTTTGGACTCGCGGGCCTTGCGCAATTCCTGTCTCACCCGGTCCACATCCAGGCGTGCCTGATCCACCCGGAGGCGGGCATCGAGCTGTTCCAGCGGACCAAGTTTGGAGGCCTCCTGGACCAGTCGCCCTCGCAACCGCAGCCATTCCATCAGCCTTTGGATCAGGGAGACGGCCGAGTTGAGCAACTCTCCGCGATCCGGGAATTGCTTATGACGCTGGGACCCGAGCCGGCGACGAACTCTGCTGACCCGCTCGGCTGCCACTTGGATCTCGTCACGCAGAGTAATTCGCTGTAGTTCCGTCAAGTCGAGGCTGATGGGTAACTCGGTCGGCAATCCCATGGCGATTTTCAACTGGTCCAAGCGGCTCTGTAGATTATCACACGTCGTGATCAGTCTGCTGCGTCCTTGGAGCATGCTCTGTTCGATCTGTTCCACCTGGATTCGCGACTGTAGTCCGGCGCGTTCTTCCGCTTCCGCCTGATTCAAGGCCCGCACCAGAGAAAAATAGTTTTGCGCCTCAATCTCGATCTGCCGGTAATTGCGCAGCAACGAGTAGTACTCCGAGGTCCGCCTGAAGAAAAAGCTCTTTCGAAAGCGGGCGAAGTCACGAGCCGCATACACCACATCGCGTTCCGCCTGAATCAGCGGCTCCAAGAGAATATCGCGCTGAAACACAGTTTGGGTCAGCTCGAAGAAGAGGTCGGAGCTGATGTCGGCGGCAAATCCGTCCGGGCCGTTAAACGTCAGCAGGACGTGATTGGCGAAACTGGCAAGCAGTGTCCCGCCGGTCGCCAGCAGCTTGTTCATCCGGAAATTGGTCGGAACGCCCAATTGATTCACCGTTTTGCCCGCCGAACGCATGTGGTCGTAGTTCACGTCGGTCCTGTTTCCGGTCTCCAGGAACTTCAGGTCGTAATCGAACTGCTCAAGCGTCAGGGCCAGCGCGGTCCGGTAAAGGGTTTCTTTTTGTGTTTGGTATTCCCGGCTGTTGAGCAATCCCAGCTCAATGATGTCTTCCAAGGTCAGTTTTTGTGAGAGATCCCGGAGATCCTGCGGCGGCTGGGAATCGTGGGTAAGTTCGTATTCTTTGCGCACGTCGGAAAACTCGAGGATCAAGGCTTGGCATTCCGGGGGCAGCGATTGCCAAGCCGATCGCGGAATCGGGATGGCCTTCAAAGAAACCACCCTTTGCGTTTGAGGCGTTGGTTGCTGAAAGGAAACCGGCACAACTCCGGAGTCAGTCTCGCTGCCGGCGGCTCGCAACGGAAGCTGATAGGTGTACAACCGAGGAGATGCGGGCGGCAGGTACGGCCGATCTGGATCGGAAGGATCATACAGCCGCGAACGCGGATCAGGTTCAATCGTGAACCTCTCCGGGAGTTTCCAGGGGGCGGCAAGCGTTCGGAAGTACAGGGCCCTGGAAGTCTCCGCATCGGCGTCACGGCGGTAGTGAGCGCGCGAGCAACCGGCCAACAAAGCCAAGCAAATCGCACACCACCAGACATGTCGGCTGACGCGGAGAGGACCTGTCCGGGCGTCGAGTTCCTTCGGGTGGGCCGATTTGCTCGTCTTTTTGTGGTTTCCGCGGGTGATGCCGAACCGTTGACGCATGGGAACGCGTCTTCCCGAAGCGAATCAAGGATTGCCACGCCGGCTGAGAGACCCGCTCCAACTTGCCGATCTGTTCTGTTGCCGGCCAGTCATCACGAGGCGCAAAACCGCTACAATCCTTTCATCGGAAATAACCGGCCGCTTACTTGAGGCCCTTGATGGCCGGTCTATTGATGGCGAAGCGCCTCGATCGGGTGCATGCGGGCTGCGCGGCGGGCCGGGTAGAGGCCGAAGACAATTCCAACACCCACGGAGATTCCAAAGGCGAGGAAAATTGACCACCAGCTAATCATGGTCTCGATCTCGGAATAGTGAGAGACGACCGAGGGAACCGAGACCCCCAACAAGATGCCCAGCAGTCCGCCGGTCGAAGAAAGCACCACCGTTTCGACCAAGAACTGAATGATGATGTCGCGTTGTTTGGCACCCAGGGCGCGGCGAATGCCGATCTCACGGGTGCGTTCGGTCACGGCAGCCAGCATGATGTTCATGATGCCGATACCACCCACGACCAACGAGATCCCGGCAATCGAGCCGAGCACCAAGTTCCAGATCCTTTTTTCGTGCTCGGCCTGTCTGAGCAGCTCCAGGGGGACTTGCACTTCGAAATCGGTTCCGTCAGGGTGCTTCCGACGAAGCAGTTTTCGGGCCATGGCCGCCGTCTGGCTCACGAGGCTGGTATCTTTGACCGTCAGCGTAATCTCGCCCAATTGGGTGCGTTCGAAGGCGAAACTCCCAGCGCTGCGCACAAAGTTCACTTCACCGAGCCGCTGGCGAACAGCCGTGAGGGGGATATAGATGTCGTCGTTGAAGTCCTGTTGGCCCACCCCCCCGGCAACGGCAGTACCGGTCGCCTGCGGTTCGAGCAGTCCGACGACGTGGTACACATCCTCGCCCACCAGCAACGGCTTGTCGAGGGGGTCCTCGAAGCTGAACAGCCGCTTCGCCGCTCCTGCTGCCAAGACGGCCACGTTCCGTGTGGTTGCGACGTCGAGTCCCGTCAAAAACCGCCCGCGGCGGATGCGGAGATTCTTAACCAGCACATACTCCGGTGTGGTGCCCAGAATCCGAGCATTGGGGATGTGGTGACCTCCGTGCAGGGCGTCTTTACGCAGCAGGGCAATCGGTACCGCTCGGGTCACCGTCGGCAGCGTGGCCAGCAGACGATCGTAATCCGCGTATTTCAGCCCATATTCCAGGACACGGCTGATCTCTCGGCCACTGCCGCTGGTGTTGTCGTCTTCGCTGTCGCCGTGTTGTCCAGGCTTGACGCTGCGGATGATGACGTTGTTGGCCCCCAGTTGTTGGATCCGCTCCAATGCCGCACGCTTGGATCCTTCGCCGATGGCCAGCATCGTGATCACCGACGCCACGCCCAGGATGACCCCCAACACGGTCAGTGTGTTGCGGAGCTTGTGCAGCAGAAGATTCTTAACGCCCAGTTTGAAGGTGTTCCACCACATGGACCCGTGCCGGAGACAATAGGGCGAGCGAGCGAAAACGACGCGACGCCTGGAATCCCAAGATGATTTACCCGCCAATCTCCTCTGGAGCGACCTTCTCGGGGGAAATCTCGCGACCCGACTTTCGCGTCTGATCGAAGATCTCCATGGAATTCAGCAGCACCTGTTCGCCTTCCTTGATCCCTGCGCGGACCTCGACAAACTTGTCATTGGTTGGCCCCAGCTCGACCGTCCGCCGCTGCGGACCACCGGATGTGCTAACGTAACACCAGGTGTCCTGCCCCACCTGAACGAAGGCCTGCACCGGAACGCATAACACGTCTTGGAGCCGGTCCACGTGAATCTCCACGACAGCGGTCATCCCCGGCTTGAGTCGCTCCACCTTTTCGTCGATCGTGACGATGGTCTCGTAGACCTTGATGTCGGAGTTCAGCCAGCCGCCTTGATCCGGCAGCACGGCGACCGATTCTACCGTTCCATGATACGTGCGGTCCGGAAACGCGTCGATTTGAATGCTCGCCCGCAAACCGCTGCCGACTTGGTCGAGTACCGACTCGTGGACCGCCGTCTTGACTTGCATGGTCGTCAGGTCCGGCAACGTCAGGATCTTCTGCCGCTGGCGAACGAACGCGCCTTCAGCGATGCTGCTCGAGGACCCGTTACGGCTGTGGTCGGTGGAGTAAACGACCATCCCGTCGTGAGGAGCGTAGATCTTGCACTTCTTGAGCTGCTCTTTGTATTTCTCGAGCCGTTCCTCTTCTTTGTCGAACGCCCGGTCGGCGGCCGTCTTAGCGGCCTGAGTCATGGCGTAATGCGCCTCGTTGTCGAGGATCACCTGCTTGAGCGAGTTTTCGGCGGTGTTCTTCGCCGCCTCCAGCTCCAGCTTCTTCATCGGGTGCTCGTACTGGTCGAGCTTCTTGAGGTTGGAAATGGCAGTGGCCAGGCCGTTGGTGGCCCGAACCAGAGCGTCTTCGGCCTGGAGGTACTTGTAGACTGCCTGGTCCCGGTCGCCCTTGCCGCGGTATCCGAGCTTGTAGAGCATTTCGATGCCGTTGCGGTTCGTTTCCTGCATGAGCAGGCCGGCCTGAGCTTCGCGAATCTTATTCTTGGCCTCTTGAGCCTTCAGGTCCAGCTCTTGCAGCGAGATCTGGTAGGTGCCGTCCTCGCCGTCTTCGTACATGTCTAAGGCAAGCTTGGCCAGTTCCACACCGAGTTTGGCCTCGGCCAGGTCCGTCTCGTTCCTCGTGATCTGGTTCTTGAACTTCGCGGTCGCGTGCAGTTTCTCGGCGTTGGCCCGTTCGTAGGAAAGGACCTGATCGTCGAGCCGCTCGTTGAGCGGCGCGCTATCAAGTTCGACGAGCAGCTCACCCTCCTTGACCGTCTTGCCGTTGGGAACGATGAACAAGATTTGTGTCCCAGTCACACTGCTCCGGCTGGAGCTGATGTTCTCAAGCTCACAGCGGATCTCGGTGACTCGCTGGCTTTCCAAATGACCTTTCTCAGTCACGACAATGGGCAATTCGCCACGAGAAACCGTGTAGTAAACGAACCGCTGGTCCGGACCGTTTCTCGCGCGGAGAGACTCCAGCCCGCCGAACGCCAAAACCACGGCGACCACGGCCAGCAAAACAAGCCCAACCCGCTTTGCGTTCGTCCTCACGATTCGTAACAGGTCGGTGTAAACAGGCGCGAAACTCGGCTGTCCTGCCGGCGCTGCCGTCCTCGGAATGCGTTCGACGTCGAGTCGCATAGTTTGTGCTCTTGCTTGTCGTCACAAGCGGCCATTCCAATGGCCACCAGAAGGTAGGCGCCCCTGCGGAACAAACCAGCCGCAAAGGCAATACACGCGGTGGGCGATATTTCAGGTAGGATGACGCCTCGTGCTGTTCTTGATGAGTTCCCCCCAGGAAGGAAAGCTGGTGACGCTGTACGCAACCACCAACCTTGGAAAGCATTATACGAAACGAAATCAATTCTATCAAGATTCCCACGAGCAACTTGCATCGATTTGCCGGCAGATGGCGTCCCATTGATGCGAGTCATCAGACCGGAGTCCTCTCCAGTTACGGAATCTGACTGGAATTTCAGGCGACATTGTGGCAAAACAGAGTATTGCAGTTGCCTGAACGACTTCCCATTCCGCGTCTCCACTACCAGAAGAGTGTGATTGCCATGAACACCACCCTTTCGCTGAACGGTTTCCGCCTGCAGTTCCCATTCGGCCGCTTGCCGGCGGTGACACTGATTGCTTTGTTCCTGCCGATGGCGATGGCGATAACGATGTCTAGTCCGTCAGATGCGGCCGAGAAGAAATCGCCGGCGAAACCCAAGTGGACTTCCCTGTTCGACGGGAAAAGTCTCAAAGGGTGGAAAGTCACCAAGTTCGGCGGCGAGGGGGAAGTTCACGTCAAGGACGGCCGGATGATCCTCGATATGGGCGCCGATTTGACCGGCGTCACCACGACCCACAAGGTGCCGCACATCGATTACGAAGTCTCCCTGGAAGCGATGCGAGTCGACGGGACTGACTTCTTCTGCGGTTTGACGTTTCCAGTGAAGAAGGATTCGTGCAGCCTGATTCTCGGTGGCTGGGGCGGCGGCGTATGTGGTCTGTCGAGCATCGACAGCATGGACGCCTCCGAAAACGAGACGACGACTTTCCGCAGCTTCAAAAACGGCAAGTGGTACCGCGTTCGACTCCGTGTGACCGAGAAGAAAATCGAGGCCTGGATCGACGACAAGCAGATTGTCGACCAAGCCATTACGGACCGAAGGATCTCCGTTCGATTAGAGGTTGACTTGTCGAAGCCGTTCGGCTTGGCGTGTTGGCAGACCACCGCAGCCCTGCGCAACATCCGCATTCGCAAGCTGAAACCGTAGCAGGACAAGTCGCCGCCGCCGCCGGCCCAGTCGAAAGAGACCGTGTTGCTTCCCGGCCACACGTTGCCCGGTGGAAACATGGCGGCTGTATTGGGCCAGCGGCGCCGAAATCGTTAACCGGTTGGTTACTTGTGGTTTGCGCCGCTTGTGTTCGAATCACACCTTCCGGTACTCAATTTGCGTCAACAGCGTCTGTTCGTGGAGAACGGCCCGGTTTTGGCGAACAAACCCGCTCCCTAATCTACCGCGACGACGTGATGCGATCATTCGCAGTCTCTCCAGAAAGGACGCCACGAATTGAACCTCCGCCAAACCGCAGAAATAGCCGCCCTTGCATCCGCATACAGCGCGCACCTGATCGAAGGCACGCAGAAGCTGCCTGATGCAGCCTTGCACCGGTTTTGGAATCAGACCAAGCAGAGGCTGCACGTTTGGCTCCGCTGCCTGAACCGCTACCAGGCCGACCTCCGCACAACGGCGCCCGCCGAGCGGAGAGTGGTCTCCAAGCAGGTCGAACCGGTGATCGAGGAGGTCTTTGTCTCCGAGATTCTCATCCGCGTTTGGTCGGCCGTGTTGACCGCCGCCGATCACCGCCGCAGCACCAACCATGCCGAGCCGATCGCCCGTAGCGTGCTGCTCGGCCAGTTGAAGGCCCGGCAGCTCGCAATGCGTCTCATGGTGAATTGTCCGCACGAATTGCTCGACCGTGCTGCATTGCTCGACCGGCTGAGACGGAAGACGGAACGATGGACGGACCTGCTGTTAGGCCATCTGGTCGTGCGGTATCCGGTGGTTGACTTTGCGTTCGACGAACGGCGGGCGCGGGACTTCGGCAGCGAGCAATTGGCGTCCCGAGTTGCCGGCCCGGATGACCGAGTCTGGGATCTGATTCTCGCCGGGCTGCGGCTCGCGTTTCCCATCAAGCAGACACTGCTCGCGACGGATTCCGGTCACGGCTGCCAGATTGTTCGATCGGTGCTTTCGACCTTCCCGGCCGACGCGTTCATGGTTGATGGTCCGTTCAAGTCGGTCTTACACGGGCGCATCGACCGCAGCGGCATCCACCCGGAAGAATCGCCGCTCAAATCGGTTCCTCGATCTGCCGGGAAAACGCGCACCGAGAAACGCGCAACCTCCTCATCAACGAGCCGAAGCATCAGTTTCGCGGATCTCCGTCGGCGTGGTCGACCGAACAGTTGAAGCCGGCGAGTTAAAGTTTATCGATTGCGAAGAATGAGTCGACCGAGAATCCTTCACTGGACTGCGCAATGACGGTTTCACACCGAGTTTGAATGGAGTGACTGATAAGGTTGCGACGATTATTACAAGGCAAAAGGAAAAAGGAAAAAGTTTAGGAGAGGCACTGAGGAAGACGGTCATGGCACGCTGTTTTTCTGTCCCTTTGCCCCTCTTCACTTTTTCCGTTTGCCTTTCTACTTTTTCCTTGGAGACCCCGTGATTCGGTATTCCCTCATCCTCGTTCTCGTTGCCGCCGCGTCGGGATGTCTCGAGCATCGGGGGAAGCATTCCATCCTGCGCCTGTGGGCCGACTACAACTCGCTCGGGCAGCCGGCGCTGTTTCTGGAAAGGCTCGAGCATCAGCCGTACAAAGCGGCCCGCGTCGATCATTTCCGGTGGATGTACAACAAACCGCCAGGGAAGTCGGATGACCAATTCTCCATCACCTCAATGGACCAGATCGACGATGCGGGGGAAGCGCCGTCTGCGTCCGACTCGCGCGAAGCTCCTCCAGTGCCCCCTCCAGAGGCCGTCGAGTCACCCTCGTTGGAGACCGAGCCTTCCGTGAATCCGCCGCCACCCATGCCGGGGCCGATCCGTGGTTCGCAACATCCGATCGACGGCCCAACCGCCGAGGAACCGAGCGATCATCAGTTGACGTCGCATCTGCCGTCTTGAGCGACGAGGCACGGATACCCACGAGGCAATAATTTGGTGCGTTTCGAACGTTCCAGGACGAACGACGCAGCAGAAATCCACCGCCCGGTCGGGAGTGGACTCATCGCCCCCCCGTCAAAGCAGGCAGTCGAGGCGCAACAGTTTTCCGACTGACTCGGACGTTGGCACATTTTGGGAGGGCGAAGCTCCCGCTGAGCCGGCAAAGCCCGCCGGTGGCAACCGGCGGGACCCACGGGTTGCCACCCGTGGGCTTTGATGCGAAATCGTGGCTCGGCAGGAGCCTCGCCCTCTCTGCTCAAACACGCTCTCCGAGACGTTCAATCATTATCGGCCTGCTCTGAGGCCAAGGCGGCTGCGAAGTGCATCGCCCGCTCTTTGGCCGGACCGGGCGAGCGAGGTCCGGGAGCGTCCAGGACGGGGGCAACTTTGAGTACTGCAATCGTGGGGCCACGGGCGTCCAAGACGGTTCGCACGTCGGCCTGCCAGCGCCCGATGTCGTCGAACTCGAAAACCGAGCGGAATCCACAAGCCCGCGAGATGCCGGCGAAGTCGATGTCGCGGCCGTCACTCCGTGAAGCCGCCGATCCGGGCGTGTGTTGACCCCCGGTCACTTCGTAGATGCCGTTATCGAAAATCAGAAGCACAAGGTTCTCGGCCGGCTGCGCCGAGATGGTGACCAGCGAGCCTAGGTTCATCAGCATCGAACCGTCGCCGTTGCAGACAATCACCTTCCGGTCCGGACGGGCCAGCGCCACGCCCAGCCCCAGCGCCGATCCTTGCCCCATGCTCGACGGTACATAAACGAAATCGAGCGGCTCGCAGCCGAGCTGCACCCATTCGCGGGCTGTTCCCATCACCGTGATGATGACTTCATCGGTCCGCACCGACTTGAGCGCCCGCAGCGTTTCGACCAATGGCATCTGTCTCGACGAGGGCATTGGATCTCCTTCCGACAGAATTTGGATTCTGATCATCAACTGATCGTCGTCCATCATAGTCAATTTCCCGCCCGGTCCCAGTTGACCGCCCCCGTAGGCTTCCGACTATAATGCCGCAACGACAAGGAAAAAGTCGAGGAGAAGTACAAAGGTACACAGGCACAAAGCTCGAACTGTCTCGACTCAGCCCTTGCGTGCCTTGCCCCTTTGTTCCTTCCACCTTTTTCCTTTTGCCTTTTGACTTGAGGAGTCAGCGACGTGTCTGTGACGAATTCCGGGCTGATTCGTCTGCAATATGGCGACCACGCGTGTTTCTCGTGCGAGATCAATGCCCGGCGGATCATGGTCGCGCGGCCGGCTCCTGCGGCCAACCCGCAGTTTCGTGAACAGCTACGGGAGGCGCTTCAGCACCCGCTGGATTTTCCACCGCTGGCGCAAGCCATCATTCCCGACGATCGGGTCGTCTTGGCGCTGGATCGTCACACGCCCGAGTCGCCCGTCGTTGTGGCCGAGGTGTGGCGGGTGCTGGAGACACGCGAGGTCCAGCCGGAAAACGTGCTGGTCATTCAGCCGGCTTCTCTGGTCGCGGCCGACCTGCTCGACCCACGCTCCGCCCTCCCCGACGACGTTCGCAACCGGATGCGGTGGGAAATCCACGATGCCACCGATCGCAGCCAATGCGCCTACCTGGCGGCAACCACCAGCGGGGAACGCATCTACCTGACCCGCGAGGTGACCGACGCCGACATTGCGATCTCGATGGGCTTCGTCGCCTACGATCCCGTTCTGGGCTACCGGGGAACCAATAGCGTGTTCTATCCGGGCCTGTCGGTGGTGGAAGCCTTCGCGCGGGCCCACGGACAGGGGCACAACGAGCTTGGCCCCAGCGACGAACGACCGGTGCGGCAACTGATCGACGAGGTCGCCTGGCTGTTGGGAACGCAGTTCTCGATCCAGGTGGTTCCCTCGGCAGGCGGCGGAGTCTCGCACGTCTTGGCCGGCTGCGCCGATTCGGTCCAGCGAGCGGCCACACGGCTGCTGGACGAACAATGGATGGTTCGGCTCGACCGCCGGCCGGACATCGTGGTGGCCGCGGTCGACCGCGACGCGGCCGGTCACGGCTGGGAACAAATCGGGGCGGCACTGGCGACGGCTCGCAACTTGGTCGGCAAGGGGGGCAAGATCCTCATTCTCTCACAGCTCGAAGCTGAGCTGGGTGAAGGGCTGAAACTCGTCCGCCAAAGCAAAACGCCTCGCGAGGCCATCAAGCCGCTCAGAACCCTGACGCCGCCCGATCTCATCGCCGCCACGCAGTTGGCCAACGCCGCCGATTGGGCCGACGTCTATTTGCTCAGCAAGCTCCAGAACGATCTGGTCGAGGAGCTGTTCTTCATCCCGCTGGAAAGCGAAACCGAGATCACCCGCCTGCTCTCCGGCGACGAAAGCTGCGCGTTCCTCTCCAGCGCCCAGAACACCTACGGACAAATCGACTCAGCGTGAGTGTTGACAAATCGCTTGCAGACGGTCGAGAGACTTGGTCTCCTCCTTCAATTCGCAAAGCGGTGTGAGTTCGTTGATCACGTATTCCCAATCGATCGCTCCACTCTGACGGACCGCGATTCCCTCCACGTCGGCCCAGCCCTGCTTCGAATAGCTGGTTCATCGTTCTAATTCTTGTCGAGCTTTCTGGAAGAGCCTTTGCTGCTCGACCAGACCGCTGGTCGTGCGGGGTTGTCCCATGCGACAGCCGATCTCCAACAGCGAGTCGATCAGATCAATATGATCTTCGTACTTGAATTTGCGCAGCTCTTCCCGGCGAATCTGCTCCAACAGCGGACCGACCCGCTGCCAATGCTTCACCCACGCCGCGTCATCTTGACCAGGTTCATTGTACGGATCAGCCATGAGAAACAGCTTTCAGCAGTCAGCTCTCAGCGATCAACGAACAGCTTCGGTTCTGCTGATCGCTGATGGCTGATCGCTGACCGCTTCTGATGGTCGCGGCCGTCGTAGACGCCGAAGTCGTTGAACCAGTGTTTCTTCACGAAGCGGTAGACCCAGCTTTTCTCCGGGACCTCGTTGTCGGGATCGTACTGCGAGGTGCGGGTTTGCATGGCTTCCAGCTCGGCCAGAGCTGTTTGGCGGGCCGTCGCGTCTTTCGCGCCGTGCTTGAGAACCAGCTCCCGCAGCAGATCGGGACGTTCCAGCACGATACAGCCGCGGGTTGTCGACTGCATCAGTTCGCGAGAAGCGCGCATGTAGTCGGAATTGAATTTCTCACGCAGCGGCGTGCTCCGGTCGTGGATGTTGTCGGCGGCGAACTGGATGACCGGACACGGCTCGATATCGCCCCAAGGATTGATGTGATGGCTGATCCCGGTTGCCGCCGGGCAAAGGCCTCGTCCTTGGCCGTCGAAATAGGCGTCGATGAAGGCGATCGGCTTGCGGGCGCGCATCTCCACAACGAACTGACGGGCCTGCAACTGTTCGTCGGCAGTGAGGGCCAGTTCCGGATGAGGGGTGGGGCCCATCGGGCGGTAGACGTAGAACCACACATACATCACGCCCATCTCGATCAACCGGTCGATCCACGCTTCGGTCAAGAGATCGTCGATGTTCGACCGGCAGAGACTGGTGCAGACGCCGGTCAGCAGTTTGTTGTTCAAACAGTTGCGGAGACCCTCGATCGTTTTCTGAAAGACGTCGTCCCGTCCGCGGCGCTCGTCGCTGACGATCTCGTTGCCCTCGATGCTAATCAACGGTGTGACGTTGCCCAGTTCTCGCAGCCGGCGGGCTTTTTCATCAGTGATGAACTGCCCATTGGTGAAGATCTGGAAGTAGCAGTCAGGATGACCTTCGAGAATCTCGAACAACTGCGGATGCAGGAATGGCTCGCCGCCGACCAGTCCGAAGAAGACGTTGCCCATCTGCTTAGCCTCGCCGATGAGCCGATTCATGGCCTCCAGGTCGATCGTCTGTTGCTTGGCCGCCACGTCGATCCAGCAGCCCTGACACCGCAGGTTGCAACTATTGATGATCGAGACGTACAGAAACGGCGGGAAGAATTCGCCCCGCTTCATCCGCTGCTTGTACTTTCGGACCGAGCGGACCCCGCCCAAGCCCATGTTGCGGACGAATTTCCACAACAGCCGCTTGTCGGTCTCCAGCAGGACCCGTTTGGCCATTTTCAAGTACATGGCAGACTCTCAGTTTCGCTGTCCGATTGACTTCGACCGTTGGAATACATCATTCTACCAACCGTAACGATGAAACTCGACCGTGATGTTTGCTCGTGTCTCCGTCAATCCACAGCGATGTCCGACGACTGCCTGTATCCCGAACCACCAGCCGCGCTCGCCACGCCGCGATTGAAGCATTTGTCTGCCTACCTCGGGCCGGGGGTGATCATCGCGTCGGTGACGATCGGCAGCGGCGAGTTGGTGTGGGCCTCGCGAAGCGGAGCGATTTTCGGGTACGGGATGTTGTGGTGTTTTCTGTACGCGGGAGTCTTCAAAGCGGTTCAGGTCTACACGGCGTCCCGTCACATCACGCTGACGGGCGAGCATCCGATGGCCGCCTGGACCAAACTGCCCGGACCTCCGTTGTGGTTTCCGCTGCTGATCGCCTTGCCGGCTGTCGCTTTGATGCCGCGCGC
>CAZGYE010000119.1:0-15222 GCA_964530165.1 uncultured Planctomycetaceae bacterium
ACGGAGACGACCAGCTCAACGGCAATGCCGGCAACGACACGATGCGGGGCGGCCACGGCAACGACCTGATGAGAGGCGGCCTGGGCGACGATACGCTCAACGGTGGTCACGGCGAAGACACGCTGCAGGGCGAACGCGGCGACGACCGGCTCTCCGGTCACGACGGACACGACCGGCTCAACGGCGGCGCCGGCGACGACATCCTGCACGGCGGCGACGGCAACGACACCCTCCGCGGCGGAGCCGACAGGGACCTGCTGATCGGTCACGACGGCAAGGATGACCTGAACGGTCAGGGCGGCAGCCCCGACACACTGGTCGGCGGCGATTCGTTCGACACGCTCGACGACAACGCCGGCAGTGACATCATCGACAACAATTTCGTCGACGACAATTTCCTCAGACTCAACGACTGGATCGACGCGGCGTAGTGGTCTGTGAAAGCCAATTTGACGGGTGTCGTGGGGCAGGCTTTCCAGCCTGCCGATTGGCCGCGGCAGGCTGGAAAGCCTGCCCCACACTCGGCTGTGCGTGTGATTTTAGCTTTGACAGATCACTAGGATTGACGATTGACAATTGAAGAAGAGCCTCGCGATGTTGGCAATCGACAATCGACAATCGTCAATCCTAAGATTTTTCCCGGAAGCGGAGCGACGGTTTCTCGATGGTGACCAATGTGTTCGGCGGGACGCTTTTGACCAGTGAGACGCTCGCCCCGATGACGGAATTGGCGCCGATGACGGTTTCTCCGCCGAGAATCGTCGCGTTCGAGTAGATGACGACGTTTTTCTCGATTGTCGGGTGCCGTTTCTGGTTGCGAATCAGCTTGCCCTGGTCGTCTTTGGGAAAACTCATCGCGCCGAGCGTGACGCCCTGGTACAGCTTCACGCCGTCGGCAATTTCAGTCGTTTCGCCGATGACCACGCCGGTCCCGTGGTCGATGAAGAAGGACCGGCCGATCTTCGCGCCGGGATGGATGTCGATGCCGGTTTGCATGTGCGACCATTCGGTCAGCATTCGCGGGATGAGCGGGACGCCGAGCTGGTGCAGTTCGTGCGCCAGGCGGTAGATCGTCACGGCTTCCAGCCCAGGATAGCAGAAGATGATTTCGTCGAGGCTTCTCGCGGCGGGATCGCCGTCGTAGGCGGCCTCGACGTCGTCGGCCAGGAGCTTGCGAATTTTCGGCATCGTTTCCAAGAAGCCAATGGCTTTCTGTTGGCCAAGGCCCTCGAAATCGACCCCCGTTTCCTCGCCGCAGTCTCCGTACTGGTTCAATTGATACTCGTGCTGCAACGCACGGGCGATCTGCTGTGTCAGCCTGTCGTGCAGGCCGTCGATCAAACTGCCGACGTGAAAGGTGACGTTTCCCAGATGCAGGTTTTGCCGCCTGCGGTATCCTGGAAAGATCACCTCTTTGAGGTCCTGGGCGATCTCGATGACGGCCTCGGTGCTCGGCAGGGGGCAATGTCCGAGGTGATTGATTGTGCGGATGTCGTGGTAGGAGGCGACAATCCGGTCGGTGAGTTCCGGAAGTTCTTCTTTTCGCCGTAAATCGGTTGCCATTTCAATGCTCCGAAGCGTTTGGGCAAAGGGAAACCAGAAGGAAACCCAGGTGCCGCAATAGGCCGCAAAAACCGGCCGATGGGGGATGAAGCAAGACGAGGTCCGCAGGGGTCCGGCTACGCCGGACACGTACAGCGGCAGCGGAACGAGAGTTCTGCGCGGAGCATTTCAGAATTCGCGGATGTGAGCGGTCGCACTCTCATGGTTCTTGCTTGGGCCGATGAGGAAATTCTCATCCCTGAAATTCTACGCAGTCCGAGCAGATGGTCAAGTTATTTTAGTGAAATCGGACGAAAGACCGGTACAAGTTGAATAAATCCGACTATCGAAACAATGGTTTCCGGTCAACCAGGACCCGCTGTTCGGCCGATAAGGAAGAGGACGCAACCAGGGGGGGCGGAAGACGACACAACGACGAAGGACGGAAACGCTTCGGCATCGTAATGGGACTGCCTCGGGATGACGGCCGAACAGGTTGAGAGGACGCTTGACCATTCAGAGGACTACTGGTCGCAGGCCCGGCATCCGCTGACGTGCCTCGTTTTCTTGGCCCCGTTGCTGGCGGTCTACGAGGCTGGCGTGATGTGGGTTGGGGGCAGCGATCCGGGGGCAATCCGCAACGGCGCCGACTACTGGATGCGTGCCTGGCTGCATCAGGTCGGCTTGGATTATTCATGGTTGCTGCCGGTGATGGTCGTGATGGCTCTGCTCTGTTGGCAGGCTTGGGGTCGGTATCCGTGGCGTGTGTCGAGCGAGACACTGGTCGGCATGTTCGCCGAGAGCCTGCTGTTCGCGTTCTTTCTGATCGTCGTGGGACAGTTGCAGGACCTCATCTTTGAGCACCTTCACGGACCGACGGGATTGTCAATCGGCGGTGAACCGCTTCTGGGACAGACCATCTCGTTCATCGGGGCCGGCGTGTACGAAGAAGTGATGTTTCGACTGTGCCTGCTGCCGGCTGTTTACGGGCTGTTGCGGCTGTTGACGGTCGAAGCAGTCTGGGCGGCGACGCTGGCGGTACTCTCGACGAGTCTTGTGTTCGCGGCGGCTCATTATGTCGGGCCGTCGGCTGAGCAGTGGACGCTGTTCAGTTTCACGTTTCGGGTGTTGGCCGGTTTGTTCTTCGCGGGGCTGTTCGTTGTTCGGGGATTCGGCATCACAGTTGGATGTCACGCGGCCTACGACTTGTTGGTCGGTGTGCTGCTGGTGGTACAGAGCTGAGATTGAGTTCGGAATTCGGAATGCGGAATTCAGAATTGGAGGTTTCACTCCGCACTCCGCACTCCGCACTCCGCATTCCGCATTCCGCATTCCGCATTCCGCACCAGGACGACCCCGCCCGTGCATCGGTGTCGATAAGACGAGTCCCGGCTTACGGCTCAGCGAACAGGCGAACGAAATCGACGGCCGAAATGATGCCCAGCAGGTACTGTTCCTGGTTCAACACCAGTACACGGCGGACTCCCTGTTCGATCATTTTTTTCGCGATGTGACGGACCGGCGTGTTTGGGTCGACGCTGACCAGTTGCCGCGTCATCAGGTCGCCCACCGGAATGTCGCCGAACTCCTCCAGGGCGAAAGCCGTGACGCGAATGCTTTCCCAGCGCTGTGTCTCCGGGTCGAAGTGCCGGGCCATCTCGAAATTGGCCTCGGCGGTCTCTTCGGCATGGTCCTGTTCGTAGCCCAATATGTCGCTGGTCGTGATCACGCCGATGCAACGATCCTTCGAATTGAGGACGGGTAAACCGGTCACGTGGTTTTCCGTCATCGATGTCATTGCCTCCTGCAGAGTGTCCCGAGGCGCTACGGTCACGACGTCCGTCTGCATGATGTCGGCAGCAGTGAGTCGTTCGAGAGACGACTGATTCATTCTCGATTCCTCTCCTGTCTGGGAACTATATCACAACCGCACCGGTCTCTCCCACTGCAAGAAGTGCAGAGGGAGTGCCCGGTGGTCTCGCGGCGTCTATTCTTGTTTGACAGGGCCGAAGATTTTCACTACCGTGGTTGGGTTGGGTGTTTGGCAGTTCGCCAAGAGCAGCCTAAGCCGGCCATGAGTGTCCCTCCGTGCAAAGCTGCGCCGAGGGGCCTTTTCTTGCGCTGGATGCGTCGATCGTCGAGACGTTCGGAACATCCCCTGGGGGGCATGTTATGAACAAAATGTTCTGTGGTGCTCTGGTTGGTCTCGTATGGGCCGCGTCGTGGTTGACACAGTCCCAGTACGCCGGCGCTGCTGAGATCAAACCGGCAGCCGATGCACCACAGCCGTTGCCTCCGTCCGAATGCCTCAAGCACTTTCAACTTCCTGCGGGCTTCCGCATTGAGCTGGTGGCCGCCGAACCCCACCTGGCAGACCCGGTGGCGATGGCCTTCGACGCGATGGGGCGGATTTTTGTCTGCGAGATTCACGGCTACAACCTCGAGGGACACCTCGACGTGCAGGAACTCAACAAGACCGGCGTTCTGGACAAACTCGTCAGACGCATCCCGGCCAATCCCACCGCACGCCGCCGCGCCCGCGAGATGACCACCGGCACCCTGAAGCTGTTGGAGGACGCCGACGGGGACGGAAAGATCGACCGCTCGCAGGTCTGGGCCGACAAATTGCCGGCCTGCTATGGCGTCGTTCCGGCTCGCGGCGGGGTGATCGTTCTGTGCGCCCCAGACATCATCTTCCTGGCAGACCGCGATGGGGACGGCAAAGCGGAGGTTCGAGAGAAGCTCTTCACTGGATTCGGCGTGGGCGAGCTTTGGACGCGGATTAACAATCCCCGGTGGGGCGTGGACAACTGGATCTACGCCGCCAGCGGCGGCGGCAGCGGTGGAACGATTCGCGGGCCGAAGCTCCCCAGCGACGTAAAGATGGGCAGCATCCCGTTTCGCTTCAAACCGGACGGCAGCCGGTTGGAACCGATCTCGGGCCGGACCAGCGGATTCGGGCTGGCAATGACCGACTGGGGTGATCGGTTCATGATCACCAATTCGGCGCACGCTTTATTGGTCATGCCGTTGCCGTACCGTTATCTGGCCAGGAATCCTTACGTCGCCGCCCCAGAACCGATGGTGAACATCGCCGACTATTATCAAGTTTTCCCCACCAGCCAGCCGCATCCTTGGCGGACCCGGCGCAGCGAGGACCCCAAGTGGGTGAAGTTCTACGGCGAGCGCGAGGCGACGGCCAACGGCTATTTTACCGCGGCGTGCTCTCCGATGGTCTATCGGGCGACTGCTTTCGGTCCCGAGTATTACGGCAATCACTTCACCTGCGAGAGTTCGCGGAACATGGTCCACCGCTGTCTGCTGCTGCGGGACGGCGCCGGTTACCGGGTCAAACGGGCCCCGGGTAGAGAGAAGGTCGAGTTCCTCACGTCGAGCGATCAGTGGTTCCGTCCGGTCAACCTGGCGGTCGGTCCCGACGGAGCGCTGTACATCGTCGACATGTATCGCGAGATCATCGAAGATTACTCGGCCATTCCGCGATACCTGCAACAGCAATACGGGTTGATCAAGGGGAACGATCGGGGGCGGATTTGGCGGGTGGTCGCCGAAGCCGCGCCCAAGCCCCGCAGGCCGAGACTGGCCGAAGCTTCCACGGCCCAGCTTGTCGCCGAACTTTCACACGAGAACGCCTGGTGGCGGCAAACCGCCCAGCGGTTGCTCGTCGAGCGCGGCGACAAGAGCGTAGTCGGATCGTTGGCGACTCTTGTGCGGGAAGGGACTACCGCGCAAGCTCGGCTCCACGCCCTTTCTACGTTGGACGGTTTGGGAGCCTTGGAACCGGCCATCGTCGAAGCCTCGCTGAATGACACCCATTTCGGAGTCCGCCTGCATGCACTGCGGTTGTGCGAACGATGGCTAGACTCCCGACCGAAGATGATCGAGAAGATCGTTGCCATGGCCGACGACCCCGATCCGCAGGTGCGCTTGCAGGTGGCGCTGACGCTGGGCGAAACTCGGCAGCGGCAAGCTCTTGAAGCATTGACGCATCTGGCAAAGCGCCAGGCAGACCAGCGGTGGATGCAGGCCGCTATCCTGAGTTCTGTCAGGAGCACCTCGGGAGAGTTGCTCGAAGCACTGCTCCGTTCACCGAACGACTCGGACAAAGGCAGGCTGCTGGTGGGTCCACTTGCTTCGATCGTCGGCGCCCGACAGCACAATGAAGAAATTGGCCGTGCGCTGCGAAACCTCGCCCAAGCTGAAGAAGTCTCCATTCAGCTCGCTGGCCTGAAGGGGTTGAGCGAAGGGCTCCACCGCGGCAAGCGGCAGACGCTCAGCTCTCCGGACGGACAAGGGGCCATCCGCCGCCTGTTGGCAAGTTCATCCGGCGGTGTCCGGAAGCTGGCGTTGGAGGTCGCGGGCCTGGTCAAGCTCAAGGACTCGCCGCTGATGACGACGCTGTTCGCCGAAGCGAAGAAACAGGCGCTCGACGGCGACCTCAGCGTCAGAGATCGGCAAGCCGCGATTGCCCTGCTGACCGCCGCGCCCTACACGATGTTGGCGGCGACGGCCCGTGAACTGCTCGATAGCCGGCAACCGCCCGACGTTCAATTGTCGGCGGTCGCCGCCTTGTCCGCGTCCGATGACACTGGAGTCGGCACGGTCTTGCTGGCCAATTGGAAGAGTTTCACACCGCCGGTTCAAACGGCCGTGATCGACGCCCTGTTCGCCCGACAGAATCGGTTGACGAAACTGTTGGACGCCGTCGAAACAGGAATCGTTCAGCCGGCAAGCCTCGGCGCACTGGGCCGTGTGCAGTTGCTTGAGAATCCGGACGGTCAGATCCGGCAGCGGGCGCAGGACCTGTTGGCAAAGCGAATCGTCCAGAAAGACCGTCAGCAGGTGATCGAGCGGTACCGGGCCGCGCTCTCCGCAGAGCGAGATCTCCAGAAAGGCCAAACGGTTTTTGAGAAGCGATGCGCCAAATGCCACAAGATCAAGGGGCAGGGAGCGTATCAGGTCGGTCCGGACCTGACGGCCGCCAACAACAGGGCGGACGAAACGTTGCTGACGGACATTCTTAGCCCGAGCGCGCGGATCACCGCCGGGTTTCGCAGCTACACAATCGCCACCACCGATGGCCGGATCGTCTCCGGGGTCTTGGCCGCTGAAACGGCAACGAGCATCACGCTGCGCCGGGAAGAAGGAGCCGAGAATACCATCCTGCGCAAGAACATCGACGCGATGTCGGCGTCCGACGTCTCGCTGATGCCGGAGAACATCGAGCGGGAGATCAGCCCGCAGGATCTGGCCGCGGTGATCGCGTACCTGCGCCAGAGGCTCGGACCGCCGTCACCGGCGGCGGTGACCCTGTTTGAGGACGACCTCGCATTCCTCGAGGCGCTGCGGGAAGGCTCCGGGAAGATCTCGTTCGATCTCGACGATCGCTTTTCCGGAACCGCTGCGTTGGCGGTGACCCCCTTGCAGCGTTATTCGCCGCGGATTCGCAATTGGCGTTACCGCATTGTCGAGAAACCCGGACCGGGCGAGTTCCGCTATTTGCGGCTGGCCTGGAAATCTCGCGGCGGCGAGGGCGTGATGATCGAACTGGCTGCCGACGGCAACTGGCCTCCGGCCGACAAACCGCTACGCCGCTATTACAGCGGAGAGAACACGACGAAGTGGCAAGCCCGACAGGTTTCCGCCCGCGTCCCTCGCCAGTGGTCGCCGCTGACCGTCGATCTTTGGAAGGACTGCGGCGAGTTCACACTCACCGGCATCGCTCCGACGGCCATGGGCGGGACGGCATTGTTCGATCACATCGAACTGCTGCGGTCATTGGATGACGTGAAACCTAGCCGACGTCATTTGGGTGGAAAGGAATGACGTCGACCTTCCGCCGTGTCAGAGGCCTCGTGCTGAGCCAGCAGTTGTTCGTCTTCGATCTCGCTCAGGATGTCTGAGACCGCTCTGACCATTTCCACTCGACAACAGCGGGGCGGCGGTGCATCGTGTTCCCCGTAGATCAACTCACCGCATTTTTGGCAGTGGTAGATGTCGATGTGTTGCACCGTCATGTTCTTCCTTTCTCGATGACTGGACAACCAAACTGAGTGTATTCCGCTGCGCTGCCCCCGTCAACTCTTGGAACATTGAAGGGGGCGTTGTGACGACCTGGTGATTTCACAGTACGGAAGGGCTTCGTGCGGGTCTTTCACCGGGGCGGTCACTGTGGTTCGTTTCGTGCCATTCAATGTAGATTAACACCGCCAGGCCGCCCAATATGATCAACGCTCCGAAGCACTGAAGCGAGGAGAGCCGCGCGCCCCAAAGGGGCCATTCAACCATGGCAGTGAGAACCGGCCCGGCGAGCATGAACATCCGCAACCTCCAGACGCTCATGCGACGCAACGCCACGTAATACAGAGGCAGGCCGACAGCACCGACCACGCCCAGCCACATGATCGACTGCCAAACAACCGGCTCCTCGAACACCTGCCGCCAGCGGACGAAATCGTTGCCCGCCACGCCGAGGGCCACAAACCCCAGCGTGCTGATCGAGTGGTTGTACAAGGCGACGGCCGCTTCGTCCATAACCTGCAGGATGTGACGGATGATAAAAGCGTTGGCGGCATAGCCAAAAGCCGCAACGACGACCATCGCGTCGCCCAGCATGTGTCCACTCCAGTCGAACTTGTCGATCTCGGTCAGCAGTGCCAAGCCGACAAACAGGATGGGCAACAACGCCAATTGCCATGCTCCAATGCGTTCCAGCCCCAACAGCGCACCCAAGAGCACAACGAACACCACGTCGAAACGGAACAACATGGAGATGTTCGTTGCGGTTGTCCATTTCGCCGAGCCGAACCAGAGCAAGTGAATCACGATCGAGATCACACCCATCAGCGTCAGCCAACGACCCATGCCGCGAGGCCGCAGCCGGCGCCATCCAGCACCTGTGCCCAGCGCCCAAGCCGCCAGTAAAGGCACGGTCACCATTCGCGAAAAGGCGCCCACCAGACCGACCGACCAGCCCTCCATGTGAATCAAGAATCGCAGCAGCAGCGTCAACGTCACCAAAGGAACGACCGCCAAAAAAGCGTAGAATGCTGAGGGCATCGTGGTTCACTCAATCCGGGAAAGTTGTTCCGACACGATTTGCGGCGAATCGTCCGCGAGCCGATCATTCTATCACCGCCGGGAGTTCGTAACAGGCTGCTTCCCGATCGCTTGCACTTTGCGTTTTGTGCAAGTGGGTGTTAGCTTGGGTGGTTGTGTTTTTGGTTTCGAGTCCCTCATCGCCAACCGCGAGGATTGACGGCAATGACAAGCTACCAGCGGCCTATGCCTCAAATGGTTTTGGGGCTGATCTGCATTTTTTACGTCGTCATCACCAACGGATCTCAGGCTGCCGAGGTGAAGCTCAACGGTCAGACGTTTACGCTGCCCGACGGTTGTGAGATCGAACAGGTTGCGGGGCCGCCGTTGGTGAATCGTCCGATTTGCGCCGACTTCGACGAGCAGGGGCGTTTGTACGTGGCTGACTCCAGCGGCTCGAATGAGAAGGTCGAGGTGCAACTGGAAAAGAAGCCGCACCGCATTGTGAGACTGGAAGACACCAACGGCGACGGCCGCTTCGACAAGAGCACCGTGTTTGCCGACCGCATGGCGTTTCTCGAGGGAACGTTGTGGTACGATGGCTCTCTGTACGTCGGCGCTCCGCCGCAAATCTGGAAACTGACCGACACGGACGGAGACGGCGTCGCGGACCGGCGCGCGGTATGGTTCGATGGGAAAACGCTGACTCACTGCGCCAACGACGTACACGGTCCTTACCTGGGACCGGACGGCTGGTTTTACTGGTGCAAGGGCGCATATGCCGAACAGACCTACGAACGGCCGGGAAAGAAACCGTTTGTGACGCGTGCCGCGCACATCTTTCGCCGTCGCCCCGAGGGTGGTTTGATCGAACCGGTTATGACCGGCGGGATGGCCAATCCGGTGGAGGTCGTGTTCACACCCGGCGGCGAGCGCATCTTTACAACCACGTTCTTGCAACGTCCCGGCGGCGGCTTGCGGGACGGACTGATCCACGCCGTCTATGGCGGCGTCTATGGCCGAGTTCACGGCGCACTCGACGGCCATCCCCGAACGGGGCCGCTCATGCCGGTGTTGTCGCACCTGGGCGCGGCGGCTCCGTGCGGACTGACCCGGCTGGAAACGTCTCAAATGGGAGACGGGTACCGCAACAACCTGCTGGCATGCCTGTTCAACATGCGGAAAGTCACGCGACACGTGCTGCAACCCAGGGGCGGCTCCTTCGAGTCACACCACGAGGATTTTCTTGTCAGCGACAATCTAGACTTTCATCCAACCGACGTGCTCGAAGACGCCGACGGCAGCGTGCTGGTCATCGACACGGGCGGCTGGTACAAGCTGTGCTGTCCGACGTCGCAGTTGCACAAACCGGATATTCTGGGGGCGATCTATCGGGTGCGCCGCGAGCGGTCCCATCGAGTTGTGGATCCTCGTGGGAAAAAGATCGTCTGGTCCGAACTGACCGACGAGCAGTTGACCGGTTTGCTGGCCGATCCGCGTTTCGCCGTGCGCAATCGGGCGCGACAAGCGTTAGGCCGTCGTGGTGCCGGTGCCGTTGTCGCACTGAGCCGCGTGATCAAGACATCCAAACACGCGGAACAACGACTTCACGCGGTCTGGGCGCTCACGCTCATCGACGATCCCCAGGCCCGTCGCGTTGTGCGCCGGGCGCTCTCCGACAACGACGAAACGGTGCGCCAGGCCGCCCTGCATTCAATCAGCGTCTGGAGGGACCGTGAAGCCGAAGAGACACTCGTGAAGATACTCGAAAGCGAATCCTCACAGAACCGTCGCGCGGCGGCGGAAGCGCTGGGCCGAGTGGGCTCGGCCTCTTCGGTTCCCGCGCTATTGGCTGCCGCGGCCGACTGCTCGGACCGTGCCGTCGAACATTCTTCGATCTACGCAGTGCTGGAAATCGCCGATGCCGCAGCGGCCCGCTCGGCGCTGGCGAGTGACGACGTTCGCGTGCAGCGGGCTGCGTTGATCGCTCTGGATCAAATGCCCGGCGGTGCTCTGCGAGCGTCCGAAGTGCGTCCGCTGCTGGACTCCGCGCATGTGGCCCTCGGCGAGACGGCATGGTGGGTCGCCGAGCACCATCCCGAGTGGGGCGATGAGCTGGCCGAGTATTTTCGCCACGCCGTCAAAGACAATCCCAGCGGTCCGGGCGCGCTGCATCAATTGTCAGCGAGGCTGGCGCGGTTCGCCACGAATTCTGCCATTCAGCGGGTGATGGGAGAGGGCCTTGCCGACGCGGGCGTGAATAGCGAAACGAAGCTCGTGATCCTGGATGCGATGGCAAAAAGTCAACTGAAGGCCATGCCGGGCGTTTGGTCCAAGCCGCTGTACGACCAACTGGGCGCTGCCGATGCGCGACTGCTGGGCGCGACAGTCAGTGCGATCCGCGCGTTGTCCGGCTCGAAGCAGAGTGAACAACCCAGCGCCCGGCTCAGCGAACGGTTGCAGAAGATTGCCCGACACGAGCAATTGCCGGCCGTCGTGCGTTTGCAGGCGCTGGCCGCACTGCCCCGTACAGCGAGCGACGTGGAATCCCAAACGTTGCGATTTCTGTGCGAACGCCTGGCCCTCGACCAACCCGTCCGGCTCCGTTCGCTGGCCGTGGACGTGTTGCTCGGCACGCGGCTCGGTGTCCAACAATTGCTCATCGTCGCCGATGCGCTGCCCGCCGTCGGCCCGATGGAATTGAAACGGCTGATGGAACTGTTCACCAAGTCACACGACTCGCGGGTCGGCTTGCGGCTCATCGCGGCGCTGGAGCGCTCTCCGGCGGCGAGCTCGCTGGCGACGGATCAGTTGCAGAAGCAGTTTTCCGCATACGGCAACGAAGTTCTCCACAAAGCCGAATCGTTGCTGTCGCACATTGAAGAGGAGAACCGGGACAAGACGCAGAAGCTGGAATCGGTTCTCGGCCTTGTCGAGAAGGGCGACGTCCGCCGCGGGCAGCGCGTGTTTCACGGTACCAAGGTCGCCTGTGCCTCCTGTCACGCGGTGGGTTACCTGGGCGGCCGGGTCGGCCCGGACCTGACGCGCATCGGCCGCATCCGCAGCGAGCGCGACTTGCTGGAATCGATCCTGTTCCCCAGTGCGAGTTTCGTGCGCAGTTACGAACCGATGACGATTGTGACGGTTGACGGCCGCGTGTTCAACGGCGTCATCCGTGACGAAACGAGCCAACAAGTCACGTTGCAGCTCGACGCCGAGAAGGTGGCCCACATTGCCGTCGGTGATATCGAAGAACGGAAGCCCGGAACCGTCTCCATTATGCCGACCGGACTGGAGAAGCAACTCACGCCGCAGCAACTGGCCGACTTGGTCAAGTTCCTCAAGGTCGCACAGTGACGTCGTGCACCCAATAGCGGCCGGAGATGATCGGGATGCGGACCACGCGGTCGTCGTCCATCGGTGTTACCGCCGGGGACGGTCACACCGCGTTGATCCAGGCGAACTCGGCCTTGCTGGGATCGAAGAGATTCTCGATCGCTTCGTCAATCACGTCGTCGGCGAAACCGGTGATGGTGTCCGTGCCTTGACCGCCCGAGAGGGTGTCGACACCGCCCTGACCGTCCAGGTCGTCGGTTCCGCTGCCGGCGATCAGGATATCCGCTCCCGCTCCGCCTCGCAGTGTGTCGTCGCCGTTGCCGGAGACTAACGTGTCGCGGTCAGCACCGCCGTTGAGGACGTCCCGGCCGTCGTGGCCGGCGAGGGCGTCGTTGCCGCCCTCGCCAAGCAGTGTGTCGTTGTCGTCGTCGCCGCCCAGCGTGTCGTTGCCGAGACCGCCTCTCAACAAGTCCCGTCCGTCGCCTCCACGAATCGAATCGGCGCCTGAATTGCCGCTGAGGGTGTCGTTTCCGGCGTCGCCGGCGAGTTCATCGCTGCCGGAGCCGCCCAGCAACGTGTCTTCGCCGAAGCCTCCGCCGAGTGTATCGAAACCGTCGTTGCCGTTGAGATGATCGTTGCCTTTTTCGCCGAGCAGCCGATCATTTCCAGCACCTCCGATGAGGCGGTCGTCATCATCGCCTCCTGTGAGCTCGTCGTTGCCCAATTGACCGAGCAGCGAATCGGCCCCGGCCTGCCCTCGAAGCGTGTCATTTCCGTCGCCGCCGTCGAGAGTGTCGCTTCCGTCATTGCCTTCCAGGATGTCGTTGCCTGTTTCACCCGCTGCACGATCATTTCCAAAGCTGCCGCGTAGCGAGTCGTTTCCAGTGCCGCCGAAGAGTTTGTCGTTTCCTAGACCACCGTCGAGGTTGTCGTCGCCGGCTTCACCGAAGAGCACGTCGTGACCCTCTTCACCGTTGAGTTCATCGTTGCCGGCGCCTCCGAGGAGAGTGTCGTTCCCCTTCCCGCCGAACAGGCTGTCGTTGCCGCCGCCAGCGAGTAAGCTGTCGTTGCCGGCGTCACCGTGGGCCATTTCCAAGCCGTCGCCGCCGATAAGTGTATCGTTGCCAGGTCCACCGTTGATGAAAAGATGCAGAGAGCGACTCCTCTGAGACGATGCGTCCACAGAATCCGACCCGCCTCCACTGTTGACTTCCACAAACTGCAACAATGAGAGGCCAGAGAGGTCCTGAATGCGGATCGAATCGGCGCCGACGTTGGTGTTGACGGTCAGTTTCTCGATGGAACGCGAGTTTGTCATTTCCCCAACCGGATCGGCAATAGTGCTGGCGGTGACGATCAACTTGGTCCCGTCGGCAGCGGCGAGGACCGTGTCGTTCTTGGAGCCGGAGTTTACTTGCAGCAGATCGAATCCCAGGCCGCCGTCAATCGTGTCGTTACCGTCTCCGCCGCCCCAGAGAATGACGTCGAAGCCGTTGTGGATTGACGGGTCATAGGCCGGGTCGGTCGGGTCGACGTCGCCGAAGACGACATCGGCTCCTCCCTTTCCGGCCAAGGTGTCTGCGCCGGCGTTGCCGGAGAGCGTATCGTCGCCCATGCCGCCGGCCACCAGATCGTCGCCCCCGTTTCCGTCGAGCAAATCATCGTCGGCCTGACCGTTGAGAAAATCGTTATTGTCGCTGCCGATCAGTGTGTCGTCGCCCGGACCACCCAGCAGCGTGTCTTGGGCCAGTGAGATGATCTGGGCAAGATCAGTCAGCACGATCGGGTTGCCGCCGGTGTCGGTCGGGTCATTGTAGGTCACGGTCAACTGCTCTCGGTCGGCGACGATTTCTAGAACGCCGTTGCCGGGAATGGCTGGGCCGGTTGCAGTCAATATCGTGCCCTCGAAGGCGCCCAACCCAAGATCGGCCAGGCTCACCGTCTCGACGTCTCCGCCGCTGCTGGTCAGGCTCACGTCGAGCGATCCGGTTCCTTCGAGGTCCCGGTCGCCGACAAAGATGCCCACGGCGTCGCCGACGATGTATGAGTCCGAGTCGAATTGGACGAAGCCGGTGTGAGGAGGCATGTCGAAAGCCTCGACAACGGTGGTCGCGTTGCCGCTGCCGCCGTCGAAGGCGCTAAAGCCCATCCCACGCCGGGCGAAAGCGGTCCAGATTGCCAACTGGTTCTCGCCGCCGGTCAGGACCTGGTCGGCCTGTAAGATCGCGTCGCGTGCGTCCAGGAACGACGGATTGGCCGGCTGCAGCTTCAGTCCGTCCATTACCAGTTGCAGCGCCAGGTTGTTCCCGCCGGTGCCGTTATAGAGGTCCGCATCGAAACCGTGCGGAATCGTCACGTCGCCATGGACATCGGGTGGGTTCCCGTCGCCGTTGATCAGCAGCCAGTTCATGTCCCACAAGGTCGAAGCCCAAATCTCGCCGGCATTGTGCACCTCGTTGTTGGGGAACCCGCCGTTGAAATCGCCGTAGGTCAGCGGATTGATGCTCATGTCGAAGCTGTAAGGAAACCGCCGGATGCCGCCGCCGGTGGGAGACTGGCCGAGAACATAAGTTCCTGTCGGGTAGGCGTCGAACGGCCCGTCGGTCGGCTTCTGGCCGAACATCAAAGCCCACCAGTCGCTCCAACCTTCGCCCATGCCGCCGCTTTGGATGGCGGAAAGCGCGTTCGCGTTGGCTGGGCCGCCGGTCAGCCGGTTGGAGACGCCGTGACCGTATTCATGAATCATGATTGTGTTGGAGAGGTCGGCGTCGCGTCTCGGCACGGTGAGTGTAAACTCAAGCATCGCCATGATGGGCTGCTGACCATCGGGCGGTGTGCCGAAGAAAGCGTTGTTGGCCCAGCCGGTGTCCGCACCAAATTGGGCGCCGGCCAAAACCGGATCGCCGCCCAAGCCGGCGCCGGTGTAATTGGTCTGCTGGAAGTTGCCGGCCGCTTCGTCGAACCCGTACTGATAGTGAATGTCGTGCAGAATGTTGCTCACGTAGAACAGGTTGGTGATGGCCGCCGATTGGTAGGTGACCGGCGGCTGAGCCAGATCCAGCGGAAAATCGAACACGAGGCCGGCCCCGCCGTCGGGTCGAGAGCCGTCAGCGAAGTCGCCGTTGCGGTCTTCCTGGGCGAACACGTTGTTGCCGCGGGTGTCGGTGAACTCGGCTCCCGGCGAACCGTTGATGTCGTGCCAGCCAAACGGCGAGGCGGCTGCATCCTGTGGATCGACGAAGAACGTCCGCCCGCCGTCGTCCGGATTCTCCAGGTTATAATGAAACG